>JALUXG010000038.1 GCA_027019085.1 Rhodanobacteraceae bacterium | reverse complement strand
AGAAACGAACCAAAGAAGGGCGCCCCGGCGTACGCGCCTTCCGGCCCTGTGGGCCGAAAGGTCCGCTCCGGGTTCCGGGGGTTCGCCGACAGCACATCCTGTGCTGGCGGCGAACGGGCGCACATCCATGTGCGCCCCCCTGCGGGCCTGATCCTCCCCCCTGCGCCGCTTCCGAAGGGGACTCAGTTCGCACCATGCACGCCGTGCGTGCTGAAATCGCCGGTGCGGAGCAAAAAAGCGGCAGCATTGCCACTTGCCACCCTTGCCGAGGATCGCGGTGAGGGGGTGGAGGACAAGACCCGCAGGGCGGCCGGCAGGGACGCCGGCCGGTTCTTCGCCAGGGCAGGATGCCCTGTCGAAGAACTCCCGGAGCCCCCTCACGCACCCGTAGCGCCGCAGGCGCGCAGGGCGCGCTCCCCGGCTGCCCTTCTTTGGTTACTTTCTTTGGCAGAAAGAAAGTGACCCGGCCGGCGGCAGCCGGTCGGAACCGCTTTTCACTACACATCCAGGAACAAGACCACCCGGAAACACCGAACATTGGAAGCCACCACGACCCCTATGGGATCCCTTGCGGGCCGGCGCCAGCCAGACGAAACCGCTTTTGCGCCTCAAAGACACGTCCGGATTGGTCATGCCTGCAACACGGCAGAACCTGCCGAGAACCGAGGAACATGACGAAAACAGTTCGCCCCGCGATAATCCCCCGATGCCTTCCCTGAATTTCGACCTCCTGGCCACCGACGGCGCGGCCCGCCGCGGCCGCCTGACCTTCCCGCGCGGCGTGGTGGAGACGCCCGCGTTCATGCCCGTGGGTACCTACGGCACGGTCAAGGCGATGACACCGCGTGAGCTGACGGGGATCGGCGCGCAGATGATCCTGGGCAACACTTTTCACCTGTTCCTGCGGCCGGGGCTGGAGGTGATCGACGCCTTCGGCGGGCTGCATGGTTTCATGCGCTGGGACGGGCCGATCCTCACCGACTCGGGCGGTTTTCAGGTGTTCTCGCTGGCGCACAAGCGCACCATCACCGAGGAGGGCGTGACCTTCGCCTCGCCGGTGGACGGCTCGAAGGTGTTCCTGTCGCCGGAGGAGTCGATGCGCATCCAGCGCTCGCTCGACTCGGACGTGGCGATGATTTTTGATGAGTGCACGCCATACCCGGCCACTGAGAAGCAGGCCGCCGAGTCGATGGAATTGTCGCTGCGCTGGGCCACGCGCTCGCGCCGTGCGTTCGACGACCTGGGCAACCCCAACAACCTGTTCGGCATCGTGCAGGGCGGCGTGCACGAATCGCTGCGCACGCGTTCGGCACGAGGGCTGGTCGACATCGGCTTCGACGGCTACGCGATCGGCGGCCTGGCCGTCGGCGAGCCAGAGGATGAGCGCAACCGCATGCTCGAGCACACCGTGCCGCAACTGCCGGCCGACCGGCCGCGCTACCTGATGGGCGTGGGCCGTCCTGAGGACATCGTCGAGGCAGTGTGCCGCGGTATCGACATGTTCGACTGCGTGATGCCCACCCGCAACGCGCGCAACGGCTTCCTGTTCACCCGCCACGGCACGCTGCGCATCCGCAACGCGAAATTTGCTGCCGATACCCGGGTGATCGAAGAGGGGTGCGATTGCCACACCTGCGCCAACGGCTTCAGCCGTGCCTACCTCCGTCACCTGGATCGCTGCAATGAAATGCTGGGAAGCCAGCTGGCCACGATCCACAACCTTCGGCATTACCAGCGGCTCATGCAGGGTCTGCGCGAGGCCATCGCGGGGAATCGTCTGGGCGATTTTGTCGCGGCGTTCCGTGCCGAGCTTCCGGCCGGCGTGCCCTGACGGCACAGTTCAGCTTCCCGGGCCACCGGACAGTCGAGGGCGGGTAAGATCATGCAAGGCATGCGGGCTCATGGCATAATCCGCAGTCTTTTTACCGGCCCGGAAGGAAAACCCTTGGCGGGCCGTCAATAGCGAGAGAACCGATGAATGCATTCATGATTGCGGCGGCCCAGGCCGCACCGGCAGCCGGACAGGGTGGCCAGGCAGGCGGGGGCATGGGCTTCCTGCTGATGATGGTGGCGCTGTTCGTGCTGATGTACTTCATGATGATCCGCCCGCAGATGAAGCGGCAGAAGGAGCATCGCGCCATGGTGGCGGCCCTGGCCAAGGGGGATGAGATCATCACCAATGGCGGTCTGGCCGGACGTATCGAAGAACTTGGCGAGTCGTTCCTGACCGTGGAAGTGGCCCAGGGCGTGAAGGTCATGGTCCAGCGCGGAGCGATTTCGCAGGTGTTGCCCAAGGGCACGCTCAAGAACGCGTAAGCGAACCGGACAGGCGGTCCTTCCGGGTCGTCATCCCGCTTGCATCCGCCGGGCGCGGGGCCCGGTATCGAATGGAAAACAGGCATGAGTGACTTTCCACGCTGGAAATACGCGCTGGTGGCCGTGGTACTGCTGTTCGGTCTGCTGTATGCGTTGCCGAACGTATTCGCACCCGTGCCGGCCGTGCAGATCTCCGCCAACCGCGGGGCAGTTGTCGACAGCACACTGAAGGGCAAGGTTGAGCACATCCTCGACAAGGCCAAGCTGCCTTACACCGGCATCAGCATCAGTGACGACACACAGGAATCCGGAAATCGCCGTATGCTGGTGCGTTTCACCAATGACGACACGCAAAGCAAGGCGGTGGATCTGCTCAAGGACGATCTCGGCGACCAGTACATCGTGGCGCCGAACCTGGCCAGTACCGTGCCGCACTGGCTGCGCGCCATCCATGCCAACGCCATGCCGCTGGGCCTGGACCTGCAAGGGGGCGTGCACTTCCTGCTGCAGATCGACCAGAGCGGCGTGCTCAAGCGGCAGGAACAGATCTACGAGGGCAACATCCGGCAGTTGCTGCGCGACAAGAAGATCCGCTATGTGTCGGTGTCCAACGACGGCAAGCAGATCAGCACCATCCTGAGATCCGCGTCCGACCGCAGTGCGGCGATGAATGCCATCGCTGCCGAATACCCGGACCTGGAGCTGAGTAACGGCCCCAGCACCGGCAACCGTTTCGTGCTCGATGCGCGCATCAAGCCTTCCAAGATCCGCGAGCTGGCACAGAACACGATCCGCCAGAACCTTGGCACCCTGCGCAACCGCGTCAATGCGCTGGGCGTGTCCGAGCCGCTGATCCAGCAGCAGGGCACCAATTACATCGTGGTCGATCTGGCCGGTGTCCAGGACACCACCCAGGCCAAGCGCATTCTTGGCGCCCAGGCCTCGCTGGAATACCGGGCCGGGTTTGCCATGTATCCCGACCAGCGCGTGATCGACGCCGAAAAGAAGGGCATCGTGCCGCCCAATGCGCGCCTGTATTACGGCAAGGCCTGCCCGCAGGGCTGTCTGCTGAGCAAGCAGATCATCGTCACCGGTGACGAGCTGACCAGTGCGACCTCCGGTTTCGATCCGCAATCGGGTACGCCACAGGTCAATGTGACGCTCAACGCCGCCGGTGCGCGCGCCATGCGCCGCTTCACCGAAGCCAATGTCGGCAAGCCGATGGCGGTGGTCTATGTCGATCATGTGCCGGTGACCAAGATGGTCGACGGCAAGCCCGTGCAGAGTTTCAAGACCAGCGAGCGGGTGATCTCCTACGCCACCGTGCAGGGCGTGTTCGGGCGGCAGTTCTCGACCACCGGTCTGGACAGTCCCAAGGAAGCCTCCAACCTGGCCTTGTTGCTGAAGGCCGGTTCGCTGGCCGCGCCGATGTCCTTTGTCGAGCAGTACACCATCGGCCCCAGCCTCGGACGCGACAACATCCGCAAGGGCATCGACGCGGTGATCCTGGGTCTGAGCCTGGTCCTGCTGGCCGCGTTGCTCTACTACAAGCTGTTCGGCCTGGTGGCCGACATTGCGCTGGTGCTCAACCTGGTATTGCTGGTGGCGGTGATGTCGCTGATCGGCGTGACCCTGACCATGCCGGGCATTGCCGGCATCGTGCTCACATTGGGCATGGCCATCGACGCCAACGTGCTGATCTGCGAGCGCATCCGCGAGGAATTGCGCAACGGGTCCACCCCGCTGGCCTCGATCCGTGCCGGGTATGAAAAGGCCTGGGCGACGATTCTCGATGCCAACGTCACCCATCTGCTGGCGGCCATGGCCCTGATGACGCTCGGTTCGGGTCCGATCAAGGGCTTCGGCGTGACACTGTTCATCGGTATCCTGACGTCGCTGTTCACCTCGGTCACGGTCACGCATGCCATCACCGCGTTGCTCCACGGTGGCAAGCGCAAGCTCAAGACCCTTCACGTGTAAGCGGCCTGGAAGCATTCGATGGAAATCTTCAATCCCAACAGCAACATCAACTTCCTTGGCCTGCGCCGGTTCAGCATCGCCATTGCCGTCCTGCTGATGATCGGTTCGATCGTGATCATTGCCACCCGCGGACTGAACTACAGCATGGACTTCACGGGCGGTGTGCTGGTGCAGGTGAAGTACGACAAGCCGGTGAAAATATCCGACGTGCGCGCAGCGCTGACTGCAGGCGGTTTCGACCGTGCCGTGGTGCAGAGCATGGGCAGCAACAGCGATTTTTCCATTCGCATGCAGCCCAAGGCCGATCCGAAGGCGCTGAAGAGCGGCGGCAAGCTTGATCCCGCCGAAGTGGCCAGGGATGTGCTCGCCGCGCTCAAGGCACGGCGTACGGACGCCACCCTGGCGCGGGCGCCGGACTTTGTCGGTCCACAGGTGGGTGCCCAGCTGCGGACCAGCGGCATTTATGCGGTGATCTTCGTGATCATCGGCATCATGGGTTACCTGTGGATCCGCTTCGAGCGTCGCTTTGCGGTGGCCGCGCTGGTCACCGAAATCCATGATGCGCTGGTGACGGTTGGCATCATTGCCCTGACCCGGCGCGATTTCGACCTCACGGTACTCGCATCGGTGCTGGCGGTGGTCGGCTATTCCATCAACGACAAGGTGGTCGTGTTCGACCGGGTGCGCGAACTGTTCCGTCTGGCGCGCAAGGCCGAGCCGGAGGAGATCCTCAACCGCTCGATCAACAACACCCTCTCGCGAACCATCATCACTTCACTGTTCACCGCCATCACCATGGGCGCGCTGTATTTCTTCGGCGGTCCGACGGTGCACGGGTTCGCGGTCACCATGCTGATCGGTATCCTGATCGGTACCTTGTCCTCGATCTTCATTGCCAGCCCGATCCTGCTGTGGCTGGGCGTGTCGAAGAAGGACCTGATGCCGGTATCACGCGACAATCCGGAACTGGCGCGTCGTCCCTGACCGTCGATACGACAGTGCAACGAAGAAAAGGCCCGCGGAAGCGGGCCTTTTCCGTGGCGGATCCTCAGTGCAAGCGCAGGTCGCGGTCCAGCGCCGACAGGCGCTGCGGCGTGCCCACGTCCGTCCAGCGGCCGCGATGGTGCATGCCGTCGACAGCGCCGTCCCGCATGGCTGCGCGCAACAGCGGGGCGAGCGGGAAACGGGGTGGTGCCGAGCGGCTTCCCGCGGTGTCGCCGATCACCTTTCTCCAGCTTGCCAGCAACGACGGGCGGTAGATGCCGATGCCGGCAAAGGTCAGGTGTGGCGAGCCGCTCTCATGCAGGCGTGCGTCAGGCGCCAGGTGAAAATCGCCTTCAGGGTGATGCGGCGGATTGTCGACCATCACCAGTTGCGCCAGGCCGCGCGGTTCGGTGTCCAGGCGAGCCAGGTCGAAATCGCACCAGATGTCGCCATTGACGGCCAGGAAGGGTGCCTCGCCGAGCCACGGCAGGGCATGCAGCATGCCGCCTCCGGTTTCCAGTGGGGTCGTGCCCTCGTGGGCATAGTGGATGCGCAGTCCCCAGCGACTGCCGTCGCCCAGCACCTGCGGAAAGCGCTCCGCCAGGTGCGCGGTGTTGATGGCCACATCCTGCACCCCGATGGCGGCCAGTCGCTCCAGGTGCCAGACGATCAAGGGCTTGCCGCCCGCGTCCAGCAGGGGCTTGGGCGTGATGTCGGTCAGCGGGCGCATGCGGGTGCCAAACCCGGCGGCAAGAATCAGTGCGCGCATCAGGATCGCCCATCGTCCATGGATGGCGCGGCCGGCTGCGAAAGATCGCGTTCGCCCACGGCACGACGCAGCAGTTCACCCAGTGCGGTCAGTTCCGGATCGCGGGCGGTCACCTGGTAGACGTAATCGAGTACCCGCGGCAGGTAACGCAGGTAGCCGTCCTTGTCGTCGCGGTAATGCAGGCGGCAGAAGATCCCGAGCACCTTGATGTGGCGCTGCAGGCCGATGCGATCGAACCAGAAGCGGAAGCGCGTGGCGTCGACTTCGGCATCGAGCAGGCCCGACTGGCGCAAGCCCTGGCGATAGGATTCGACCCAGTGTTCGACCTGGTCGCGGTCCCAGGCGATGTAGCAGTCCCGCAGCAGCGAGGCCAGGTCGTAGGTGACCGGGCCGGCCAGCGCGCCCTGGAAATCGATGATGCCGGGGTTGTTGCGGGCAGTGACCAGCAGGTTGCGGCTGTGAAAATCGCGGTGCACGAACACGCGCGGTTGTTCCAGAGCGCTGGCGGCCAGCCGCCGGAACGCCACTTCGAGCACATCCCACTGCATGCGGTCGGTGGCCAGGCCCAGATGACGTCCCAGGAACCAGTGCGGCATCAGCTCCATTTCGCCGATCAGGAAGCTCTCGTCATAGGGTGCAAGGGTGTCCGTGTGCAACCCGGTCTGCATGCGGGCCAGCGCTTCCATGGCGTCGCCGTACAGGTTGTCGGCATTGTCCGGGTGCAGGACATCGAGGTAATGGGACGAACCCAGGTCACCCATCAGCACCAGTCCGTCGGCCATGTCGGCCGCCAGTACCTCCGGCACATTCAGTCCGGCTGCGTGCATCAAGGCGCCGATTTCCAGCCATGCCCCGATGTCCTCCTGCTCTGGCGGCGCGTCCATGAGGATCAGGGTGCGGTCGCGCACATGGACGCGGAAATAGCGCCGGAAGCTGGCATCCGCGGAGGCAATCTCCAGTTGGGCCGTGGTGTCGCCCAGCATGTGCCGCATCCAGCGGGTGCAAAGATCAAGGCGGTCGGCGGGCGATGCGGTGGTCATGAGCTGAGTGCGGTTGGCAACCGTCACAGCATAGCGGTTCGCGCACGCCGTGCCATCCATGGGCAGGACATGCGCACACGTGCATCGTGTACCCTTGCCGCCTGACGACCTGCATGGGCGCATCATCGGGCCGTCAATGCCTGCAGGCACACCCACATCAAGGATCCTTGCATACCATGGACAAGCTGATTCCCGTACTGCTCAGCGGCGGTTCCGGCACCCGGTTATGGCCGCTGTCGCGCGAAGGCTATCCCAAGCAGTTCCTGGCGCTGGCCGGCGAACACACGATGCTGCAAGCCACCTGGCTGCGCGCGGCCGAGCTGGCCGGGAACCAGGCGCCGATCGTCGTCACCAATGAGGCGCACCGCTTCATGGTGGCCGAGCAGCTGCGCCAGGTGGGTTGCGAGCCCTCGGCCATCGTGCTCGAGCCGGTCGCGCGCAATACCGCACCGGCCATTGCCGCGGCCGCCTTGCAGGCCACCGCCGACGGCGGGGATCCGCTGCTGCTGATCCTGCCCTCCGACCACGTCATCCGCGACGAGTCGAGTTTCCGCGACGCGGTGCAGCAGGCTGTCGCTGCCGCAGCGGAAGGCGCACTGGTGACCTTCGGCATCGTTCCCGATGCACCGGAGACCGGGTACGGGTACATCAAGGCGGCGCCCGGGACCGGGGTGCGGGCGGTCGAGCGCTTTGTCGAGAAGCCCGATCCGACCACCGCCGAACACTATCTGGCATCGGGCGAGTACTACTGGAACAGCGGCATGTTCCTGTTCCGTGCATCGCGTTATCTGGCCGAACTGGAGGCGCATGCACCCCGGATGCTGGCGGCCTGTCGCAAGGCCTTCGACGCGGCGGCACGGGACCGTGACTTCCTGCGCCTGGACGAAGAAGCCTTTGCCGCCTGTCCGTCCGATTCCATCGATTACGCGGTGATGGAGCGCACCGATGCCGCAAAGGTGCTGCCGATCGAGGCCGGCTGGAACGATGTCGGCTCCTGGGCGGCGCTGTGGGCGGTGACCGAACAGGACAGCCATGGCAATGCCAGCCATGGCGACGTGATGGCGCTCGATTGCCGCAACAGCTATGCCTGGAGCGAACGCCGTCTGGTGGCCATGATCGGCCTCGAGGATACCGTGGTGGTGGACACCGACGACGCCCTGCTGGTGGCCCGTCGCGAACGCGTGCAGGACGTCAAGCGCATCGTCCAGCAGCTGCGCGAGCAGGAACGCGGTGAGGCGGTGCTGCACCGCAAGGTGTACCGGCCCTGGGGTGCCTACGATTCCATCGACATGGATGCGCGCTTCCAGGTCAAACGCATTACCGTCAACCCCGGTGCGGCTTTGAGCCTGCAGATGCACCATCACCGCGCCGAACACTGGATCGTGGTCAGCGGCACGGCACGCGTGACCCGTGGCGAGGATGTGTTCCTGCTTGGCGAGAACGAATCCACCTTCATCCCGGTCGGGACCAAACACCGCCTGGAAAATCCGGGCAAGGTACCGTTGCAGCTGATCGAGGTGCAGTCCGGCAGCTACCTGGGCGAGGACGACATCGTGCGTTTCGAGGATGTGTACGGCCGCAGCGGTTGATCGACGTTCGGCATTGACCCGGAGCCTGTCAATCCGTACCATTTTGGTACGTTTTATCCTTGCGAGCCTGCGATGCTCCGCGTCAGCCGCCTGACCGATTACGCCACCGTGGTCATGACCTGCCTGGCCGCACAGCCAGGCACGGTGCTCAGCGCAGTGCAGATCGCCGAGGAGGCGCGTCTGGAGCTGCCCACGGTCAGCAAGTTGCTCAAGTCGCTGGTGCATGCGGGGCTGGTGGAATCGTTCCGCGGCGCCAGTGGCGGTTACCGGCTGGCCCGCCCGGCCGACAGCATCAGCCTGGCCGAGATCGTCGAGGCGCTGGAAGGACCGCTCGGCATGACCGAGTGCAGCGTCAGCGTCGGCAACTGCGACCATGAATCCTATTGCATGGTGCGCGGCAACTGGCGACGTATCAACACGGTGGTGGAGCGGGCCCTGCGTGAAGTGTCGCTGGCCGAGATGCTGGAGCCGCCAGCGCAGCCTGTCCACTTCAGACCGCGCGTCACCGAATCACCGGATTCCCGAACATGAGCACCGAAACACACGAACCCGTTTCCCGCCTGACCGATCGCAATCCCGAGGTGGTACGGGCCCTTTCGCGCCGTTACGGTGCCGGCTTCATCACCGACATCGAGACCGACAGCCTGCCGGCCGGCCTCAACGAGGACATCATCCGCGCGCTGTCGGCGCTCAAGGAAGAGCCCGAGTGGATGACCGAGTGGCGCCTCGCGGCCTATCGCCACTGGCTGACCATGCCCATGCCGCACTGGGCAAAGCTGAAGATCGCGCCGATCGACTTCCAGGCCATCAGTTACTACGCCGCGCCGAAGAACCGCCCGAAATCGCTGGACGAGGTCGACCCCAAGCTGATCGAGACCTACGACAAGCTCGGGGTGCCGCTGCACGAGCGCGCGCGCCTGGCCGGGGTGGCGGTGGATGCGGTGTTCGATTCGGTGTCCGTGGGTACCACCTTCCGCAAGGAGCTGGCCGAGGCGGGGGTGATCTTCTGCTCGATGAGCGAGGCCATACGTGAACATCCCGAACTGGTAAGGAACTACCTGGGCTCGGTGGTGCCGGCCGGTGACAATTTCTTCGCGGCATTGAACTCGGCGGTGTTCTCCGACGGGTCCTTCGTGTTCATTCCGAAGGGCGTGCGCTGCCCGATGGAGCTTTCCACCTACTTCCGCATCAACGCCGGGCACACCGGGCAGTTCGAGCGCACCCTGATCATCGCCGAGGACGGCGCCAGCGTGTCCTACCTGGAAGGCTGCACCGCACCGATGCGCGACGAGAACCAGTTGCATGCGGCGGTGGTCGAGCTGGTGGCACTTGAGAAGGCTTCCATCAAGTATTCCACCGTGCAGAACTGGTATCCGGGTGACGAGAACGGGGTCGGCGGCATCTACAATTTCGTCACCAAGCGTGGCGACTGTCGCGGTGACGACAGCAAGATTTCCTGGACCCAGGTCGAGACCGGTTCGGCGATCACCTGGAAGTACCCCAGCTGCGTGCTGCGCGGCGACCGCTCGGTCGGCGAGTTCTACTCGGTCGCGCTGACCCACAACATGCAGCAGGCCGATACCGGCACCAAGATGATCCACGTCGGCAGGGGCACGCGCTCGAAGATCGTGTCCAAGGGCATTTCCGCCGGTCGCAGTTCCAATGCCTACCGCGGGCTGGTCAAGGTGGAGAAGGGCGCCGAGGATGCACGCAACCATACCCAGTGCGATTCGCTGCTGATCGGCAAGAAGTGCGGCGCGCACACCTTCCCGTACATGGAGGTGAAGAACCCCAGTGCGATCGTCGAGCACGAGGCCACCACCTCGAAGATCTCCGACGACCAGTTGTTCTACTGTCGTGCGCGTGGGCTGGACCAGGAAAATGCGGTGTCGATGATCGTCGACGGCTTCTGCAAGCAGGTTTTCCGCGAGCTGCCGATGGAGTTCGCGGTCGAGGCCAAGAAGCTGCTCGAGGTGTCACTGGAGGGGGCGGTCGGATGATGAACGAAGACCGGACTACCCATTGGCAGACGATCTACCGGGAAAAAGGCGAGCAGCAGACCAGTTGGTTCCGTGCGCATCTGGATGCCTCGCTGCGCTGGATCGACGGGCTGTCCCTGGCCAGTGATGCGCCGGTGATCGACGTCGGTGGCGGACGTTCGACCCTGGTCGATGACCTGCTGGAGCGCGGGCTGACCGACATCACGGTGCTGGATCTGGCCGAGCCGGCGCTGGCGCAGACGCGCGAGCGTCTCGGCGAACGCGGCGCGAACGTGCACTGGCTGGCCGGCGACATTACCGAAATCGACCTGCCCGCGTCGCGCTACGCACTGTGGCATGACCGCGCGGTATTCCATTTCCTGGTCGAGCCGGAACTGCAGCAGCGTTACGTGGACGCGGCGGCGAAGGCCGTCACGGAGGGCGGGCATGTGCTCATGGCCACCTTCGCCGCGGACGGGCCCGAGCGCTGCAGTGGGCTTCCCGTGGTGCGCTACGATGCCGATGCCCTGGCGGCACGCTTCGCGCCGCACTTCATGCCGGTGGACGCCGGACGCGACGTGCATCGCACGCCTTTCGGCACCGATCAGGCATTCACCTGTGTCCTCCTGCGTCGCTGTGCGGAGGCGTGAGGGACATGCTCTATCTGTTCACCAAATACGCCGTGACCGCCGCCCTGGTGGTGGCGATATCCGAGCTGGCCAAGCGCAGCGGCAGGCTCGGTGCGCTGATCGGCGCGCTTCCGCTGGTGGCCGTGCTGGCGCTGATCTGGATGCATGTCGATCGCCAGCCGGTCGAACGCATCGGCAGCTACGCCTGGTACACCTTCTGGTACGTGATCCCGACCTTGCCGATGTTCCTGTGCTTTCCCTGGCTGCTGCAGCGGTACGGCTTCGTCCCCGCGCTGCTGGCCTTTTGCGCGGGAACGGTTGTGATCTTCCTTCTTTTCGCCCTGATCGTGCGCCGGTTCGGCATCGAGCTGCTCTGAAGCGCGACATGAACAACGAAACCCATCCCTCATGAATCTGCTGACCATCGAAAACCTGCATGTCCGCGTCGCGGGCAAGGACATCCTCAAGGGCCTCTCGCTCACGCTCGGTGCGGGCGAGGTGCATGCCGTCATGGGACCCAACGGCGCCGGCAAGTCGACCCTGGGCTACGTGCTGGCCGGACGCGAGGGCTACGAAGTCACCGCAGGTTCGGTACGTTTCCTGGACCGCGACCTGCTCACGATGGCGCCGGAGGAGCGTGCCGCGGCCGGGGTGTTCCTGGCTTTCCAGTACCCGGTCGAGATCCCCGGCGTGAACAACACCTATTTCCTGCGTGCGGCGGTCAATGCCCAGCGCAAGGCACGCGGCGAGGAGGAACTCGATTCGGTGCAGTTCCTGAAGATGGTGCGCGAGAAACTCAAGGTCATGCAGCTCTCGCCGGACCTGCTCAACCGTGCCGTCAACGAGGGTTTCTCGGGTGGCGAGAAGAAGCGCAACGAGATCTTCCAGATGGCGTTGCTGGAACCGAAACTGGCGATCCTCGACGAGACCGACTCGGGTCTGGACATCGATGCGCTCAAGCAGGTCGCCGAAGGCGTCAACGCGCAGCGCGACCCGCAGCGCTCGTTCCTGGTGATCACGCATTACCAGCGCCTGCTGGACTACATCGAGCCGGACTTCGTGCATGTGCTGGCCGACGGCCGCATCGTCGAGAGTGGTGACAAGGAACTGGCGAAGAAGCTCGAAGCCCATGGCTACGCGTGGGTGGCCGAGAGCGGCGAGCCGGCGGGAGCGGCGTGATGGCGTCGGCGTTCGTGCAGTCCTTTGCCGAGCTTGCGCCGGACATCCTGGCGGCAATGCCCGGCTCCGGTTTGCCCTGGCTGGATGCCTTCCGGCGTGGGCAGCTCGATGCCTTTGTGCGCGATGGCCTGCCGGGTACGCGCAGCGAGGCGTGGAAATACACCACGCTGCGTGCACTGGAACGGCGTGCCTTCCGGCCCGGCGACAGCGATGCCGCGATACGCGATGTCGATGCGGCGTGCCTGCAACTTGAGGGCGTGGATGGACCGCGGCTGGTGTTCGTCCACGGCGTGTTCCGCCCCGATCTCTCGACGCTCGATGACCTGCCGCCGGGCCTGACGCTGCAGCCGCTGTCGCAGGCGCTGGCTGAGGATGCCGAGCCGCTGCGTTTCATGCTGACCCGTGGCGAGGCGCAGGCAGCCGATGCCTTCACCCGCCTCAATGCCGCGCTTGCCGGGGACGGCATGGTGCTGCGCGTGGCCGGGCATGCACGCATCGACGTTCCCGTGCATCTGCTGCAGGTCGGCGCGCCGGCAGGCGAGGACCTGGCCTGGCATGCGCGCAACATCGTCGAGCTGGGCGAGGATGCCGCGCTGACGCTGGTCGAACACCACATCGGCACCGGTACACACACGCATCTGGGCACGCAGGTCAGCGACGTCGTGCTGCATGCACGCGCGCAGCTGGCCTGGGTCGTCCTGCAGGAAGCACCGGACGGCGCACTGCTGTTTCGTCACGATCGCCTGCGGCTTGATGCGGATGCGCAGGCGCGTGTGCATGCGCTGGAGCTGGGCGGCGCCCTGGTGCGCCACGAGTTCGATGCCGAATTGCGTGGCGAAGGTGCGCGTCTGGACACGCGCGGCGCCTTCCTGCCGGGTGGTCGCCAGCATATCGAGACGCGTCTGGATATTCGTCACCTGGCCAGGCATACCGCCAGCGACGCCCTGTGGCGCGGCGTGGCCGACAAGCGCGGTCGCGGCGTGTTCCATGGCGCGATCACCGTGGCCGAGGGCGCGGACGGCACCGATGCCGCACTCAGCAACAAGAACCTGCTGCTGTCGCCACACGCCGAGATCGACACCCAGCCGGTGCTGGAGATCTATGCCGACGAGGTGATGGCCGCGCACGGCGCGACCGTGGGCCAGTTCGACGAGCGGTCACTGTTCTACCTGCGATCGCGCGGCATACCCGCTGATGCGGCGCGTACGCTGCTGACGCTGGCCTTCTGTCGCGCGGCGCTGGACGACATCGGCAACGAAGTCCTGCGCGAGCACCTGGGCAAACGCCTGGCCGCGCGTCTGCCGGCGGACGGAGAGACGGCATGAAGCCGGGTAACGCCAAACCGCTGGATCCAGCCCAGGTGCGTCCGGACTTTCCGGTGCTCTCGCGCCAGGTGCATGGCAAGCCGCTGGTGTACCTGGACAGCGCCAATACCGGGCAGAAGCCGCGGGTGGTGATCGACGCGGTCGAAGGCTATTTCAGCCGATTCAATGCCAACGTGGCGCGTGCGGTGCACCAGCTGGGCGAGGAAGCGACCAGCGCCTACGAAGGCGCGCGCGACACCCTGACCGCATTCCTCGGCGCCCGGCATCGCGACGAACTGGTGCTCACTTCCGGCACCACCATGGCGATCAACCTGGTGGCCTACAGTTATGCGCTGCCGCGCCTGAAACCGGGCGACAGCATCCTGGTCACGACCATGGAACACCATGCCAACATCGTGCCCTGGCAGCTGGTGGCGGAGCGCACAGGCGCCACGCTCAAGGTGGCACCGATCAACGAGTCGGGCGAGCTGATCGTGGACAGGTTCATCGAGATGCTCACGCCGGATGTGAAACTGGCCGGCTTCACGCATGTGTCCAACGTGCTCGGTACCATCAATCCGGTGCGACAACTGGCAAGGGCCTGCCGCGAACGCGGCATCGCCTCGCTGGTCGACGGCTCGCAGGCGGCGCCGCACCTGCCGCTGGACGTGCAGTCCATCGGCTGCGATTTCTACGTCATCACCGGGCACAAGATGGCCGGGCCGACCGGCACCGGCGTGCTGTGGGCGCGCCCCGAGCACCTCGAGGCCATGCCGCCGTTCTTCGGCGGCGGCGACATGATCCGCAAGGTCAGCTTCGACGGCACCACCTTTGCCGATCCGCCGCACAAGTTCGAGGCGGGCACGCCGAACATCGCCGGATTCGTCGGACTGGGCGCGGCGGCGACCTACCTTTCCGGACTGGGGATGGATCGCATTGCAGCCACCGAACAGGCCCTGCTGGACTATGCCACCGAGGCCCTGCAACAGGTGCCGGGCCTGCGCATCGTAGGCCAGGCCGCGCACAAGGCCGCCGTGATCTCGTTCCTGATTGACGGCGTGCAGTCGCACGACCTGGCCACCATGCTCGACCTGGAAGGCGTGGCCGTGCGCTCGGGCCACCATTGCGCGCATCCGCTGATGGACTTCTACGGCGTACCGTCCACTGCACGCGCCTCGCTGGCCTTCTACAACACCCGCGAGGAAGTCGATCGACTGGTCGCGGCGATCCTCAAGGTATGCAAGCTGCTGCGCTGATCGTGTCGCCATGCCGTGGCGGTGTGTTGCGATCCCGGCGGGGCGAACGGCATGTCCTGGCGAAAGCGGTCAAGTGGGTATACTCCGGGGACATTGTCCAGTTCGCGCATGCCAGGACGGCGAGCCGGATGTCCCGTCCCGCCACCGAGGCGGCGGGGTTGCATGCGGTGTCAAGTCGCGCTCAATCCCAGAGAGGAGTTACGATGAAATCGCGCCGCCAGTTCCTGACCCGCTTGCCGCTCGGCATTTTCGGAGCCCTTGCCGCGTGGAAGCTGCGCGCCCAGACACCCGACCGCAAGAACGTGCCGGGAGCTGCGCCGACGTTCAACTCCCAGCCTGAAGCCGGGCCCGGGGTCACCGATTCGACTTTCGCGCACGCCGAGAAACTGGCGCAGGTGACCATGAGCGAGGCCCAACGCGAGCAGGCTGCGTCCAGCTGGCGCACCTCGATGGCCGGCATGCTCGAACGGCGCACCGGTCCGAACACGATTGCCCTGGAGGAGGGGCTGGCCCCGGCCACCGTTTGGAATCCCGTGCTCGGCAGCCACCAGACCGGTCCCGGGCGTGACCGTTTCGTACCGTTCACTGGGGACATCGGCCCGTTGCCGGCGCATGACGAGGACATCGCCTATGCCACGGTCTACCAACTGGGCCACTGGATACGTACACGGCAGCTGACTTCCGAGCGACTGACGAAGATCTACATCGCCCGCATCAAGCGCTTCGATCCGAAGCTGCGCTGCGTGATCACCCTGCTCGATGAGCATGCCCTGAAGCAGGCCCGGGCAGCCGACCGCGAAATCGCTGCCGGCAAGTACCGGGGGCCATTGCACGGTATCCCGTGGGGCGCCAAGGATCTGCTCGATACGGCCGGCATCCGCACCACCTGGGGCGCCGAACCGTACCGCAACCGGGTGCCGAAGGAAGACGCAACGGTAGTCAGGCGCCTGAACGATGCCGGCGCGGTGTTGCTGGCCAAGCTCAGTCTCGGCGCACTGGCGCTCAACGACATCTGGTTCGGCGGCCAGACCATGAACCCGTGGGTGCCGGGCGAGGGCGCGGGAGGCTCCAGCGCCGGTCCCGGTTCGGCCACGGCAGCAGGCCTTGTTGCTTTCTCCATCGGCAGCGAGACCCAGGGCAGCATCATCGACCCGTGCATGCGTTGCGGCGTCAACGGTCTGCGCCCGACCTTCGGGCGGGTGGCCCGCACCGGTGCCATGACTCTGTGCTGGACCATGGACAAGCTGGGGCCGATCGCGCGTTCGGTCGAGGACACCATGCTGGTGCTGCATGCCATTACGGGTCCGGATGGCAAGGACGTCTACAGCGTGCCAAGTCATCTCGACTACGATGCAAACGGCCCGGTGAAGGGCCTGACGGTCGGCTATTTCCCGAAATGGATGCACGAGGCGCCGGCGACCGATGTCGATCGCGCCACGCTCAAGGCCATGGGTGAGATGGGCATGAAGCTCAAGCCGGTGTCGCTGCCCGACTGGCCGTTCAACAGTCTGAACCTGCTGCTGTTCGCCGAAGGTGCCGCCGCATTCGAGGAACTCACCCTGAGCGGCAAGGACAACGAGATGACCGTGCAGACTTCCGATGCATGGCCCAACCTGTTCCGCGAATCGCGTTTCCTGTCGGCAGTCGACTACGTGCAGGCCGACCGCTTGCGACGCAAGTACGCCGAGGCCATGGCCAGCCTGATGTCGGAGGTCGACCTGCTGATGGTGCCTTCGATGCGCGGCGACATGATGGTCGTCAGCAACATGACCGGCCAGCCGTCCCTGACCTTGCGCACCGGATTCGTGGACATTGCCAAGGCACGCAGCGACTGGGCGCCCGATTCGTCCCACCCCCTGCCACGCTTTGACCCGCCACGACGCGTGCCGTATGGCGTGACCCTGATTGGAAGGCTGTTCGAGGAAGGCGTGATCGGACGCGTCGGCCTGGCCATGGAGCGCAGGCTGAAGGTCATGCAGGAGCGGCCATCCGGCTACTGAGCCGGATGGCGCGCCATTCCCGCCGGATGACTGCATGAAAAACGACATGACCCTCAACTTTCGCGATGCCGGTCCGGACGATGTGCCGGCTGTCGTGGCCCTGGTCGAATCGGCCTACCGGGGCGAGGCCAGCCGTGCCGGATGGACCACCGAGGCCGATGTGCTCGACGGCCAGCGCATTGATTGGCAAGGGGTGAGCGATGCCATCGCAAAGCCCGGCAGCCGGGTGCTGCTGGCCGAGCGGGATGGCAGGCTGCTGGCATGCGCGCACATCGAAAAACGCGGCGCGCAGGGCTATTTCGGCATGTTTGCGGTGGTGCCGGGATTGCAGAACAGCGGTATCGGCAAGCGCGTGCTTGCCGAGGCCGAGCATCGTGTACGCAGCGAATGGGCCTGCACGCACATGTGCATGACCGTCATCGACGTGCGCGAGGAACTGATCGCCTGGTACGAACGGCGCGGTTACCGGCGCACCGGCCGGCATGCGCCTTTTCCCTATGGGGACGAGCGCTTTGGCATCCCGCGGCGTGACGACCTGCGTTTCGAATGGCTGGAAAAGGCGCTGGACAGGGAGCAGGCTGCATGAGCGAATGGATCCGCGTCGCCACGACGGGCGAATTGCTGCCGGGCGAATTCAAGGTGGCGTGGGACGGTGACACGCCGATTGCCGTCTACAACATCGACGGCGAGCTGTACGCCGTCGAGGACACCTGCACCCATGACGGCGGCGAGCTGGCCGGTGGCGAAGTGCACGGTTTCGAGGTTGAATGTCCGCGCCACGCTGCGCGTTTCGATCTGCGCACCGGTGCGGTGACCGCGCCGCCTGCCGTCGAACCCATTGCCAGCTTTCCGGTGCGGGTCGAGGACGGAGTCATCTGGACCCGCGATGACCGTTTCGACTGAATCCCGCGGCATGGATCTGTTGCCGGAACGTGACGCAAGCCACGGAACCGGAACAACCGTCCCGTCTGCAGGGAAAGGAGGCGGAAAGAATCTCCCCTTACCCTGTTGGCATCCACACTTCGCGGACCTGCCGACTTGTACGACTGGACGCTGCTTTGCGACTTCGACGGGACCATCGCCTTCGACGATGTGACCGACGCCATACTCTCGCGTTTCGCCGACCCCGAATGGGAGGCGATCGAAGCGCGCTGGCGCAACGGTTCGATCGGTTCGCGCGAGTGCATGCACCAGCAGGTGGCGCTGGTCGATGCTTCGCTGGAAGAACTCGATGCGCTGCTCGACAGCCTGCCGATCGATCCGGCCTTCCCCGGCTTCGTCGCCGAGGCACGCGCGCGCGGCATGCATGTGCAGGTGGTCAGCGACGGCCTGGACTACGCCATCCGCCACATGCTTGCACGGCATGGCCTGGGCGACCTGCCGGTGCGTGCCAACCGCCTGATGCACGATGGTGCCCGGGGCTGGCAACTGCAGTCGCCGCACGCCGACAACGCCTGCACCCCGGCAAGCGGTACCTGCAAGTGCAGCATCGCGCGCGAGCATGCGCGGGTGCTGATGGTCGGCGACGGCCGCTCCGATTTCTGCGTGGCGCGCGAGGCCGATTTCGTGTTCGCCAAGAAAGACCTCATCACCCACTGCCGGCGGCTGGGCATCCTGCATCGCCCGATCGTCGATTTTTCCGATGCGTGCGCGTTGCTCGACATGCTTCCGGCCCTGGTCGGGGATCGTCCGCGCATCCCGACCGAATCCCTTCCCCTCAGAGTCCACCTGGCATGAATTCCGTGATTCCCCTGCATACGCCGGAGCCACTCGGCGCCGACGAATCCGCCCTGCTGGCCGACGAGGCAAAGTACTGCTCGTTCGGTGACACGGTGCATTACACCGACCCGCCGAAGCTGTTCGAGCGCTGCGAAGGCAGCTACATGTACGATGCTTCCGGTACGCCGTTTCTTGACCTGCAGATGTGGTACTCGGCAGTCAACTTCGGCTATGCCAACGCGCGCCTGAACAACGCGCTCAAGCGCCAGATCGATCAGCTGCCACAAGTCGCCAGCCAGTACCTGCATCGCGAGAAAATCGAGCTGGCCAAGGCCATTGCGGTCGATGCCGAGCGCAAGTTCGGCCTGCCCGGGCGCGTGCACTTCAACGTCGGCGGTGCGCAGGCGGTCGAGGACTCGCTGAAGATCATCCGCAACTACACCGGCGGCAAGAGCCTGATGTTCGCCTTCGAGGGCGGCTACCACGGCCGCACGCTGGGCGCCTCGTCCATCACCTCCAGCTATCGCTACCGTCGCCGCTACGGCCACTTCGGCGAGCGCGCGATGTTCCTGCCGTACCCGTATCCGTTCCGCCGCCCGAAGGGCATGGACAAGGAGGAGTACGGCGAGCATCTGGTGGCCGAGTTCGCGCGCCTGTTCGAGACTGAATACCACGGCGTGTGGGACCCGAAGGTCGGCGAGTGCGAGTACGCGGCGTTCTACATCGAGCCGCTGCAGGGCACCGGTGGCTACATCGTCCCGCCGATGAACTACTTCAAAGGCCTGAAGAAGGTGCTCGACCAGTACGGCATCCTGATGGTCTCCGACGAGATCCAGATGGGTTTCTACCGCACCGGCAAGCTGTGGTCGATCGAACACTTTGGCGTGACGCCGGACGTGATCGTGTTCGGCAAGGCGCTGACCAACGGATTGAACCCGCTGTCGGGCCTTTGGGCGCGCGAGGAGCTGATCAACCCCGAGGTGTTCCCGCCCGGATCCACGCACTCGACCTTCAACGCCAACCCGCTGGGTACCGCGGTCGGCTTGGAGGCGATGAAGATGATGCACGAGAGCGACTACGAGGCCATGGTCATGGCCAAGGGTGCGCATTTCCTGGAGGGCCTCAAGGACCTGGCCAAACGCCACAAGGAGATCGGCGACGTGGACGGCCTGGGCCTGGCCCTGCGCGCGGAGATCTGCACCGACGACGGTTTCACTCCGAACAAGGCGCTGGTCGATCGCATGGTCGACATCGGCCTGGCCGGCGAACTCGAGCACAAGGGGCGCAAGATCGGCCTGGTGCTGGACATCGGCGGCTATTACAAGAACGTCATCACGCTGGCACCGTCGTTGCACATCAGCAACGAGGAAATCGACCTGGGCATCGCCCTGCTGGACCAGTTGCTGACGCGCGCCAAGCAGACAGTCTGAACCGGTTCCGGCTGGAGACCCAGGGAAATCCGAACCAGAACGCCCCGGCCGTAATGCCGGGGCGTTTTCGTTTTCTTCGGCGACGCAGGTTTATCTATTCAGTCCGGATAGCGCCGCAAGGCCAATACGGCATTCAGGCCGCCGAAGGCGAACGAGTTGGACAGGGCGGCATGCACCGGCATCTCGCGTGCCTGGTTGGGCACGTAGTCCAGGTCGCATGCGGGATCGGGGTCGAGGAAATTGGCGGTGGGCGGAACCACGCCCTCACGCAGTGCACCAATGGCCGCGACCAGCTCCAGCGCCCCTGCCGCGCCCAGCGCATGGCCGTGCACGCCCTTGGTCGAGGACACAGCCAGGCTGTCGGCATGGGCGCCGAAGGCCATGCGGATGGCCTTCGATTCGGTCGGGTCATTGGCCGGGGTGGCGGTACCGTGGGCATTGATGTAGCCGACCTGTTCGGGATTCAGCTGCGCATCGTCCAGGGCGGCACGGATCGCGTTCGCCGCACCTTCGGCGGACGGTGCGACGATGTCGCCGGCATCGGCGCTCATGCCCCAGCCAGCCAGTTCCGCCAGGATCGTGGCGCCGCGCGCCCGCGCGTGTTCGAGGATCTCCAGCACGAATACCCCCGCGCCTTCGCCCAGCACCAGTCCGCGGCGCTGTTTGCAGAACGGACGACAGGTATCATCGGCCACCACGCGCATGGCCTCCCAGGCGCGCACGCCGGACAGGCTGAAGCAGGCTTCGGTGCCGCCGACCAGCGCCACGTCGGCCAGGCCGCTGCGCAGCATGGCCGCGCCCTGGATGATGGCGTGGTTGGACGAGGCGCAGGCGCTGACCACGCCGAAGGCAGGGCCGGTCAGGCCGAATTCGATGCTCACGTGGCTGGCGGGCGCGTTCGGCATGGTACGCACGATGGAAAGCGGGTGCACGCGTGTGCTGTTGTCGCGGTACAGCCGGCGGCTTTGTTCCTCGCGCGAAAGCTCGCCACCGACACCGGTGCCGATGACCGTGGCCGAGCGTTGCGCCAGCGCCCCGGACGATGCAAATTCGATTCCGGCCTGGCTTACGGCCTCACGCGCGGCAATCAGGGTGGTCTGAGCGCTGCGGTCAAGCAGACCCAGCCGGGTCTCGTCGAAATGCGGCTTCGGATCGAAGTCCTTCATTTGTGCCGCCACCTTCATGCGCAGCGTGGCCCCGGGATCGGGCGAAACCAGCGGCGCGATGCCGCTGCGCGCATCGCGCATGGCTTCCCACAGGGCAGGGGCGGACATGCCACAGGCGCTGACCGCGCCCATGCCGGTGATCACGATGCGTCGCATCTGTTTCTCCACGTGCGGACCACGACCCGGATGGGTCGGGTCAGGATGAGCCTCCGGATTCGTTCTGCTTGGCGGCCAGCGCCTCATTGACGGCATCGACCAGGCCCTGCGCCGAATCCGTATCGAAGTCGGGGTCGCGATCGGGCATGGTGATGTCGAAATGCTCCTCGATATCGAAGATGATCTCGATCGCTTCCAGCGAAGCAATGTTGAGGTCCTTCAAGGTCGATTCGGGCTTGACCTCGCTGACGTCGACCTTGCCGTGTTCGGCAATGATCTTGAAGACCTGGTCCTGGATGGATTCGCTCATGTCGGGACTCCCGTTCGGGGGTTTTTGATGTACGGTGCGCAGGGTGCGGTGCACCGCGCCGAAGCAATCCGTGAAGCTACTGTAGCCTGACAATCTTGCACATGCCTTTCGTTTCGCAACTGGAGCCGGACGCCCTGGTCGGGCATTTTCTGCGCCATCCGCCGCAAGGCTTCACGGCCGGTCACGTGGTGGACGGCGTGCCGGCCTTCATTGCGCCCTTCGATCTCCTGACCACGGCCGACGACACGCTGCGTGCGCGGGTGAGCCGTCTGCCGGGCTACCGCCGCTGGCAGCGGCTGCTCAGGCCGCGCACGCGCTTTGTCGGCACCACTGTATCCGAATATGCCCTGCTGCCATCGGATGCCGACCCACTGGCGCTGGCGGATGCGCTGGTGCGTGCTCACGCCACCGAGTGCCCGTTCCTGATCGTCAAGGACATTCCCGAGCGTTCGCCCTTGCTGGACGAAGCGGGCAATGCCTGGTGCGACGCCTTCGCCGCCGCCTGCACGGAGCAGGGCTTCGTGCTGGTGGAAGGGCAGGCGCTGGCCTGGGTGCCGATCGACTTCGACGATGCCGAGGCCTACCTTGCCCGCCTGTCGAAAGGCGCGCGCAAGGATATCCGGCGCAAACTGCGCGTACGTGACCGGCTCGAAGTCGAAGCGGTGGCGACGGGCGATCCCCGCTTCCATGACGAGAGCGAGATCGATGCGTTCTACCGCCTGCATGCCGCGGTGTACGAACAGAGCACGATCCATTTCGACCGGCTCACGCGCGAATTCTTCCGTGCCGTGCTGCAGGACGCCCAAGGCAGCGGCATCGTGTTCGTGTATCGCGCCGGGGGCCGCATGATCGGCTGGAACCTCTGCTACCGGCACAAGGGCGCACTGGTCGACAAGTACGTGGGTTTCGCCTATCCCGAGGCACGCCAATTCAACCTCTACGTGGTGAGCTGGATGCACAACCTGGCCTACGCGCGCGAGCAGGGCCTGGCGCATTACATCGCCGGCTGGACCGACCCCGAGGTCAAGGCGCACCTGGGCGCGCGCTTCACGTTCACGCGCCATGCCGTGCGTCCGCGCAGCCGTCTTCTGCGCGTGGCGCTGCGCCGGCTTGCGCGCCATTTCGAAAGCGATCGCCAGTGGTTCGAGGAGCGTCAGCATGCGTCCGATCGTTCTTGACCTCGATGCTTCGGCCGGCGCGCCGGAAGGTGCCGCCGTATTGCCACTGCGAGCCTGGGGCGAGGTGCTGCGCTTTGCCTGCAGCGCCCGGCTGCTGCAACGTTTCGACCAGGCGCTGGCGGCGTTATGGCCGGGCGATGCCGGTCCGGTATTCACCGGCAGCGGCGACTACCACCACCTCAGCCTGCCGCTGATCGAACGCGTGGCTGCGGCGCACGGGCCGCTGGAGCTGGTGGTGTTCGACAACCACCCCGACAACATGCGCTTCCCCTTCGGCGTGCACTGCGGCTCGTGGGTGCGCCGCGCCTGCCTGCTGCCCGGTGTGGCGCATGTGCATGTGGTCGGCATCACCTCCGGTGACATCGGCCTGGCTCATGCCTGGGAAAACCGGCTGCGGCCGCTCATCGCGCGCCGCCTGACCTACTGGTCGAGCGGGGTCGACGTGCGCTGGGCGCATGCGCTGGGCCTGGGCCCGTCCTTTCGCAGCTTCGATGGCATCGGCGCCCTGATCGATGCCTTCACGGCGCAGGTTCGCGCCGGCACGCATCCGGTGTACCTGTCCATCGACAAGGACGTGCTCAGCCCCGAGGACGTGCGCACCAACTGGGACCAGGGCCGCATGCGCGAGGCGCAGCTCGTCGCGGCCATCCGCGTGCTGACGGGCCGCATCGTCGGCTGCGACATCACCGGCGAGGTCTCCCAGGCACGCTACACGCAAGGCTGGAAGCGCGCCCTGTCCGCGCTCGACCGTCAACCAACGATTCCGGACGCGGAGCTGGCGCGCTGGCAGGAACAGCAGCATGCGCTCAATGCACGCCTGGTGCGGGTGATCGGTTCAGCGTGGATAAAGGGTGGGTCAGCTGAAAACCGAAAGCCGAAGGCGTGATCCACAGCATTCGGATGCGACCAGATTGCGGGATGTACCTTCCCCGTCAGGAAGGCAATGCGGAGGCGTCCATCCACATCGCACCCCAGATGTGCCCGTCGGGATCGGCAAGGTCGCGGCCGTACATGTATGCGTGATCCTCCACGGGATTGATGTCGGCGGTCCCGCCGCTCCGCGCGGCCGCCAGGTTCATGGCATCGACCTCCACGCGCGATGCGCACGAGATGTTGAGCGCGACCTCGCTTGCGCTGCTCGGCGGAATCGGTCGCGTGGTGAACGTGCGCCATCGCTCATGGGTCAGCAACATGACCTTGATGGTTTCGCTCCACGTCATGAGCGCCGCCGTAGCGTCCGTGAAATCCGGATCGTTGACGAAACCCAGCGCGGTGTAGAAGGCCTTCGACCTGTCCAGGTCGGCAACGGGAAGGCTGATGGTGATGGTTCGGGTCATGAGGGTGCAGTGTACCCCGCCAAGGAGATGAAACCATGGACAAGTCAGCCAACCATCTCCAACACCCCAAGCACTGTCTCGAACGCCGCCTCGTCCATCCACGGGCTGTTGCTGATCGTGAAGCTGCGGGCGGCGAAGTCGCGGGCATGCGGGACGTCCTGTGCGGGGATCACTGCACGCAGTTCCGGGTAGTCGGGCAGGGCGTGGATGAACAGGCGGCTGACGCCGAGACCGCGGGTCCACAGGCGTTCCAGCGCGGTATCGCGTTGGGACGGTGTTTCGCAGAGCATGAGGAAGAACGGCCAGGTGCCCTGGCTGCCGGGGTGATCCTCGATGACCTCGATGCCGGGCAGCGCGCGCAGGGCGGGCAGGCGTGCCGCGGCCTGGGCGCGGGTGCGGGCGATAAACCCGGGCAGGCGCGCGGCCGCGCGGGTGCCGACGGCCTCGCGCCAGCGGCCCATGCGGTGCAGCGGCAGGGGCAGGGCGAAGCGGTCACCCACCGCGCCCACGGGATCGCCGTGGCGCAGCGCGCGGCGTAACGGCCGCCCGTAGGCCAGGCCCAGCAGGGACGGGCGGTACAGCGCCCAGTAGCCGGCCAGTTCCAGGGAGCGGCGAAGCTCCCAGCCGGCATGCGCGGGCAGCACGCTTGCGGCGACCTCGCGCAGCGCGCCCCGGCGCGCCGGATCGCGGCAAAGCAGCAGTCCGCCCTCGAAGGTGCTCAGGCCCTTGCCGACGGCCAGGCTCAGGATGCCCAGGTCGCCGGCCATCCCCGCCGGGGTGCCGTCCGCGTGACGGGCACCGAGGGCCTGTGCAGCATCCTCGACAAGGCGCGCACCCGCAGCATGCGCCAGTCGTGACAGGGTGGCGATGTCGTCCAGGCGGCCACCCAGATGCGCCGGAATCACGGCCAGGGTGTCGGGACCGAGCACGGCTTCGAGGGCCGCGGGATCCATGCCGAAATGCCCGTGCCGGGTGTCGCATAGACGCACCTTCAGCCCGCAACGGGCTACGGCGTGCGCCACCAGCGGGCAGGTGTAGGCCGGCAGCACCACCTCGCGCCGTATGCTTTGCGTGCGAAGCGTGTTCAGTGCGACGACCAGCGCCGCGGTGCCGGAACAGGTGACCAGGGCCTGGGCGTCGCCGGTCAGCGGCGCCAGGGTATCGGCCAGTGCAGCCATTCCGCCGCGCAGGTCCCCGATGCGCAGCGGCAGGCCCGCGGTCGGCGGGATTTCATGCAGCCGCTGGTGGCGTATCCGCATCGCTCTCGCTCCGTGCCAGGCATACGATGCCGGCGACGATGAGCACCGCGCCTGCACCCTGCGCCAGGCTGATGTGCTCGCCGAAGATCGGCACCGACAGCAGCAAACCGCTGACCACCTCCAGATGCGAGGCGGCGAAGGCGGGACCGATCGGTGCGTGCTTGAGCAGGCTCATCCAGGTGAAGAAGGCGCCGATGTAACCGGCGATCGCGCCGTACACCCAGGGCTCGGAAAAAAGGCGCAGCAGCCAGGTCAGGTTCGCCTGCAGCGGCAGCGCGTGCATGCCGGCGAACTTGAAGCAGATCTGCGCCAGCGTGTCGAAACCCAGCAGGGCGCCGAATCCGATGAGATAGAAACGTTTCATCACGCGATCCCCACCAGCGCCACGCCGGCCGTGACCAGCAGGATGCCGGTGACCCGCATCGGCGTCAGCCGTTCGCGGAACAGCACACGCCCGGCCAGCATGATGACGACAATGTTGATCGAACCCAGCAGCAGGCCACGGCCCAGCGGCACCAGGGACAGGAAGGCGATCCAGGCGAGGAACTCGAACACGTAGCAGGCTCCGCCGAGCCAGATCCAGGGGCGTGCGAGCATGTGTTTCCAGCGCGCCAGGCCGTCCCCGGCTTCCGGGTGGCTGGCGGCGGCCTTGAAGGCGAGCTGCCCGCCAGTGTCCAGCACCACGGTCAGCATCCACAGGGCGAATACGGTGGGGCTCATCGGATGCGTATCCCCGGACCGGTGGTATTCAGGCCGCGCTGGCCAGCGCGGCCGTTTCGCCGGGAACCTGACGCAGGAAGAATTCGGACAAACGCGCGTGCAGCAGGCGACGTTCGCGGTCGATGGTGATCATGTGATAGCTGTCTTCCAGGCGCAGCATCTCGACCGGTCCGGCGACCTTGCGCGCGACCAGTTCCGCATTGGATCGCAGGCTGGCCACGTCGTCTTCCGTGGCATGCGCGATCAGGCACGGGGAGACCACCTGCGGCAGCAGGCGGCGGGTGCGTGCGGCCAGCGTGTACATGTCGGCCAGCGAATGCCAGGGATTGCCGGGCAGGCCCGCCGCGGCACTGTTACCGCCCAGCATGGCGGCGCTGACGGTGGCGCGGATGCGCTCGTCGCGCAGGCCGTAAGGCGGGCGCTCCATGAAGGACATGCCGCGACCGATGCCGAGTTTCTTGGCCAGCGGCAGCATGAACGACAGCCGGCCCAGCCATGGAATACTCCAGCCGTCGTAGCGGAAGGTCACGCCCAGCACGCCCACGCCGCGGATGCGCTCGCCCTGTTCGGCGGCCAGCAGCAGCGCCAGCAGGGCGCCCATGGACAGGCCGGCGACGAATACGTTGTCGCAACGCCGGCTCATGGCTTCGGCGGCCTGCCGCACGCTGTCATACCAGTCGTTCCAGTCAGTGGCCAGCAGGTCGTCCTCGTTGCCGCAGTGGCCGGCAAGCTGCATGCCATGGACCGTGAAACCGGCGCGGTTCAGACCCTTGCCCAGCAGGCGCATTTCGGCCGGCGTGCCGGTCAGGCCGTGGATCAGCAGCACGCCGTTCGGGCCGCCCTCGAAATGGAACTCGACGTTATCGATCATGAATGTCTCGGGTTGCCGCGGCGTTGCCGCGCGGGTCAGGCGACAAGCCTTGCATGCCGCGGTTTCGGCAACCTTTCACGCCAATTCAGTGCCTTGCGGGCGTTGCGCGCAGGAAGCGCACGAGTACCCGTTGTCCGATGCGCAGCTTCAGCGGCTTGTCGAACTGCAAACGGCATTTGACGGTGCGGACGTTGGCGCGCACGGAAGGATCCTCCTCCAGGGTCGAGGGCCCGAAGACCTCGCCGACATAGCTGACCTTCGCCATGCCCACGGGCGTTTCCGCGGCATTGTCCAGCACCACGTTCGCCTGCATGCCCTTGTGGATGCCCGTGACGAAATCGCTGTTGACCTCGGCCAGAACGATGCGCGGCCGGTCCGGAAGCAGGACGAACAGCGGCCCGCCCTGCCGGGAGACGCTTTCGCCGGGCTGCACGTTCACCTGGGTGACCTGACCCGGTGCGGGTGCGCGCAGCGCATGCCGGGCCAGCGCGCTCTCGGCCTGGTCGAGTTCGCCTCGCGCCACGGTCACTGCCGCGCTAGCGGACGCCTTGCGGGCTTGCAGCACGGCCGCGCGGTTGGCGGCCTCGGTGGCATGCTGACCCGAGTCGGCGCCGGCAGCAGCGGCCTCGGCCAGGGTTTTCGCCTGCTTCCGGGCGGCATCCAGTTGCATGGCCACAATGTTTTCCCCGGCACGGGCCTGCGCCAGATGGCCGCGCGCTATGGCGACGGCGGCGCGCGCGCTGCCATCGCGCAATGTGGCCAGGACCTGTCCCTTCCGCACGTTGTCGCCGACATGCACGTGCACCCGGTCAACCACCCCGTCCACCGTGCTGGCCAGTGGCAGCAGGCCGCCTTCGATACCGATGCTGCCGCGCGCGATGGCCACATACGGCGATGCAGCCGAGGTGGCCGGTGCGGGCGCGGCTTCGTCGCGTCCGCAGCCCGTGAGCAAGGCAAGGCAGGCGAGCAGAAGGGCGGCTTGGAATCGGTAGGGCAGGGTGTTCATTCGCCAACTCGTGTCGGAAACGAAGGGTGAGGGTCGGGTGCGGACCGGCGGTCTTCGAGGATGCGTCCATCTTCCATCGCCAGCAAGCGATCGGCATGGCCGATCAGGCGCGGATCGTGGCTGACGCAAAGTACCGTGGTGCCGTGGCGGCGGGCGATGCGGTGCAGCATCTCGATGACCATCTGGCCGTTGGCGGCATCCAGTGCGCTGGTCGGCTCATCGGCAAACAGCAGGTCCGGCTGCTTGGCCAGTGCGCGGGCAATGGCCACGCGCTGCTTCTCGCCGCCGGACAGTTCGATCGGCCGCAGATGCATGCAGGGCGACATGCCCACTTCGCTCAGGGCCGCCTCGGCGCGCGTTCGCACTTCCTGGCGCGACAGTCCCATGTAGTCGAGCGGCAGCGCGACCTGTTCGAAGGCGGTGAGGGCAGGGAAGAGGTTGAATCCCTGGAAGACAAACCCGGTGTGGCGCAGGCGAAAGCGCTCAAGCGCATGCTTGTCGAGGGTGTCCAGGCGCTGGCCCAGCGCATGCACCACACCATCGTCGATGTCCTGCAGGCCGCTGAGAACCGACAGCAGCGTGCTCTTGCCGCAGCCGGACGGCCCGGAAATCAGGGTCAGTTCGCCCGGTTCCACGCGCAGGGAAAGCCCGTTCAGCACCACGGTGCGCAGCTTGCCCGAAACAAAGGACTTCGATACCCGTTCGGCAACCAGGCTCCCGGTAGCGTCATTCATGTTCATCACCGCAGCAGGGTCGCGGGGTCGGCGCGGCGCAGGCTGCGCATGGAAGCGAGTCCGGAAACCAGGGCCAGGGCGAGAATCAGCAACACGCAGGCCAGCGTGACAGCAAGATTGAGCACCACCGGTACATCCTGGTTGCGGGCCAGCACGATCAGGACGCTGCCGAGTACGGTCGCCCCGGCCAGGCCCAGCACCCCAACCCACAGCGCCTGTTCGAGCACCACGCGACGCAAGGCGTGCACACCCACGCCCAGCGCGTTGAGCGTGGCGTATTCGCGGATCGAGCCGACCACGGCTGCCACCAGTGCCTGACTGGTGATGACTGCGCCAACGATGAACACGATGCAGGCCAGAAACAGCACGCCGGCCCCGGCCCCGGTGTCGAACAGCCAGTACAGCATCGAGCGGCGGGCAAAGGCGTGCGCTGTCCAGACCTGGTAGGGGCCGAAACCGGAATGACCGCGCAGCGAGGCGGCAACCTGCGCGGACATGCCCGGGTCGCGCAATTTCGCCAGCAGGTAGGTGGGCCGGCCTTGATCGCCGGGATCGGCGTCCAGGTGCCTGGCGGTGTCGAGCGAAGCCACCACGTTGACGCCGCCCAGCGCACGCAGCCCGTTGGCCACGCCGACCACGCGCACGCGGTGCCCGTTGATGCTTGCCGTGCCACCGATCTGGACGCCGAGCTTGTCCAGGTCGGCACGATCGACGATCACCGCATCGGGGGTCCGTAGGCGCTCCCGCAGTTGCGGGGACAGGGCGTGGGAGAACATCAGTCCGTGTACGTCCGGGTCGATGCCGGAGACAAACACCGACACCCCGCCGGTACCGCCGGCGCGCCAGTCGCCATCCACCCACAGGAACGGTTCGACCCGCGTGACATGGGGGTTCATCTGCAACAGGGTAGCCACGTCAGGGGAAATCGAGCGGCCCTGGTCAACGCTCTGCGTACCGGGGTATCCGATCCACAGGTCGGCGTTCGAGCCGGTGATGTAGACCGCGGCTCCGCCGAAGATGCCCAGCACCAGTGCGGCCTGCAGCAACTGCAGCAGGCCGGCGAAACCGACTGCCAGCACGGCCGGCAGGAATCGCCGCCACTCGTAGATCAGTGTCTTTCGCGCCAGCGCAACCATCAGGGCTTCCCCGCTTGCGCCGTCGCTGTGCTGTCGTCACGGGCTGGCAACGGTGGTGCGCCGCCAAGCGCCTTGTACAGTGCGATATAGGCCATGTCGCGCTGCATGCGCGCATCGGTCAGCGCCATTTGCGCGCGCGCCTGCCCGATGTGGATGTCGGCGCTGTCGAGATCGCTGGCCAGGCCGAGGCGGCGGCGCGTGCGCTGCAGGTCGGCCGACTGCTTCCAGGAGGCGCAGGCGGCCTCGCTGGCCGCTTCACGCTGACGCAGCTGCGTCAGGCTGCCCAGCGCGGTTTCCACCTCGGTCACGCCGGTCAGCACTGCCTTGCGGTACGCCAGCACGGCCGCTTTCAGCAGGTGCCCCTGGGCATGCTTGCGCGACTGGCGCAGCCCCCAGTCGAACAGTGGTACCGAGATCAGCGGACCGGCAGTGCCGATGTCGTTGGATTCGCCAGCGCCGCCGTGGCGCCGGTAGCGGTTGATATTGAGCGACCACACCAGGCTTGCGCCGAGGCCGATGTGCGGATACAGGTCGGCACGGGCAATGCCGAGATGGCCGGCGGCCTCGATGACGCGGGCTTCGGCCAGGGCGATGCCCGGACGCGTGCGCAGCAGTTCGGCCGGAGCGACAACCGGGCCGTGCGGCCCCAGTTGCGGCAGCGGCGCCGGCTGTAGCCAGGCGGGTTGCGGTTCGTTGCGCCCCAGCAGCAGCGCCAGTCGCTGTGCGGCGTGGTCGGCATCGATGCGCGGACCGGACAGTGCTGCCTGCGCCTGGGCCAGTTCGGCTTGCGCGGCGGCCAGGTCCGCGCGGTCGGAAAGTTCAAGCCGTGCACGGGTGCGCAGCAGTTCGACCTGGCGCTCACGGACCTTGACGATCGCGTCGAGCAGGTGCTCCTGGCGTTGCGCGGCACGCAGCTGGATGACATTGCGCACCACTTCTGCCACCAGTGATACGCGGACCGCGCGCAGATTCTCCACGGCCTCGCGGTAACGGCCGCTGGCCACGCGGTCGACGGCCTGGCCGCGGCCGAACAGTCCCAGTTCCCAGCTGGCGTCGAAACCGATCAGGAAATACGAGGAGGTGGCGTCCGGATCGATGGGGTTGTCGGTGCGCAGCTGCAACTGCGGACGCAGCTGCGCCATGCGGGTCCCGTACAAGGCACGTGCCGCGCGCAGGTGTTCGGTGGCGATGGCCACATCCGGATTGTGCTTGAGTGCCTGGTCGACCAGTTGTTCAAGCTGCGGGTCGTGAAAGGCCTTCCACCAGTCGTGCAGGTCCACGGGTGGCCTTGCGGGCGTGGCTGCCGCGGCATGTCGCCAGTGCGTCGGGACGTTGCGGTCCAGTCGCGGCATCCGGTTGTCCAGGCATCCGCCGAGCAGGAACAGACAGGAAAGCGATGCAATGGGGAGGAGGGTGCGGGGAAAACCGTTCATGCTCGGGCAGGTGGTTTGGGGAAGCGGATCTGGACATGCAGGCCGCCGCTGCGGGCTCGCGTGTAGGTCACGCTGGCGCCATGCTGTTCGGCGATGCGTTGCACGATGGCCAGTCCCAGGCCGGTGCCATCCTCGGTGGTTCCCGGTGCGCGGAAAAAACGTTCGCCCAGGCGGGGCAGGAAAGTCTCGGGCACGCCGGGACCGTCATCCTCGACATGGAGCACGATCGTGCCGCGAGGCGCGTCTGCATGAAGTCCCACCGTGACATGGCCATTCCGACTAGCATACCGCAGAGCGTTGTCGAGAAGATTATCGAGCATCTCCTGCAGGGCATGCGGATCGCCGCGTACCCGGGCCGGTGCGCTCGCGCCCTCATAGCCCAGGTCGACGTCGGCGGCAAGCGCCTCGGGCACGCGTTCGCCGACCCATTCGGGAATACGGCGCGCCAGGTCGATGTCGTGCAGGTGGGCGTCGCCGTCACGCGGGGTCTGCGCACGGGTCAGTGCCAGCAGTTGCCGTGCGGTGCGCGCGGCGCGGGTGTTGAGCTGCCGAATCTGTTCCAGTGCTTCGTGCAACGGCGCGCCTTCGAGGGATTGCGCACGATCCACGTGCAGGGCCATGCCGGCCAGCGGGGTACGCAACTGGTGTGCCGCATCGGCCACGAACCGTTCGTGCAGGGCCATCAACTCGCGCAGGCGGGCAAACAGGGCGTCGATGGTCTGGGTCAGTGGCAGCAGTTCCACCGGGACGTCGCTGTCGTCGATCGGCGCCAGGGTCTGCTTGCGTTGCGCCAGGCGACGAACCAGAGGGTCGAGGCCGCGCAGGCCGAAGTTCACTCCCAGCCAGGCAAGCACCACCAGCAGCACGATCAGCAGCAGTTGCAGCGAAATGCTGAGGACCAGGATTTCCCGCGCCACGTCGTGCCGGTCGCGCAGGGTCTCGGCCACGGAAACGTCGAGCACATCGCGGGTGTTGTCCGGGCTGCGCATGGCGACAGTGGCTGCACGCAGCGGGGTGCGGCCGATGCGGATGTCATACAGCTCGGGCGGGGCGCCGACCGTCACCGGCGTGGCGGGCAGGGCCAGGGCACCGTTGCCGCTGAGCAGCCCTTGCCGGTGGCTGCGGATGGCATAGTAGTCGCGCCCCTGCGGTTCGTAGTCGAGCAGGAAACGCGCCTGGGAGGACAAGTTGCCCGGCAGCGATTCATGCCGCAGCAGCTGCGCCAGCGCGATGGCGTCGTTGGCCAGTGCCCGGTCGTGCACATGATTGGAAAAGGACAGGGCCACGGCGTAGATGAACAGCGCATCGAGCACCAGCAACAGCAGCATGGGGATCAGCAGGAACCCCAGCAGGCGTCGTCGCAGGCTGGGCCTGCGTTTTTTTCGCCAGGCCAGCAGGTCGTAGGCAAGGCGAATCACGAAGACTCCTGTCCGTCGGCACTTTCCTCCAGCACATAACCCAGTCCGCGCACGGTGCGCACGCGAGTGTGCGAGCCCTTGAGCTTGCGCCGCAGCCGGTGCATGGCGATATCCAGTCCGTTGTCGGTCAATTCCTGATCCCAGTCGCACAGGGATTCGACCAGCTGCGTGCGGCTGGTCAGCTTGCCCTGCCGCAATGCCAGGGCTTCCAGCAGGCTGAATTCGCGCGCCGTCAGCTCCAGGGACCGGGCATCGACCCAGGCGCGACGGCCGGGCAGGTCAAGGCGCAGGTGGCCCAGATGCATCTCCGGCGCGCCGTGGCTGGCGCGACGGCGCAGCAGGGCGCGGGTGCGGGCGGAGAATTCAGTCAGGGCGAAGGGTTTGACCAGGTAGTCGTCAGCGCCCAGGTCGAGCACGCGCACGCGGTCGGCGACCCCGTCGCGGGCTGTCACCACCAGCACCGACAGCTGGTCCCCGCGCTGGCGTAGCCGCTGCAGCACCTCGGTGCCATCCAGGCCGGGCAGGCCCAGGTCCAGCACCAGCAGGCTGTACGCATGGTCACTCAGCGCATGGTCGGCCTGGCGACCGCTTTCGACGCGGTCGACGCTGTGGCCGCTTTCCCGCAGGGCGGCGCACAGGCCGGCGGCGATCGCGGGGTCATCTTCGGCAACCAATACTCGCATGCAGCACCGTCCATCTCGGATACGCCGTGCGGCGGTCGGACATGCCGACACCCCCACGGAAACGGGTCAGGCGTGCGCAGCCTACGCGGCGAAGCTTAACAGCAACTTTGGAGGCCGGCCGAACATGCCCGTGACCTTTGGCCTCTTGCCCTGAAGCGTCCATCGGGCGCAGCATGGGCGGGTGCGCCCGCGGAGAAGGCGCCGTGCCTTTGCGTCCATAGCATTGGGGGAAAACCATGTTACGCACGTTTCGATCCACTTCGTGGATGTGGCTGGCTGCTGCCTGCCTGGCCCTGCCGGCCGCCACCCGCGCTGCTGCGCCACCACCGACCCCGCCCGCCGTCCCGGCATCGGCAGCCAGCACCCTGGCGCCGATTCCCTTCGTGTCGCCGCACGAGGCCAACATCCGCGTGGCCAGCGCCCCGGATGCCTGGGGTGGCCCGCGCACCGCGGCCGACCCGACCCTGTCCGACCGTGTGACCAGTTACACCATCCACGCCACGCTGGACCCGGGAAAGCACACCGTCGACGCCACCCAGGTGATGACCTGGCGCAACCGCAGCGACCGTCCGGTAGACCGCATCTACTTGCACATGTACCTCAATGCGTTCGAGAACCCGGGCAGCCTGTTCTTCACCGAACGGCGCATGTTCTCCGGCAGCGGCCACTCGCGCGGGGGGGCGAAGCTGAAGAAGGGACAGTGGGGTTATATCCAGCTCCAAAAGCTGCAGCAGAACGGCAAGGATGCGACCTGGCGCTACGTGCATCCGGACGGCGGCCCGGACACTGACCACACGGTGCTGGAAGTGGTGCTGCCCGAGCCGGTGCCCGCGCACGGCACGCTGACCCTGGACATGGCCTTCCACGACAAGTTGCCGCGGGTGGTGGAGCGCACAGGCTGGTGGGGCAGGTTCCACCTGGTGGCGCAGTGGTTCCCGAAAATCGCCGTGCTGGAGCTTCCCGGCGAGCGTGGTGCCACGCATGTGCGCTGGAACGCCCATGCTTTCCACTATCACAGCGAGTTCTATGCCGATTATGGCAACTACGACGTGCATCTGACGGTGCCCAAGGGTTATACCGTGGGCGCGGTCGGTCATGAGGCCGGTCCGCCGGTGGAAAAGGACGGCAAGGTCACGCACCACTTCGTGCAGACCGATGTCGAGGACTTCGCATGGGTCGCGGCGCCCGGCTACAAGACGCTGGCGGCCACCTGGACCGGGCCAGGCAGTCCCACGGTCACCGTACGGGTGATCTATCCGCCCGAGTACAAGGTGGTGGCGCAGCCGATCCTCAAGGCGACCACCGATGCGCTGACGTATTTTTCGCGCACGCTGGGGCCCTATCCCTACCGCACGGTGACCGCCGTGGTGCCGCCCTACAACGCCAGCGAGGCGGGGGGCATGGAGTACCCGACCTTCTTCACTGCCGAACATGGCAGGGAGTACACCAAGGGCACGATCAGCCAGTTCATGATCGATTTCGTCACCATCCACGAATTCGGCCACGGCTATTTCATGGGCATCCTGGGCTCGAACGAGTTCGAGGAACCGATGCTCGACGAGGGCATGAACGAATACTGGGACCAGCGCATGCTGACCGAGCGGGGCCAGGACATCTATCCCGTGACACCCTGGCTCAAGCGTCTGGGCATCGATCCGGGCGTCAAGCCGTTCGTCATGGAACGCGCCAGCGGCGTGCTGGGCATCAATTTCCCGTCCGACACGCTGGACGAGAACTCCTGGGACCGCCTGTCCAACGCCAGCTACGGCTCGGTGTATTCGCGCACCGCCTCGACCATGCGCACCATCGAGGAGCTGGTCGGCCGCGACGCCATGGGCAAGGCGATGAAGCTGTACTACGAGCGCTGGAAGTTCCGCCATCCCAGTGCTGCCGACCTGCGTGATGCGCTGGCCGAGGGCACCGGGCAATCCGCCCTGATCCACCAGATCTTCAACGCGCAGGTCTACGGCACGCAGCGTGTCGATGCCCGGATCGTCAGCGTGAAGAACGAGGAACTGGTGCCCAGGCCCGGCACCGAGATGCGTGACGGCAAGCGCGTCACCCTCACCCGCAAGGCGGTCAGGGAAGAGATCGCCAAGGCGCGCAAGGCATGGAAAAAATCGCACAAGGGAGCGAAGCACGGCGGTCCGTATCCGTTCCTCAGCACGGTCACCGTGCGCCGCACGGGGGCCCCGGTGCCGCGCACCGTCGAGGTGACTTTCGCCGACGGCAGCCGCCAGACCGTGGACTGGAACGATGGCAGCCGCTGGAAGCGCTTCACCTTCACCGGTCCGGTCAAGGCCGTGTCGGCACAGCTTGATCCCAAACGCACGATCTACCTGGACGTGAACAGCCTCAACGACAGCTACAGCACGAAGAAGGACACGAGCGCATCGAGCCGCTGGACGGCCGACGCGCAGGCCCTGCTGCAAAGCTTCTACACCCTGCTGGGGACGCTATGACCATGAAACGACCGCTTGGATTCGGCGCCTTCCCGCGCGCCATGGGCGCGGCGCTGCAGTGGAAACTGCTGGCGCTGTGGTTCGTGTTCACCCTGATCCCCACCCTGATCGTGGTGCGTCCGCTGCACGCCATGCTCTCGGGCATGATGGACCATTCGGTGCATGCCGGGGCCTGGGCACGCGGATTCGACGGCATGGCGATGAGCGATGTCATCGCCGGCATCGCCCGCCACGGCATGACCGCGCTGGGTGCCGCCTTCGCACTGGGCACGATGCTGATGCTGCTGCTCTCGCCGTTCCTGGTCGGCATGTCGGTGACCGCCGTACGTGCCCGCCAGCGACCCGGCTTCGGCGAGCTGATGCACGGTGGACTGCACGAATACTGGCGCCTGCTGCGTTTTCTGCTGTGGGCCCTGCTGTTGTATGCGCTATTTGTGGGCGTGCAGACCTGGATCGGTACCGTGGTGGCGAGCTACGCAAGCAAGGCCATTCTGGAATCGAAGGTGGTGTTCTGGAAGCATGTTGCCGACGGCGTGGTGATCGCGCTGTTCGTGATCGTGCAGAGCATGGTCGAGGCCGGACGCGGGCGGATCGTCGCCGATCCGGGGCAGCGATCGGCGACACGTGCGTTCTTCGCCGGCGTCGCCACCGTGTTCCGTCGTCCGCTGGTCACCCTGGGCATGTACCTGGGGGTGACGATCGTCGGCACCGTCATCGCCTTCCTGCTGGGCGAATGGCGCATCCATGTGCTGGCGGTCGGCATGGGCGGGACGATCCTGGCCGTGCTGATCCTGGTGCTGCTGGTGGCAAGCATGGCCTGGATGCGGACCGCGCGCCTGGCCGGCATGGCCGCGATTGCCGAAGCCTCGCGCTGAACCCCAATCGTGCTCCGGGCCCGTGAGGGGCCCGGAAGGCTGGATGCACGGTCAGCGTCATGCGCCGGTATCGCGTGCGGGAGCTTCAGGAGGTCGGGCGTTCCGGTGGGTAGTAGGCGAACACATGTGTCGCGCCGCCGTGGAAATCCATCGATTCCACGAATTCGCCACCCAGACGCTTGGCCACGCGGTCCGAGGCATCGTTGCCATCGCGCACCAGGCTGACCACACGCTGCGCGTGCAGGGTATTCCAGGCATGGTCCAGCGCAGCGCGACCGGCTTCGGTGGCATACCCCTGCCCGCGGTGTTCGGGGCGCAGCATCCAGCCCAGTTCGATGTCCGGCCAGCCTTCCGGATACATCAAGCCGACCCGGCCGACGAATACGCCGTCGGCCTGGCGTTCCACCGCCCACATGCCGTAACCGCGCAGATGCCAGTGGCCCAGCAGCATGGCCATCGAGCGCCACGCGTTCATGCGGTTCAGCGGCACGCCGCTGCCGACGAAACGCGTGCTCTCCGGGTCGGCCAGCATCGCGGCATAATCGTCGAAGTGACGCTCGGCCAGTGCCGTCAGGCGCAGGCGTTCGGTGTCCAGGGTGGGTATGTCGGTCATGGGTACGTGAGCAGCGAGGCCAGTGCCCTGGTGGAGCGGGCCAGGCTTTCCTGCCATGAATACCCGATGATTTTCCCACCCGTGGCGGCATCCGTGAAGTCTTCTTCCTGTCCCGGTGCCAGCAGGTGCCGGTAATCGACGGTGATCTCGGTTTCCGGCGCAAGGTCGCGCAAGGCGAACACGAAACCCAGATGCCACAGCCCGTTGGGGTCGAAACTGTGGTTGACGAAGCACTCGTCGGGCCAGTCGGGCGACAGCGTGTAGCGGTCCTCGAACCAGCGCGCGGCGGCATGCGCCTGGGCGCGCAGCTTTTCGTCGCGGTCGATCTCGTTCCAGGTCCAGGTGCGATCGATCGCATCCGGGGCGGTGATCACGCTGCCGCTCGCGACCGGTTCCAGGATGAACAGGCCGCGTCCTGCGCCGGGAATGGTGGAGTTTCCGATACGGTAACGGGGGACGATCATGCACAGCTCGGGGAAGGCAAGAGGCGAGTCTAGGGCGGCCCAGACAGCCATGCAATGCCCGCAGGCGCTTCCCTGCGCCGGACGGGCGCGCCGGTTGCAGCCGACGCTTCGCGCATGCCCCGGGGGCAGGGGACGCGCTTGCGGCCTTCCGTGGCCGCGCACAAGCGGACTTATTTCAGGCGGATGTCCTTGCGATTGTGTTCCACGGTGGCCTTGCCGATGCCCTTGACCCTGGCCAGGTCCTCGGCGCGCTTGAACGGCCCGTGGGCCTTGCGGTAGGCGACGATGGCGCGGGCCTTGGCCGGGCCGACGCCGTCCAGGGACTTGGCGATGGTCACCGCATCGGCGCTGTTGATGTTCACCGGGCGGGAGGCCAGCACCGGCAGGCTGAGGCTCGTGGCGAGAGCCAGGACAAGCAGTTTGCGCAACATCTCGAATGCTCCTTGCGTGTTTGGGATCTGCGGGCACGTCGTGGTGCCGCAGTGCCATCCTGCCCGGATGCGGCGGCCCGTGGCTGCCGGAGCCTTCCGCCGTGCGCGTGGGTCCGGCGCGGTTGCCGGCGTACGGCAAGCCCTACGCGGACGTAGGCGTTCGGGGCCGATGACTGCGGCTGATACAATGGCGGTTCTGTCGATCCGGGAGCATTTCATGGACAACCGCCGAATCCAGGGTTTCGTCGAAAGCCTGTGGGACGACGAGGTCGTACCGCAGCTGGTCGAGTACATCAAAATCCCCAACAAGTCGCCGATGTTCGACGACGCGTGGGTCGAGCACGGTTACATGGATGATGCCGTGAAGCTGATGGAATCCTGGGCGCGCAGCCACCTGGACAAGCTGCCCGGCGCCACGCTCGAAGTGGTGCAACTGGAGGGACGCACACCGCTGATCTACATCGACGTGCCCGGCGAAGGCGAGGACACCGTGGTGCTGTACGGCCATCTGGACAAGCAGCCGGAGATGACCGGCTGGGCCGACGATCTGGGCCCGTGGAAGCCGGTCATCAAGGGCGACAAGCTGTACGGCCGCGGCGGCGCCGACGACGGCTATGCCATATTCGGCTCGCTGACCGCATTGCTGGCGTTGCACGAGCAGGGGGTGCCGCACGCGCGGTGCGTGGTGCTGATCGAAGCCTGCGAGGAATCGGGCAGTTACGACTTGCCGTACTACGTCGACCATCTGGCCGAACGCATCGGCAACCCGTCGCTGGTGGTGTGCCTGGACTCGGGCTGTGCCAATTACGACCAGTTGTGGCTGACCACCTCGCTGCGCGGCATGACCGGTGGCGAGCTGTCTGTCGAGGTGCTGACCGAGGGCGTGCACTCGGGCGATGCCTCGGGCATCGTGCCCGACAGCTTTCGCATCCTGCGCCAGCTGATTTCGCGTCTTGAGGACGAAAACACCGGCGAGATCCTGCCCAAAGAGCTGCACGCTGACATACCCGAAGAGCGTGTCGAGCAGGCGCGCCAGTGCGCGGGGATCCTCGGCAGCGTGGTCTACGACAAGTTTCCCTTCGTGGACGGCATGCAGCCGGTCACCGACGATCGCGTCGAGCTCATCCTCAACCGCACCTGGCGCCCGCAGCTTGCGGTGACCGGCATCGAGGGCCTGCCGCCGCTCGAGAGCGCGGGCAATGTGCTGCGCCCGATGACCGCGGCCAAGCTCAGCCTGCGCCTGCCACCGACGGTGAACGGCGAACGTGCCGGCCGGTTCGTCAAGGAGCTGCTGGAAAAGGATCCGCCATACGGCGCGAAAGTACGCTTCACGCTGGAAAAGAACGGTGGCGGCTGGAATGCCCCACCGCTTTCCGACTGGCTGGCCGATGCCGTGTCCGAAGCCTCGCAGCATTACTTCGGCGCTCCGGCCGCCTACATGGGCGAGGGCGGCTCCATCCCGTTCATGGGCATGCTGGGCGAGAAATTCCCCCAGGCGCAGTTCCTCATCACCGGCGTGCTGGGTCCGCATTCCAATGCCCACGGGCCCAACGAGTTCCTGCACATCCCCACCGGCAAGCGCGTGACCATGGTGGTCGCCGACGTGCTGGCGCGCCACTTCGCGCAAGGGGCCTGATCCGGCGATGGGCGGCGACACGCTGGCCGGGCGCTGGGAGGCGGTGCGCGCACGCGTCGCTGCCGCCTGCCGCGCGGCAGGTCGCGATGCGTCCGAAGTGCGCATCCTGCCGGTCAGCAAGACCCATCCGCCCGAAGTCCTCGCACAGGCCCTGGCGATGGGCATGCGCCGCTTCGGCGAGAACCGCGTGCAGGAACTGCGCGACAAGGCCGCCGCCCTCGAAGGACGCGGCATCGACTGGGTGCTGATCGGGCACCTGCAGACCAACAAGGCCAAATACGTGGCCCGGCTGGCCGCCGAGGTGCAGTCGCTGGACCGCCTGGACCTGGCCCAGGCCCTGCAGGATCGCCTGGACAAGGAAGACCGCACGCTGGACGTCCTGGTGCAGGTCAAGACCTCGCCCGAGCCCAGCAAGCACGGCCTTCCGCCCGTCGAGCTGCCGGGCTTCCTGGAAAGGCTGCACGACTACCCGCGCCTCAAGGTGCGCGGCCTGATGACCATGGCCGTCCAGTCCGACGACGAAACCGCCGTGCGTGCGTGCTTCCGCATGCTGCGCGACCTGCGCGACTGCGCGCAGGGGGGCGGCCACGAACTGCCGCGGCTGTCGATGGGCATGAGCGGGGACTACCCGCTGGCGATTGCCGAGGGCAGCACCGAGGTGCGGATCGGCACGGCGATCTTCGGGGTGCGATCATAAGGTTGGAAGGGGTGGGGTGAATGATTAATCCCCGTCCCCTTATGGACTAGTACGGCAAATTGACCGATGTAGCATGCATATCGTGCTGGTTTGACCTATGGGTCGGTCACTCTTGTTGACTTTGTTGGTGCTCACGCCATAATGACCTATGGGTCGGTCAAATCGCATAGATGTGACCGATAGGTAAATCAACATGGGTTAGAACGATGCCAGCGCCGAAACGCACCTATGCACGCTACACCACTGAGGGAATTGTCCTATTGGGCAAAATGATCCGCCATGGGCGTAAGCAGCGGAAGATGACCGAGATGGACTTGGCTGAGCGATTGGGCATTGCGCGCAGCACCCTTCAGCGACTTGAGAAGGGTGATCCCAGGGTGGAAATCGGCATCATGTTCGAAGCCGCCACTTTGGTTGGCGTGAAGCTCTTCGATAGTGACGAAAAAGGCATCCATCGCCTTTCAGACCGTATGGACGATCGCATCGCTGTCCTTCCAAAGCATGTCTACAAGGCGGGAAAAAAGGTGATCGATGAATTCTAAGGTCCCGAAGTACGATGAGGCATATGTCTGGGTCTGGTTACCCGGAGCGACTGAACCTGTCGTCGCTGGACGAATGAGCGCGGACAATGGCCTCGTTCAATTCAACTACGGTAAGAGCTACCTCGAACGTGAGGATGCGATTCCTCTCTACCTGCCTGAGCTTCCACTTCAGTCAGGTGAGCTTCCGCTCCCTGATGGCCTCACGATGCCGGGCAGCCTGCGCGATGCTGCCCCAGACGCATGGGGGCGGCGTGTCATTCTCAATCGAAAGTTCGGGGTCAGAGGCCACGAGCTCGATGGTATTGAGCTTTCTGAACTGACCTTCCTTCTGGAGTCAGGTTCGGATCGCATCGGTGCGCTCGACTTCCAGCTGTCGTCTAGGGAATATGTACCGCGTTCTCCAACAAATGCCACACTCGAAGAACTCATGGAGTCGGCAGAACGGGTAGAGAAGGGTATCCCACTCTCGCCAGATCTGGATCAGGCATTGCACCACGGCAGCTCGATTGGCGGTGCGCGTCCTAAGGCGCTCATTGAAGACGGCGTCATCAAGCATGTGGCCAAATTCTCATCTTCTTCAGATGTCTACAACGTGGTGAAGGCTGAATTTGTCGCCATGCGGCTTGCCTCGCTTTGCGGGCTCAATGTGGCCCCAGTCTCGCTGGCGAATGCCTCAGGCAAAGATGTGCTTCTGGTGGAGCGCTTCGATCGCGTGAAGGTTGAACACGGCTGGCAGCGCAGGATGACGGTATCAGCGCTGACGATGTTGGAATTGGATGAAATGATGGCGCGCTATGCAAGCTACGCCGATCTTGCCGACATCATCCGTCATCGTTTCACCAAACCACAAGCGACATTGTGGGAGCTGTTTGCACGTATCGTCTTCAACATCCTCTCGGGCAATACCGATGACCACGCGCGAAATCACGCGGCCTTCTGGGATGGTGAAATGCTGTCGCTGACGCCAGCTTATGACATCTGCCCGCAGGGGCGAGCGGGACAGGAAGCGACACAAGCCATGCTAATCACAGGTGAACATCGCGCGAGCCGTGTCGCTACCTGTATTGAGGCAGCGCACCACTTTCATTTGTCTCAGAAAGAAGCGGTGCAGATCGTTGAGGCTCAGTTGCAATGCATTGCCGCTCATTGGGCGGCGGTCAGCGATGAAGCAGGGCTTGCCGAAACTGAACGGAATTTCTTCTGGGGGCGGCAATTCCTCAATCCGTATGCCTTTACAGCTCTTGAAGGAAAATCAGCGCGGATCACTCAACTGGCCGACGAACTCCGTAAATCGCAATAACGGTTCCAGGTTCACTTACAGGCGTTTGAATTTGGCCGGAATTGGTGGCGGAAAAATCATGCGACCTATATGGCTGCATGGCGCTCCCACGGTAATCCCCACGACCACCATCGACGAGGCGTCACAGATGGATCCTTGGCGAGCCTCGATGTTCCGCTGCAGGTCATGGTCCCGTCTGTAACATCCTCATCCTGTTGAGATTGTTCCCCTCCTCGACCGCCGCTAGAGTGGCCTTTCCTGAGGAGGACCACCCATGCATCGATTCCTGTCGCTCGCTGCTGCGAGTATGCTGGCGCTGGGCGCCGCTTTTTCCGTGCGCGCCTCGGATGCGCCGGAACTTTCCTATACCCGCTTCACACTGCCCAACGGGCTGACCGTGCTGGTCCACGAGGACCACAAGGCGCCGGTGGTGGCGGTGAGCGTGTGGTACCACGTCGGGTCGGGCTATGAACCCAAGGGGCGTTCGGGCTTTGCGCATCTGTTCGAGCACCTGATGTTCCAGGGTTCGGAAAACCACCGTGACGAATTCTTCCGTCCGTTCGAGCAGGTGGGCGCCACGGACATGAACGGCACCACCTGGCTGGATCGCACCAACTATTTCGAGACCGTGCCGACCACCGCGCTGGACATGGCCTTATGGATGGAATCGGACCGCCTGGGACATCTGCTGGGCGCGATCGGCCAGAAGCAGCTCGACGAACAGCGCGGCGTGGTACAGAACGAGAAGCGCCAGGGCGAGAACCGTCCTTACGGTCGCGTATTCCAGACCATGCAGGCCCATGCCTTTCCCGCCAACCACCCTTATCACCATTCGACCATCGGTTCGATGGCTGACCTCAACGCGGCCTCGCTGGACGATGTAAAGCAGTGGTTCCGCGACTACTACGGCGCCGCCAACACCACCCTGGTGCTGGCTGGCGACATCACGCCGGACGAGGCCCGTGCCAAGGCGATGAAGTACTTCGGCGACATCCAGCCCGGCCCTTCGATTCCGCGCCCGCAGCCGTGGACCGCGGCGCGTACCCAGTCCACCCGCGGCAGCATGACCGACAACGTGCCGCAGGTGCGCATCTATCGCGAGTGGAATGCGCCGGGTCTGGGCAGTGCCGATGCCGATTACCTTGCGCTGGCGGCCGATGCACTGGGCGGCGGCAAGACCTCGCGGCTGTACCAGCGGCTGGTCTACCGTGACAAGCTGGCCGACAGCGTATCGGCCAACCTGATGCCCTTCGAACTGGCCAGCATGTTCATGCTGCAGGTGAACGTGAAGAAGGGCGTTGATCCCAAACGCGTGGAGGCTGCTATCGCCGGGGAGTGGCAGCGCTTTCTCGCCGAAGGCCCCACGGCCGACGAGTTGGCGCGCGCCAAGTCCGGCTACCAGGCATCCACGATCCGTGGGCTGGAAAAGGTCGGCGGTTTTTCCGGCAAGGCCGTGACGCTGGCCGAGGGTGAGGTCTACCAGGGTGATCCCGATGCCTGGAAGAAGGCCTACGCGCGCACCATGGCGGCCACGCCGGCCATGGTGAAGGCCGCGGCGCAGCGCTGGATTACACGTGGCGACTACACGCTGACGGTAGTGCCGGGCAAGGTCGAGGCTGCGGACTCGGCCGCCATCGCCGGACGCGCGGCGGCCCCCGGGCGTCCTGCGGACAAGCGTACCGACGTGCGCGGACTCAAGGCCGTTGCCAGTTCGGTCGATCGCAGCCACGGCGTGCCCAGGGTCGTTGCCTTCCCCGACCTGCGCTTTCCGGACCTTCAGCGCGCCAGGCTGGATAACGGCATCGAAGTCGTGCTGGCCGAACGCCACACCGTGCCGGTGGTGCAGATGCAGCTCGTCTTCAAGGGAGGGTATGCCGCCGATCAGGGCCGCAAACTGGGCACCTCCAGTTTCACCATGGCCATGCTGGACGAGGGCACGCGCAATCTGGATTCGGTGGAGATCGCCAAGCGCAAGGAGCGCCTCGGCGCGCAACTGGGCAGCGGATGCAGCCTCGATACCTGTACGGTCGGCCTCAATGCGCTGAACGCCAACCTGCAGCCGTCCCTGGTGCTGCTGACCGACGTGGTGCGCAACCCGGCCTTCCGCAACGCCGACATCGAGCGTGTACGCGGGCAGTGGCTGGCCCGCATCGCGCAGGAAAAGAGCCAGCCCACCGGCCTGGCCCTGCGCATCCTGCCTCCGCTGCTGTACGGCAAGGGTCATGCCTACGCCATTCCCTTCACCGGTTCGGGCACCGAGGCATCGGTGCGCGGCCTGAGGGCGGCCGACATGCACGCGTTCATGCGTGACAACGTGCGTCCCGACAATGTCCGCATCCTGGTCGCCGGCGACACCCGCATGGCGGACATCCTGCCGTTGCTGAACGCGGCATTCGGGGACTGGCAGACGCCCGCCACGCCGATTCCGGCTCGCAACATCGTCCAGGTGACCCGCCCGGCCAAGGCGCGGGTGTACCTGATGGACCGCCCGGGCGCGCCGCAGACGGTCATCATGGCCGGCCTGCTGGCTCCCTCGACGCAGGCGCCGAACCATCTGGCCATCGGCATCATGAACGGCGCCTTCGGCGGCAGCTTCACCTCGCGCCTGAACATGAACCTGCGTGAGGACAAGCACTGGGCCTACGGCGCCTTCAGCTTCCTGCAGAATGCAGTCGGCCAGCGTCCGTTCCTGATGTATGCCCCGGTGCAGACCGACCGCACCGCCGATTCCATTGCCGAAATGCTGCGCGAAGCGCGTGAACTGGTGGGCACGCGACCGCTGACCGCTGCCGAGATCGCGAAGATCAAGGACAACAAGGTGCGCTCACTGCCCGGCAAGTACGAAACCGCCGGCGCCGTGCTGGGTGCGATGAACGGCATCGTCACCTACCAGCGCCCCGACGACTACGTGCGCACCCTCAAGGCAAGCACCCAGGCCCAGACCGACGCCGAGGTAAGGGCGGCCGCCACGGAAATCGTCCATCCCGAGCAACTGACCTGGGTGGTGATCGGCGACCGCACGAAGATCGAAAAGCCCGTCCGCGCCCTGAACCTGGGCGACCTGCAGGTGATCGATGCCGACGGGAAGCCGGTGGCCGATTGAACCATCGCCCCGCGCGGTCTGTCGCGCGGGGCGCTTTCCTTCCCGGGTGCCCCTACGAACTCCCGGGACCCCACGCATAACGGGGCGGTTGCTCACATGCTTGCCGGTCCGAACCGGCCCGTCCCCTTGCTCCCTTTGCCTGACGAATTCTTAGGAAAAAATCCGATAGACAGACTCCGCGTCCGATGTTTCCCTTGTGTCGTACAGAGTATGCACACAGGCTGACAGGACATAAGCCTGGCCATGGGATGGGCCGACTGGGGAGAAGGGATGCGGGAGCAAGGACTGTTCCGAAGGGAAGCGATCCAGGCAAAACGCAGCGACATGCTGGGTCCGATCCAGGCCGCTGCACCGCTTTCCGGCTGGGTGTTCGTCGCGTTCGCGCTTGTGCTCGCCGGTGCCATCATCGTCTTTCTCCTGTTTGGCCACTACACCCGACGCGCGCATGTGAGCGGATCGCTGGTGCCTTCGCGCGGACTCCTGGCACTGGATGCGAGTCTGAATGGCCGCGTGAGTCGTGTATGGG
>JALUXG010000037.1 GCA_027019085.1 Rhodanobacteraceae bacterium | reverse complement strand
AAGACGTGACACAACATAGCTTTACCGGGGCCGACCGGTCCGTCACCGCAACTCTTTGACTTCATTCACTTCGCCCAAAAACTTCACCAAAATCCGGGGCGCGAAGTGCGGAACTTCTGGGGCACGGACATCTGGCGGCGGGAGGGACGCAGCCTCAGGTTGACCCAGGCCGGCCAGCACCTGCTCGCGGTTGCCAACCGGGTGCTGCCGCAACTGGAGCACGCGGAAGCGCGCATGCGCCAGTACGCCCAGGGCGAGCGAGGCACGTTGCGCATCGGCATGGAGTGTCATCCCTGCTACCAGTGGCTGCTCAGGGTGGTGTCGCCCTACCTATCCGACTGGCCCGACGTCGATGTGGACGTCAAGCAGAAGTTTCAGTTCGGCGGCATTGGCGCGCTGTTCGGCTACAAAATCGACCTCTTGGTGACGCCGGACCCGCTGTACAAGCCCGGCTTGCGTTTCGAGCCGGTGTTCGACTACGAGCAGGTGCTGGTGGTGGGGCGCCAGCACCCGCTGGCGGCGGCCTCGCATGTCGAGCCGGAACAACTGGGCGGCGAAGTGCTGATCACGTATCCGGTGGAGATCGAACGCCTCGACATCTACACCCAGTTCCTGATGCCGGTGGGCATCCAGCCCAAGCGCCACAAGGTCATCGAAACCACCGACATCATGCTGCAGATGGTGGCGAGCGGCCGGGGTGTGGCGGCCCTGCCGCGCTGGCTGGTGGAAGAATACGCCGGCAAAGTGGAAGTGATCCCGGTTCGCCTGGGGCGTCAAGGCATCGCCAAGCAAATCTTCCTGGGCGCGCGCGAGACGGACATCGACATCGATTACCTGAAAGCGTTTGTCGAACTGGCGCGGCGGCCACCGGAAATGCCTTCGACCGGACACGGGAAAAACACATGACGGGGAGTTCTGCCGGCAGGGGTAGTACGGCTGGTCAATTTGCTGCGCGACAACGAAGGATGTTCTCTTCGGTGCCGATGCTCCAATCAAACCGCTTGATTCGTCCACGCGCAACTTGTTGATTCGTATGGTGCCGTCCTGTGGCCTTTGTGGACTTCGCCGCCCCTGCGGGTAGCGAGGCCGGAGAGAAAAACGGCGCGGAGAGAGCAGAATGCGGCCCGATGTGGCCAAGACGGTCGGGGCAGGGAGTCCGCAGGAATCCGCGGCAGTCCCCGCAGACACGCGCGAGTGCGCAAAGAAAAAGGCCAACCGAGAACGGTTGACCTTATATATTGGTGGCCAGGGACGGAATCGAACCGCCGACACGAGGATTTTCAATCCTCTGCTCTACCAACTGAGCTACCTGGCCGGAAGGAGGTCGCGTGGGTGGCCGCGGAGGCCTGCGCGAAGCGGCGTATTAGATCGTTTGCGGCCGGGTTCGTCAAGGCTGGCTCGTGCCGCGGGGGTCGCTGGCGCGGCCGGGGGCAAGGTCTGGAAGGGGTTCGGGCATCCTTCGCGTTCATGCTTCAGCAGGCATCCTGCAGGGTAGAATGCGCGCTCCGCCAGCCTGTGGCACCGCCGACGCCGCGCGCGTCCCGAGACGTCCGAACATGGTCCGTTTCTCTTGCAGCCTTGTGCTGCACACCCCCGGCTGCACACGCGCATGGTTCGCGCATGGTGCATGCCTGGATGTCCCGGGGCGATCCGCATGACGCGCAAGCCCGTGTTCTACGACCCCACCGGGCGGCGGGCCGCGCATCTGTCGCGGCTGGGCCTGCTGGTGGCGGTGGTCAGCACGCTGCTGGTGGCGCTGTTCGTCTCCAGCCTGCTGGTGGCCCCGCACATGAATCCGCTGTCGCTGGGCAGGCACGACGGCCGTGGGCCGCACGGGCTGACTGGCGTGAAGATGGCTGCGCCCAGGCTGCTCAAGCCGGCCGAGAAACTGGCAGCCGAGGTGCGCGCGCGCCAGATCGGCATTCCGCGTGCCCGGCGCGCGCGGCATATCCACAGGACCACCGGCCGCGCCCTGCCGATTGCCATGAGCAAGACCCCGGGGGCTCCGGTCACGCTCGGTTTCTATGTCAACTGGGACGACAACAGTTACCCGGCACTCAAGCGCGCGTTGCCGCACCTGGACTGGCTGGTGCCGGCGTGGATGTCGCTGAGCGGGCCGGACATGGCGCTGCACACCGACATCGACCCGCGGGTGATGGACCTGGTCCACCGCGAGAAGCCGACCCTGCCGATCCTGCCACTACTGCAAAACAGCACGGACGGCAACTGGGACGGTACGGGCCTGGCGCACATGCTCGCCGACCCGGCGCTGCGCAAGGCGCGCATCGCGCAGATTGTCGATTTCCTGGACCGCAACGCCTTCCAGGGGCTGACCGTGGACTTCGAGAATGTCCCGCCCTCGGCACAGAAGGACCTGACCAGCTTCCTCGGCGAACTGTCGACGGCGTTCCAGGCGCATGGCTGGGGCATCGTGCTGGCCGTTCCATTCGACGACGACAGCTGGCGCTACGCCGCCGATGCCGCGCAGGTCGATTTCATGCTGCTGATGGCCTACGACCAGCACTGGGAAAGCGGCTCGCCCGGCAGCATCGCCGGACAGGCGTGGTTCGAGAATACGCTCGACAAGCGCATGAAGGACCTCGACCCGGACCGCACCATCGTGGCCCTGGGCAGTTACGGCTACGACTGGACGGCGGGAAGCGCGCACAACGCCAATGACCTGACATTCCAGGAGGCGATGCAGGAGGCCAACGATGCCGGCGCCGACATCGTCTTCGACCCGGACAGCGCCAACCCGAACTTTGCCTACGCCGACGAGGATGGCAAGCGGCACGAGGTGTGGTTCCTCGACGGCGTGACCGCGTACAACCAGGTGCATGCGGCCGACGACTACCAACCCTACGGCTATGCGGTGTGGCGCCTGGGTTCGGAGGATCCCTCGATCTGGTCGGTGCTGGGCCGCCCCTACGGCGCCGGCGTGCCCAGGGCGCTGGACACCATCGCCCGCGGCGAGGACATCGACATCGAAGGCCGCGGCGAGGTGCTGCACATCGACGCCCAGCCTTCGCCCGGCACGCGCCAGCTCACGGTGGACGGGGCCAGCGGCGCCATCACCGCCGAAAACTACCTCAGCCTGCCCACGACCTACGTGATCCGCCGCTACGGCGAAACCGGACGCAAGATCGCATTGACCTTCGACGACGGCCCGGACCCGGAATGGACGCCGAAGATCCTCGACATCCTGCGCGACAAGAACGTGCCGGCCACGTTCTTCATCATCGGCGAGAATGCCGAATCGGCGCCGGAGCTGGTCCAGCGCGAGGTCGAACAGGGCGAGGAAGTGGGCAACCACACCTTCACCCACCCCAACCTCGGCGAGAGTCCGCCCAGCGTGGTGACGCTGGAACTCAACGCCACCCAGCGTCTGTTCCAGGCGTTGACGGGCCGCTCCATGCGCCTGTTCCGCGCGCCCTACTTCGGCGATGCCGAACCGACTACCGCCGACGAGATCGTGCCGATCCAGCAGGCGCAGGGCATGGGCTACATCGCGGTCGGCCTGCACGTGGACCCGGACGACTGGAAACGCCCGCCCGCAGACCTGATCGTGCAGCGCGTGCTGGACGGGGTCAACAATCCCGACCCGAACAAGCGCGGCCAGATCGTGCTCCTGCACGACGGCGGCGGCGACCGCTCGCAGACGGTCAAGGCGCTGCCGGTACTGATCGACCGGCTGCGCGCCGAAGGCTACACCTTCGTACCGGTGTCGACCCTGGCCGGGCTGACCCGCGACCAGGCCATGCCGCCGCTGCCGGCAGGTTCCTTTTCCCGCCTCGCCGACCGTTCGGTGTTCTACACGCTTGGCTGGTCGGGTCACTTTCTGCACGGTCTGTTCCTGCTGGCCATCTGGCTGGGCATCGGCCGGCTGGTGTTCCTGGGTGGCATGGCGCTGGTCAACGCGCGCCGCGAGCGCCGCCGCACCCCGCCGCCATTGCCGCCGCAGCCGTCGCTGGTTTCGGTGGTCATCCCGGCGCACAATGAGGACATGGTGATCGCGCAGTCGCTGCGGCGCATCCTGCGATCGACCTACCCCACGCTGGAGGTGGTCGTGGTCGACGACGGCTCCACCGACGCCACCGCCCAGCGCGTGGCCGAAGTGGCTGCCACCGACACGCGCGTGCAGCTGGTGCGCACCCCCAACAGTGGCAAGGCGCACGCCATCAACAGCGGCCTGAAACAGGCCCGCGGCGAGGTGGTGGTGGCGCTGGACGCCGACACCCACTTCGAACCCGAGACCATCGGCCGCCTGGTGCGCTGGTTCGCCGACCCCGAGGTGGGCGCAGTGGCCGGCAACGCCAAGGTCGGCAACCGCATCAACCTGATTACCTACTGGCAGGCGCTCGAATACATTACCGCGCAGAACCTGGAACGCCGCGCGCTGGCTGCGATGAACGCGATCACCGTGGTGCCCGGCGCCGTCGGCGCGTGGCGCCGCGAGGCACTGGAGAAACTGGGCGGCTTCCCGTCCGACACGCTGGCCGAGGACCAGGACCTGACCCTGGCCGTGCAAAAGGCCGGCTACAGGGTGCTGTTCGACAGCCATGCCGTGGCCTGGACCGAAGCTCCCGATACGGTACGCGGCCTGGCCCGCCAGCGCTTCCGCTGGGCCTACGGCACGCTGCAGTGTCTGTGGAAACATCGCGATGTGATGCTGCGCCCGCGCTACGGCACGCTCGGCATGCTGGCCATGCCCCAGGTGTGGCTGTTCCAGATCCTGTTCACGGTGATCTCGCCACTGGTCGACCTGCTGCTGTTGTGGCAGCTGGGTGCCTCATGGCTGGACTACCTGCAGCACCGCGGCCATTTCGATCCGCACAACCTGTACAGGGTGCTGGTGTTCTACGCCATATTCATGGCCGTGGACCTGGCGGGCTCGGTGCTTGCCTTTGCACTGGAAAGGCGTGAACGCTGGAGTCTGCTGTGGTGGCTGGTGCTGCAGCGCTTCGGCTACCGCCAGTTGATGTACTACGTGGTGGTGCGCTCGGTGAGCACGGCGATCCGTGGCCCGTCCGTCGGCTGGGGCAAGCTCGAACGCAAGGCCACGGTGAACTCGGGCTCGGAGTGATCATGCAAACGCATCACTAGTCGCTGGACAATGGCGCGGCCACCTGTTCGAGGCTGCGCCGCTCGGCATTGATGCCGAGCTTCCAGGCGAAGCCGGCGGCGATGATCATCAGCACCGCGCCGAGCAGGTAGCCCTCGGCAACGGCGCCGCGCTGCCCGGTGCCGATCAGGATGCCGAACAGCCACGGCCCGGCGACACCGCCCAGGCCCGTCCCCAGCGCATAGAAAACCGCAATCGCCAGTGCGCGCACTTCCAGCGGGAAGCTTTCGCTTACCGTCAGGTAGGCCGAGCTGGCCGCCGCCGAGGCAAAGAAGAACACCACGCTCCAGGCGAGCGTCTGGGTGGTCGCATCCAGCCAGCCGTGCACGAACAGCCAGGCCGTGACCAGCAGCAGGATGCCGGAGGCCGCATAGGTGAAAGTGATCATCACGCGCCGGCCGATGGTGTCGAACAGGCGTCCCAGCAGCAGCGGTCCAAGCACGTTGCCGGCGGCGAATGGCAGGATGTAGAGGCCGATGCTGTCATTGGGCACGCCGTAGAACTTGCCGAGCACCAGGGCATAGGTGAAGAAGATCGCGTTGTAGAAGAAGGCCTGCGCCAGCATCAGCACCAGCCCCAGCAGCGACCGCGACGGGTACAGCCGGAACAGCGAACGCACAACGTCGATCGCACGCGTGGTGCGCTGGCGAATGTGGATGCGGGGCAGATCCTTCGGTACTTCGGTGATGCCGGCACGTTGCTCGATGTGGCACATGACCCGCTCGGCCTCCTCGAACTGGCCATGGGTCATCAGCCAGCGCGGACTTTCCGGAATGAAGCGGCGCAGGAACAGGATCGCCACGCCCAGCACCGCGCCCAGACCGAAGGCCAGGCGCCAGCCAAGATCGATGGCGAACCAGTGCGGGTCGAGCAGCACCAGCACGCCAAGCGCGCCCAGCGCGGCGCCGATCCAGAAACTGCCGTTGACGCCCAGATCCGTGTGCCCACGATAGCGTGCGGGGATCAGTTCCTGGATCGCCGAGTTGATGGCGGTGTACTCGCCGCCGATGCCGGCACCGGTGAGAAAGCGGAACAGGCCATACATCCAGAAATGGGTGCTGAAGGCCGTCAGCGCCGTGGCGACCAGATAGGTCGTCAGGGTGATGGTGAAAAGCCGCTTGCGACCGAGCTTGTCGGTCAGCCAGCCGAAGAACAGCGCCCCCAGCACGGCTCCGGCCAGGTACATGCTGGCCGAAAGACCGACCTGGGCTTCGCTCATGTGCAGGGTCGGGCTGTCCTGGAGCGCTCCGGCCAGGGCACCGGCGAGCGTCACTTCCAGCCCGTCGAGGACCCAGGTGATGCCCAGGGCCAGGATGACCAGGGTGTGAAACCGGCTCCAGGGCAAGCGGTCCAGGCGTGCGGGAATATCGGTTTCGATGCCTGCCGCTGGCGTCCCGGCGGGTTGGATTGCCATGATCATCCCCTCGATGTTATCGATACCATTCGCCCGAGTGTAGCACCGAAGCCGGGCCTTGACCGCCCTGCCTTGACCGGGAATCGCTCGGGCAAACCGGCTATAGCGATGCCGGTCAGACCGCGGACGGGCACCTCACGCCGGGTGCAGCACCTCGAGAAACCGGGCGCCGTAGCGTTCGAGCTTGCGTGTACCGACACCACTGATCGCGGCCATGGCTTCGCGGTCGGCAGGGCGCTCGCGCAACATGGCGTAGAGCGTCGCGTCATGGAAAATCACGTAGGCGGGCACGCCCTGCTCTTTGGCCAACTGCGCACGCGTCTCGCGCAGGGCCTGCCACAGGTCTTGCTCGTGCGGGGCGATATCGAGACTGCCGCGCGCGCCCGGGGCCGTACTGCGGCGTGCGCGGCGCTGGGCACGATCGGGTTCGCGTCGCAGCTCCAGGCGTTGTTCGCCGCCGAACAGCGGTCGTGCCGCCTCGGTCAGGCGCAGGGTGCCGTAGCCCTCGGGGTCCGGCACCAGCATGCCCATCGCCACCAGCTGCCGGAACACGCCACGCCATTGCCGGGCATCGAGGTCGGTGCCGATACCGTGCACGCCCAGGCGGTCATGGCCCCGGGAACAGATGCGCTCGTTGTCCTTGCCCAGCAGCACATCGACCAGGTAACCGACACCGAAGCGCTGACCGGTGCGGTACACGCACGAGAGTGCTTTCTGCGCGGCCTCGGTGGCGTCCCAGGTCAATGGTGGCTGCAGGCAGTTGTCGCAGTTGCCGCAGGGCTGCTCCAGGCTCTCGCCGAAGTAGCCCAGCAGCTGCTGGCGACGACAGCGCGTGGTTTCGGCAAAAGCCAGCAGCGCATCGAGCTTGGCGCGCTCCAGGCGCTTTCGTTCCTCCCCGGCCTCGGAGCGCTGGATGAACTGGGCCAGGGTCACCAGGTCGCCGAGGCCGTAGCTCATCCAGGCCTCGGCGGGCAGTCCGTCGCGGCCGGCGCGCCCGGTTTCCTGGTAGTAGCCCTCCAGGCTCTTGGGCAGGTCCAGGTGCGCGACAAAGCGCACATCCGGCTTGTCGATGCCCATGCCGAAGGCGATGGTCGCGCACATCACCACGCCGTCCTCGCGCAGGAAACGCTGTTGGTGGTCTGCGCGCACGGCGGCATCGAGTCCGGCATGGTACGGCAGGGCCTTCACGCCCTGCGCCGCCAGCCATCCGGCGGTTTCCTCCACCTTGCGCCGCGACAGGCAGTAGACGATGCCCGACTCGTCCCGGTGGCGGGCAAGGAACTCCTTGAGCTGCTGCCTGGGCTGTTCCTTGTGCACCACGGTATAGCGGATATTGGGCCGGTCGAAGCTGGCGACAAACTGTTCGGCATCATCCAGCGCCAGGCGCTCGACGATCTCGCGTCGGGTCGGTGCATCGGCGGTCGCGGTCAGGGCGATGCGCGGCACGGCCGGGAAGCGTTCGTGCAGCACCGTGAGTTGGCGGTACTCGGGACGGAAGTCGTGCCCCCACTGCGACACGCAGTGCGCCTCGTCGATGGCGAAAAGCGCCAGCTCAACGCGTCCCATCAGGTCGACAAACCGCCCCGTGAGCAGACGCTCGGGCGCAACGTACAGCAGCTTCAGGTCACCGTCCGCGAAGCGCCGTTCGACCGCCGCCTGCGCCGCCCCGTCGAGGCTGGAATTGAGGAACTCGGCTTCCACGCCAAGCTGACGCAGCGCCTCGACCTGGTCCTGCATCAGCGCAATCAGCGGCGAGACCACGATCGCCGTGCCCGGCCGCATCAACGCCGGCAGCTGGTAGCACAGCGACTTGCCACCGCCGGTCGGCATCAGCACCAGGGCGTCGCCACCTTCGACCACATGCTCGATGATGGCCTGCTGTCGGCCGCGAAAGGCGGTGTAGCCGAACACCTCGCGCAACACCTCGCGTGCGCGATCGTCGTGGGCCTGCATGCGGTCAGTCCTGCCGGCGGACTCGGGACTTGCGTTCATGGGCTGCGGGGATTCTGGACAGGGCGCCGCACACACGGCGACGAATTCGGATCCCTGCATCCTAGCAAAGGCACGGTCCGGCCCCTGTCGGCGACATGCCCGTGTCGCGCATGGCACGCCCTCACTCCTCGTCGGGCATCCCCCACAACTGGCGATCAAGGTCGGCCGCGTGGCCAAAATCGCGCATCCGCACCCTGCCCTCGCGCACCTCGACCCCTTCCCTGCGCAGAAGCTCGACCTGCTTGCGAAAACCCTGGCTTCCGGGAGGAAAGGCGATCCTCCCGTCGGCACGCAGCACGCGGTACCAGGGAAGTTCCATCCCGGGAGTGCGATAGCCCAGCACCCGACCCACCATGCGGGCACGCCCCGGCAATCCGGCACGCGCAGCCACCTGGCCGTAGCTGGCCACCCGACCACGTGGAATGTCGGAAACGGCGCGGAAAATGCGGCGGTATTCGGGCTTCATCGCTGTTACGCTAGCACGCATCTGGCACGTCGACGGACCACGACCATGCAACATTTCGAAGCCATCCGCACCCACCTGAACGGCAAATACCCGTTCCGCCACAACGACCCGTACCTGATCAGCTTCGACGTGGAACTGCCTACCGGACGCCAGCAGGGCATTTACCTGGCCGAACTCGAGGACGAGGGAGACCGCAAGTTCCTGCGCGTCTCCACCCCGATCGGCCCGCTGGTCGGCGTCGACCCCCGCCGCTGCCTGCGCTTCAACTGGGAGCAGCGCGTGGGCTATCTGGCCGTCAGCGACCTCGACGGCTCGCCCTACATCCACCTGTGCGAGAACCGGCCCTACGAACTGCTCACCGCCGGGGAGCTTGAAGGGCTGATCGCAGAACTGGCCACGCTGGGCGACCGCCTGGAGCAGCTGGTCACGCATCAGGCGGATGCGTTTTAATTACACGTATCCCGGATGAGCGAAGCGTATCCGGGATACGTTCGGCGACACTCCCAGCGCAACACATCCCGGCAAGCCCCGATTCCCGAAGCGGCCTTCGGCCCTGAACGGCTGCGTGCAGGGTTCGACCTGGCACTCACCGCCCCATCACACCCATCCGGACATGACCATGCTCGAAACCCTCACGCTCGGCCGCATCCTGGTCTTCGCGCCCGACCTCGACCTGGCCACGCGGTTCTATGGCGACATCCTCGGCCTGCGCCTGGTCGCCAAGCATGACCGGCTGATGCGTTTTGCCGGCGATCGCTTCGAGATCGACATCTTCCAGTGCGAGCGCGCCTCGCAGGTCGGCGACTATTCCAACGAGGCCGGTGTGTCGGTGTCCTTCACGGTGCCCGACCTGGAAGCCGCGATGCAGACTCTGCGCGAGGCGGGTGTCGACGTGCTGCACGAGGTACCCAACACCGCCACCGACGGCACCCGCTACGCCGCCTTCGCCGACCCCTTCGGCACCGTGTTCGAGCTGATCGAGGTCTCCACGGGAAGCGCGGAATGCGCGCGATAGCCGACCGCTCCCACACTTGAAGCGTTTCGTCCGGCTGGCGCCGGCCGAGTTCATTTCTTGTTCGCCCAAGAAACGAACCAAAGAAGGGCGCCCCGGCGTACGCGCCTTCCGGCCCTGTGGGC
>JALUXG010000036.1 GCA_027019085.1 Rhodanobacteraceae bacterium | reverse complement strand
GCGGGTAGATATAACCCTCGGGCAACAATCCCAGCCGTAGCAGCTGGGCCAGGTGCAGGGCATCGGTGTCGTCGTTGCCATGCTTGAGGCCATCGTATTGCGGCACGGCCGTGGTGTGCACCAGGCGTACGTCAAAGCCGTGTTCCATCAGGCCGTCGACCAGCCAGTACCAGTTATAGGTCGACTCCACGGCCACGCTGGCCAGCTCGGATCGGAAGGGCTCGAAATCGGCCAGGATGCGTGAAAGTTCATTGGGGCGACGGCATTGCAGCAAGGCCCTGCCGTCTTCGTCCATCACCGCCAGCACGCTGTTGTTGGAATGCAGGTCGATCCCTGCGTAAAGTGACATGGCTGCCTCCTGTCGCTGGCGACGTTGAAACCGTGGTAGTTCCAACGTACCGCCAAGCGCGGGAGGCGGCGACATGAGTATTCAGGGTCTGTCGGCAAGCACGATAACTTTGATCTGGGTCAAATTTGTTTTCCATGTGTTGTGTTACAAATACAAAAGGAGCAGGGAAACATGTTTGGCTGCTTGCTGGGCAGTTCATTGAACGGCAGCCGTGCCAGAATGCTTTGCGAAGGTCTTTACGGTGTGTGTCGTTGTGATGACGTGCTGGCATCTTTCAGTTTGTTAATTGTTTAACGCTTCCCTGTAGACTTGTACATGCACCTCGCCTCACGCGTCCCGGGCGAACCGGACTGCGCCAGCAGGTGAGGCGTGTGCTGATGCCGGTCATGGAATATCTAACGACAAACAGGCAGGGCCATGAAGAGCAGAACAGAGTCGTTGCAGCCGGGTGAATTCAAGATGGATTCCATTCGCCCCGAGCCTGAAACCGACGGTGGGCGCAGGAAGTTTCTGATAACTACGGCCAGCTTGCTCGGGGCTGGGGCAGTAGGACTGCTTGCAGATACGTTGATCGACAACATGAACCCGGGCAAGGCCGTCCAGGCGATGGGGGCGCCCATCGATGTGGATGTCAGCAAGATGGAACCCGGCCAATTGATACTGGTCGAGTGGAAGAAGAAGCCTGTCTGGATTCTCCGGCGTGAGGACTGGATGCTCAAGGCACTTTCCAAAAAGTCGCTGCTGGAGCGGTTGAAAGACCCCCAGAGCAAGCAGGACCAGCAGCCGACTTTGGCATTCGTCCATGGCAATTATCGCGCCTTGCGGCCTGAGTATTTCGTCGCTGTGGCGCTATGTACGCACATGCAGTGTATTCCCGCCTACCGGCCCTCTCCGCATACAGTGACGCCCTGGTGGCCGGGGGGGTTCCATTGCGCCTGTCATGGTTCCATGTACGACTTTTCCGCACGCGTATTCGAGGGGTCGCCGGCACCGCTGAACATACCCATACCGCCCTATTACTGGAAGTCTGATTCTGTAGTCCGGATCGGAGAGGTGGATGCGCAAGGGAAAGACAAGGACTGGACCCCGATTATCTGGTGATTGGCTGAGGCCGCGCCGTCAATGTCGCAATATCAATGAGTGAACCGCGATGAAATCATTTTTGCTCGCATGCCTGGTCGGTATTTTTGCTTTTGCTCCCGTGCATGCCGCGGCACAGCCTCACGGACAGACGTCTGAGGGGAGTGCCGCGCAAGGGGGAAAGCTTGTGGTGGTATGCACGGCCTGTCATGGAAGTAAAGGCATTGCGACCATGCCGACCTATCCGAATCTTGCCGGTCAAGGATATGGCTACATTCTCAAGCAATTGCAGGACTTCAGGGACGGTAAACGCGTGTCCAGCATCATGAGCGCCATGGCCATGACCATTCCCGCGTCCGCGGGTAACCAGGATCTCAAGGACATCGCGGCCTATTTTCACCAGATGAAACCAATGTGGTCTGCACCCGGGCTCGCGGGTACGCCCACCGATGCCCAGCGCCAGCTTGGCAAGTCACTCTACATTCTAGGTGATCACACGGACCGCATTCCGGCATGTGCGGCATGTCATGGTCTTGCTGGCGAGGGTAACGGCCCCATGGCCGTTCCGAGCCTTGCAGGTCAGAACACGGCCTATATTGTTGCTCAGTTACAGCAATTTGCCAGCGGAAAAAGAAACAACAGTACCGGCCACGTCATGCACACCATCGCCAGGAGGTTGACGGCCAAGCAGATGTCGGCCATTGCTGCGTATGTCGAGCACCTGGATCCTGAAACCACGTTGGGTGTCGGGCCAAAAGACTTCAAGCAATACATCCGGGCCATGCAAACGATGCATGACAAGAAACCCGCAGGCACTAAAGGAAGCTCGCCTGCACCGGCATCGTCAAGCCAATAGGTGAGTCCATGATCATGTCGGTCGTGCCGGTGCGTACATTCGCGCTTTCATATTTTCACGCTGTAGGTATCAAGGGGTCAGAGACGTCATGAGCGATAAAAAAAGCCTGCCAGTCGCCATCTTCGATTGGTTCGACGCGCGCTTGCCCATTTCCTCGTTCTGGCGAACCCAGTTGACGCGTTATCCCGCGCCTAAAAACTTCAATCTCTGGTACTTCTTCGGATCGTTGGCGTTGCTGGTGCTGGTTTTGCAGCTGGCGACAGGTCTGTTCCTTGCCATCCATTACCAGCCCAATCCAGACTTGGCTTATTGGTCAGTCCTGCGTGGCATCGAACGCGACTCGCATTGGGGATGGCTGATTCGCAACATGCACATCGTCGGTGCCTCGGCATTTTTTCTGCTCGTGTACCTGCACATGTACCGTGGCATCATGTACGGGTCGTACAAAAAGCCACGTGAATTGCTGTGGTTGGTTGGCATCTTCATCTATCTGGTGCTGGCCGCCGAAGCATTCCTCGGGTACCTGCTCCCGTGGGGACAGATGTCCTACTGGGGTTCGGCCGTGGTGACCAATTTCGTCACCGCGATTCCCGGCATCGGCAAGCCCATTGCCGAGTGGCTGCGTGGCTCATTCGTGGTCGGTACGCCGACACTCAATCGCTTCTTCGTCTTTCACGTGTTCCTGATGCCGTTGCTGCTTTTGGCATTGGTGCTTGTGCACTTGATTGCACTGCATCAAGTCGGTTCGAATAACCCCGATGGCATCGAGATTCATGAGAATGTGAACGAGACCGGCTGGCCTCGGGACGGTATTCCTTTCCACCCCTACTACACCGTTAAGGATCTTTTTGGCGTCAGCGTATTTTTCGTGATCTTTTTCTGGTTCGTTTTCTACAATCCCGGCGGATGGGGACTGTTGCTGGACAAGCTCAATTACACACCGGCAAACATCCTGCATACGCCAAGTGACATACATCCGCTGTGGTTCTTCCTGCCTTTCTACGCGATGTTGCGAGGTGTTCCCGACAAGTTGTATGGAATCATGACCTTTGCGGGTTCATTTGCTCTCTTGGCATGTTTGCCGCTGCTCGACCGGAATCCTGTTCGATCCATACGTTACCGGCCGGTGTTATACAAGATAAATATTTTCATGATGCCGGTATCATTCATCTGGCTTGGGATAATTGCACATGGCTCAGCCACCGAACAGAACATGGTCTTTGGGTTGCATGTCACGGAAGTGTTCTATGCCACGTTTCTTTTCTTGCCCTTCTTTAATCGTGAGCGTTCACTGATTGCCAAGCTAGCCTGGTTCTTGGTGGCGGAAATGGTGGTCTGGGGCATCGACGTATGGATGTACTCGATCCATGCTCATAGCTGGCATCTTATGTTGCAGACGGACTGGATCCCGGCAACCTACGTACTGCTCATATTCGGCTTGTCCGTGTTGTTTCCTTCGCTAGCCCGGGACTCAGGGAAATTACCGGAGCGGGTCACGGCCGGAGGCATTTTTCACTAGCGGCGGTTCATGCCGAAATGCCGGATCGCATGATTAATCAAGAACGAGCGGATTCAGAAATCGTGGCGGAGCAAGTGATGAATCATCAAGTATCAAGACGTGCGGGCAGGCTTCTGTTGCTTGTTTTGGCCACAGGTTTGCTGGGCATCGTTAGCCCCCGGGCAAGCGCCTCGCTGAGAACGACGCAGGCACCCCTGAAGCAGATCAAGATTGATCTCAACAACAAGCCTGCATTACGCAATGGTGCGTTGTACGTGCTACATGTCTGTACCGCGTGCCATTCGCTGCAGGCCGTACGCTATAGTTCGCTTACGAAGATGCTGGGTATGCACAAGTCCGAATTCCTTCGCGACATTGGCACCAATGGTAAGCACTATCACGATCTCATTACGTCCAACATGTCTCCTTCGATTATCAAGGCGTTCGTTGGCACCACCCCGCCGGATCTGACCGATATCGCCCGCCGGCATTCGCCGGACTGGTTGTATACGTATCTTACGTCTTTTTACGTGGATCCGAGCAGGCCGACCGGTGTAAACAACACGGTGTTCTATAACACGGCCATGCCCGATATTTTCGCGCCGTACCAGGGGTTGCAGAAACCAGTCATCGTCAAGGGGTTTCGCTACGGTAGTCCGGCCGAGGTGGCTGTCGGCGTGAAGCCGTTGACCCAGGGAAGCATGACCCCCGCGCAATTCGACCGCACAGCGCGCGATATCGTGAACTTCCTGTATGCCGTAGCCCATCCGCATCAGCAACAGCGTGAACGCATCGGGCCTTGGATCCTGGGCCTGTTCGTTTTGCTTTCCGTGCTGACCTACCTGATCTACCGGATCTACTGGCGTCGGGTCATCACCAGCAAGGAACGCTGGTGGAAAATTACACGATGACGGCGCTTGGATTGGGGCAGGCAACCTTGGACAAGGATGTCATGTCCTTGGCCAGGCGCATCTCGTGGCGCAGTTATGCGGCCATGGTAGTAGGCGTCTTCCTCTATGTATTCGCGATCTGGTATGAGGTCTATCAGGACACTCGCGATGAAACCGTGAAATGGTCCGATCCGGTCATGCAAAGCCATCGCCAATGGAGGCTTCGCACCACGTTCGTATATCTCTTATGGTCGATACTGGCCGGATTCAGCATCCCGTTCGGTTTCGGCATACTGCTGTTCATTCCGGTATGGGTCTGGTACGTGTACCGCGTGACCAAGGGGCTGATCCTGTACGCTGGCGGACGCGTTATCTGATTGACCGCAAAGCGGGAGGGGCACTCCAGGTATGAATACAAAAACCATTCCAGGTGCACAGCAGCCTGTATGGCATGAATTGATTGCCTATGCCCCTGAACCGGGATACTTGGCGGGCCGCATCATCATGGTTACTGGTGCTGCCGGCGGCATCGGCAGGGCAGTGGCTGCAGCCTATGCACGTCATGGCGCCCAGACGATCCTGATGGATGCGCATCGCAAGGGGCTTGAGCAAGCTCATCAGCAGTTCGCCGAGGCAGGGTGGTCAGAGCCGGTCCTGTGTCCGGTTGACTTTTCCAGCATGACCCTGGAGAACGTGCGAGAAATTGCGAACGAGCTAGAGCACCGTTTCGGCGTACTGGATGGCTTGTTGAACAATGCTTCATGGACTGGCGAGCTTACCCCCTTCGAACACTATGCACCTAAGACCTGGGCCAGGGTGATGAACGTCAATCTGGCCGCACCTTTCTTTCTCACGCAATGGCTCATGCCGTTGCTGCGCAAGTCCGGCGACCCGGCCGTCGTGTTCTCGTTGCACGATTGTTCGAAGGCCTATTGGAATGGCTTCGCCATGGCCAAGGCCGGTCAAGAGGCTTTGATGAAAGTCCTGGCCGATGAATACGCGGATGACACGTCGCATCCGGTGAGGATCATCGGTATAGATCCGGGTCCGGTGATGACCGAAGGTCGGCGGCAAAACTATCCCGGCGAGAAACCGGACGCCCATCCTTCGCCTGAAGATGTGACTGGGCCCTATCTCTTCGCGATGGGTCCCGGTGCCAAAGACTGGTCGGGTCGCGTTTTTTGCGAACACGCCGGAGACGGCTGAAGGCATCGACCGGCGATCTTGAGGCGCGGGGAAACCGTCAGGCTTGCTGCATGAATAAGGCGCGGACCGGTTTGCCTGGCAAGCGGCACGCGCCTTGGCGGTGTTGCCGACCGTCACCGCACTTCCAGTACCACCAGGCCTTGCGGCGGGATGTCGATCGCCAGGTGTCCGTCGTGCATCTTCAGGATGCTCGGGGTGGCCATGCGACCGGCCTGGCGCAATTCGCGAATCTGCTGGTGGCTTGGGAAGGCGGGCCGGCCCATGGCGTTGAAGGTGCGGATCACGTTGCCGTGCTCGCGGTCCAGCTGCCATACCGTGGCGTGCACATCACCACTGCCGCCGAGATGGCGGATATCGATGTCGAATCGGCGTATCTGGCCTTGCGGCGGGCCCGGGGTGTAGCTGCTGGTCTTGCCGACCGGCGGCGCGTAGTTCCATACCGCCAGCACGATATGGCCGTTCCGGGTGCGTGTGGCCAGGGCCGAGTCGCTGCTCACCGGCAGGCGCGTGTGCCCCAGCTTGTGCAACATGGCGAAGGCGTTGAACACCGGCTTGTCGATACGGTCCTCGGCGATCAGGCCGAAGCCGCCGTAGAACGGCGTCTTGACCACCCCCTGTTCCTCGAACACGTCCGAGAAGGTCCAGTAGCTGAGCATCTGCACCTTGCCCGCGCAGGCTCGGATGGTGTTCGCCAGCCAGGGGCCCATGAACACCGTGTCGGTGACGTTGGGCAGGTTGGCATAGGATGCGTTGTATTCGCTCATGATGAAGGGCAGGTGCGGGAAGGGCGAGTCCTGGATCTCCCTGTGCACCTTGGCCACGGCACGGCAGACCATGTCACGCCGGGGTATGTTCTCGTCGGTATGGAACACGTTTTTCCCCGTGTCGTCGCCGTACACGTGGCTGCTGACGAAATCCACCGGTACGTGGTCCTTTTTCGCATGTGCGAGGAAGGCGGGGACCCAGGCTGCCTGCGCCGTGGCGGGGCCGCCCACGCGCAGGCGCGGGCTGACCGCCTTCAATGCGCGCGCCGTGTGGTCGTACAGCTCGAAGTAGGTTTCCTGTTTGGGCTTGCCGACCCAGAAATCGATGTTCGGCTCGTTCCACACCTCGAAGTACCAGGTGGATACTTCATCGATGCCGTAGCGCGCGATCAGGTGCCGCGCGAAGGCTTCGATCATGGCATCCCAGAGCTTGTAGCTCTTCGGCGGCGAAACATTCTGGTGGTACCAGAAGCTGTGCAGGGCCTTGGGGTCGGAGGCCAGGTCCGGCGGCATGAAGCTCAGTTCCACATACGGTTTGACGCCGCGTGCCAGCAGGCCGTCGTAGATCTGGTCCACGTACGAGAAATTGTAGACCGGCTTGCCGTCCTTGCCCAGGTGAAACAGACCGACGCCGCGATCGAAGATGCCGTGCGGTCGCACATAGGTGAAGCCGGTCGCCTTCTTCACCTTCACCAGGTCCTTGCGGTAGTCATCGCGCAGCGCCAGCACCGCGCGTCCGGAGCCGAACATGCGTTCCCAGAAATGCGGGAACGGGGTGCCCTGCGCCGTTGCATCGACCTGGACCCGGGTGACCGGAGGCGCGGCAAGCGCCGGCAGGGCGCACAGCAGCAGGGCCAGTCCGAGGGGCAGGAATCGGCGATGGGCATGTCTTGGCAGGGTCGGTGCGGGCAACATGGGGGCTCTCCTGAGTCGGTTCGGTCCCGCGCAGCGCAGGACATGAGCCGTTATCATGAACGTTGTAAACGTTTACATCAAGTGCGAGCGATGTGCGCCGACCCAATTGTGCCCATGCGTCGAAACCCGGTATCACTTGCCTGCGGGGACAAGGGCATGGTTTGTGTACCCGAAGGGACCAGTGCGTGTCCGGCGACGGTCAATCGTCTTCGAAAAGGTCGCTCTGCAGTCCGGGCGCATCTGCGTCGACGAGTCCGGCCAGGCCCACGCCGACCAGCCGGTAGCGGGTGCGATCAGGCAGGTTGACGCGTGTACGCAGCACGCATGCGATGGCGGCCAGCTCGTGTTCCGATTGCGGCGGCTGCGCGGGGGTGAGGCTGCGGGTCAGGGTACGGAAGGCGGCGGTCTTGAGCTTGAGCACCACGGTGCGCGCCACGCGCGGGTGCCCGTTGCCGGACTTGCGCGTGTAGGCGGCCCAGGTCCTGGCTGCCAGGCGGCGGATGTGCGGTTCCAGTTCTTCCAGCAGCAGATCCTCGGCGAAGGTGTCCTCGGAGGAGATCTGCTGCAGCGCACGCTCGTTGCTGACCGGCCGCTCGTCGATACCGCGCGCCAGCTCGTACAACCGCCCTCCCCAGCGGCCGAAACGCTGCTCCAGCGCCTCGCGCGGGTGCTTTCGCAGGTCGCCCACGCTGCGGATGCCGAGCTTGCCCAGGCGCCGCTGCATGACCTTGCCGACGCCGGGAATCTTGCCCACGTCCAGCGGCAGCAGGAAGGCTTCCACCTGTGCGGGGCGAATCACGTACTGGCCATCCGGTTTGTTCCAGTCCGAGGCGATCTTGGCCAGGAACTTGTTCGGCGCGATGCCGGCCGAAGCGGTGAGCTGTGTTTCCTCGCGGATCGCGGTGCGGATGGCTTCGGCGGTGGCAGTGGCCGAGGGCAGACCGGACGCGGCATCGGTGACATCCAGATACGCCTCGTCCAGCGACAGCGGTTCGATGCGACCGGTGTGGCGCGCGAAGATCGCGTGGATCTGTTTCGACACCGCCTTGTAGCGGGAAAAGTCCGGAGCCACGAACACGGCCTGCGGGCACAGCCGCTCGGCACGCAGCGCGGGCATCGCAGAATGCACTCCGAACCGGCGCGCCTCGTAGCTGGCCGCGCACACCACCGAGCGCGCCCCCTTCCACGCCACCACGACCGGCCTGCCGCGCAGGGCCGGATCATCGCGCTGCTCCACCGACGCGTAGAACGCGTCCATGTCGACGTGGATGATCTTGCGCGGCGTGGGCATGGGCGTTCGCGGGATGGGGAAAGCCCGATTGTACGCAGCGCGCGGAGGTCTAGCGGTTATTGCGGCCGCGCGCGAGGCGGCGGTGCTCGCCTTCGGCCAGCACCTTGGCCTGGTTCATCGACTTGAGCCACAGCGGGTTCTGTCCGGCATCGTTCTCGATCTTCTCGGGAATGTGGCTGAAGGGGATGCGCATGGGTGCGGCGTCGCGTGCGAGGGCGGTCTGCATGCTGCCGTAGTAGACCTTGTTGAGGCCGTAGCGGGCATTGATGCGGTCGACCACGGTGTCCAGTCCGGGGCGGTGCGTGCGTGTCTCGAACAGCGAGCCGCTGCTCTGGGTGCGTTCGATCAGCTTGTGCAGGGTCACACCGACCGCCAGCGGCACGGCATGGCGCGGGCCTGGCAGCATGCGATGGCGCGTGTCTCCGCGCAGCATGCGGTCCATCAGGTGCAGCAGGGTGCGGCTGTCGTCGGTGGGGTCGAAGGCCAGGTCCGCGCCCCAGCGGTCCGCGTGGCCGAGGAAGCGGATGTTGATCGCCAGCGCCCCGGCCAGCAGCTGGTCGCGGCGCATGCGCATGGCGGCCTTGGCCAGCAGTTTCACCAGCACCGCGCGCGCGGCCTGCGGCGTGCGCAGGTCCGGTCCGAGCACGTGCGAATGGCCGATCGAGGCGCGCGTGGTCTTCGGCGCCGGCAGCCAGTGGCCGCGCAGCAGCCCCCACATGCGCATCCCCTCGATGCTGCCCCAGGCGTGGTGCAGCAGGTGTTTCGGCGCGGCGGTGAGGTCGGCCACACTGTGGATGCCGTGTTCGAGCAGGCGCCGGTGCATGGACGGGCCAATGCCGCACAGGTCGCGCAGCTCCAGCCCGTGCAGCACCCCGGGCAGGTCGCCGGGCTCGATCACCGTCAGGCCGTCGGGTTTTTGCATGTCCGAGGCGGTCTTGGCCAGCCAGGCGTTGGGCGCGATGCCGATCGAGCAGCGGATTGCATCGCCGGGCGCGGCAGCGGCGATCTCGGCCTTGACCTGATGCGCGACCTGTATCGCGACCTCACGCCGGCGCTGGCGCCCGACCAGCTCGCAGGCGACTTCGTCGATGGAGCCGACGTGGCCGAGCGGGATGGCGCGGTCGATGGCCCGCATCAGGATGTGATGCCAGCGCACATAGCGTTCCGGGCGTGCCTGCACGATCACCAGGTCTGGGCACAGCCTGCGTGCCTCGCGCACCCTGGTGCCGGTCTTGATGCCGTAGGCCTTGGCCTCGTAGCTGGCGGCGATGCAGCAGGTGGTCTCGGCAAGCACCGGCGCGACGGCCACCGGCCGGCCGCGAAGTGCGGGCTGCTCGTGCTGTTCCACCGAGGCGAAGTAGCTGTTGAAGTCGACAAAGAGGCTGCGCATGGGCGGGGAGCGTGCCGCCCACCGGTCTCATGGGCGGCGACGCATGGAGTCAGTCGAGAATTTCATGCGCGTCGTACAGGTGGACCAGGGGCTCCATGTCGAGCAGGTAGCGTTCTTCCTGGTCCAGATACACCGCCTGCTCGGGATCGCCGCCGACCCATTCGCGCATGGCTTTCATGTCGCGCCAGAAGGTCACGACCTGGAATTCGCATTTGTCGCCCTGTGCGCGCTGCAGGATGTAGGCGTGTGCCAGGCCGTCGACCCCCCTGAGGCGGGGGATGGCCTGTTCCTGGAGATGTTCGCGGTACGCGTCGGCCAGGTCCAGCGACGTGATGCCGCGCAAGATGCGGGCGATCATGGGATGCTCCGGCGGTAACGGGAAACTACAGCGTATCATCCGGAGCCCGTGGGCAGGGTCAAGCCGGAAGGTTCCGTGAGCGGGGTGGCTGTCGGAGCAGGCGGTTTCAATCTATTGTTTTCACGAGGGTTTCATGGGGAAAGGCATGCGCGTGGTGGTGTTTGGTGCGAGTGGTGCGGTTGGCCGTTTCCTGCAACCGCTGCTGCGCGAGGCCGGGGCGACGCTGACGATGCTCAGCCGCCGGCAAGATGCCGGCAACGATGGCGCGGAGTGGGTCCAGGGCACGCTGCCGGACCGGGTGCCGCAGCTGCCACCCTGCGATGCCGTGATCTGCCTGGGGCCACTGGACCACTTTGCCTCATGGCTGCAGCGGGCGGCTCTCGATGACGGCACGCGCATCGTGGCCCTGTCGTCGATGAGCGCGGAGAGCAAGCGCGATGCGCCGCTGGCAGCCGAGCGCGAACTGTCGGCCCGATTACGTGCGTCCGAGACGCGGCTGGCCGACATTTGTCGCCAACGCGCGCTGCCCTGGACCGTACTGCGCGCGACTCTGATTTACGGCGGCGGCGATGACCGCAGCCTCACCCCGTTGGCCCGGATGGCGGTGCGCTGGCGGATCTTTCCCCTGCCGGCCGGGCGCGGCCTGCGCCAGCCGATCCACGCGCGGGACCTGGCTGCGGCGGTGCATGCCGCATGGCAAAGCCGGGAAGGCGCCGGGCTGCTGGAGGCCGGCGGCGGTGAACGTCTGCCGGCGCGGGCGATGTTCGCCCGGGTACGTGCCTCGCTGGCCTGCCGCACGCTGCCCTTGCCGTTGCCGCGGACGGTGCTGAAACTGGCCGCCGCCGTCCGGCCGGGTCTGCGCGGCATGCTCGCGCGCCTGGACCAGGACCTGGTGGCCGACAACCGGGCGCTCGAATCCCGTCTCGGTGTGCGTCCCGGTCCGTTTCGTCCCTGAATGCGTCCGGCGGGAGGCGTGCGGTCAGCGCGTGAAGCCGACCAGCGGCACCAGTACCAGCACGGCGATCGAACCCACGCACAGGCAGGCGTTGCCGAAGGTGATGCGATGTCCGTCGCCGCGCGGCACCAGGCGCCACAGCACAACCACGCCCAGCAGCATGTCGAGCACGATGGCGCCGCGGATCCAGCCCGAGGCGAGCAGGGCGTGGCCCGGTCCGATCGCCTGCCTGCCGCCGATCATCACCAGCACGGAAGTGACCGCGGCGGCGCCGAGCGCCCACAGCAGGCATGCCAGGTACACGCGGTTGAACGGGACCGGGCAGCGGGTGGCCCAGCGCAACAGGCCCCAGCAGATCAGCGCCAGCACCACGGCCAGCACGCTGGCGGCCAGGATCGCGTAGACCAGGGTGGAACTGATGGCCAGCAAGGCGCTCATGGCGTCCCCGCCGGGGTCGATGGCGGCGCAGGTCCCATGCTTAATACCTGATGCCTGTCCGGCGCAGGATCTTGCCCAGTAGCCAGGCCGGACCGACCAGCAGGTAGGCCAGATCGGTCAGGAACGAGGGACGGCGCCCCTCGATGGCGTGGCCGATGAACTGGCCGATCCAGGCCAGCACGAACAGCGCGGCGGCCAGCCAGCCCAGATGCGCCGGACCCAGGCGCCAGTACAGCGCATTGGACAGCAGGCCCATGAGCACGAACACCACCACCATGCCCAGGCCGATGACGCGCGAGGTGCGGTAATAGAACAGGAAGGACAGGAACATCACCAGGGCCGCCCACAGCCCCGGCTGGCCCAGCATCGGCGGCACCGGGATCAGCCACAGCGCGGCGATCACGCACCACAGGATGGTCGGCACGCAGATCCAGTGGAGCAGGCGGTTGATGCGGTTCTGGTGGTCCTGGCTGTAGGCATCGAACCATTGTTGTGCATCACGCATCGCGCGTTCCCCTTCGCTGTTGGCTGCCGCCCATCATCGCGCGAGCTTGCGCGCAGATAAAGTCGCGATGTGGCCAGGGCCTGGGTGAAGGATGCCTGCCGGGGCCGGATGGCGGACGGTGCCCGCCCTACGGCTTGCCAAGTTACGGCGAGGGGACGGCGGATAGGTAGGGCGGGCACCGTCCGCCGTGGTTCGGCTTGCCGGGATGCGGCGAGAGGACTACCAAGAGGCAGGGCGGGCACCGTCCGCCGTGGTTCGGCTTGCCGGGATGCGGTGAGAGGACTACCAAGAGGTAGGGCGGGCACCGTCCGCCGTGGTTCGGCTTGCCGGGATGCGGTGAGAGGACTACCAAGAGGTAGGGCGGGCACCGTCCGCCGTGGCGTGAACCACGACCACTCAATCAAGCGTGATGTCAGCCAGTCGCCTGAGCGCCTCGGCATAGCGCGCGGCGGTGCCCTCGATGACCTCGACCGGCAGTTCCGGTCCGGGCGCGCGCTTGTCCCAGTCCAGCGTTTCCAGGTAGTCGCGCACGAACTGCTTGTCGTAGCTGGGCGGGCTGGTCCCGACCCGGTAGGCATCGGCGGGCCAGAAACGCGAGGAATCGGGCGTGAGCATTTCGTCCATCACGTACAGCCTGCCATCCTCGTCGGTGCCGAATTCGAGCTTGGTGTCGGCAATGATGATGCCGCGCTCGGCGGCATGGGCGGCGGCGAAGCGGTAGATCGCCAAGGTCGCCTCGCGCACCTGTTCGGCCAGCTTGCCGCCGATGGCGGCGACCACCCGGTCGAAGCCGATGTTTTCGTCGTGCTCGCCCGAGGCGGCCTTGGTCGAGGGCGTGAAGATCGGTTCGGGCAGCTGCTCGGCCTGGCGCAGCCCGGCGGGCAGCGCGATGCCGCACAGGTTCCCGCTGGCCTGATAGTCCTTCCAGCCCGAGCCGATCAGGTAGCCGCGGGCGATGGCTTCGACCGGAACCGGACGCAGCTTGCGTGTGACCACGGCGCGGTTTGCGTACAGCGCGACATCGGTACCTTGCGGCAGCACGCTGGCGACCGGGGTGCCGGTGAGGTGGTTGGGCATCAGGTGCGCGGTGCGCGCAAACCAGAAGTTGGAGATCTGCGTGAGCACCTCGCCCTTGCCCGGGATCGGGTCGGGCAGGATCACATCGAAGGCGGACAGGCGGTCGGTGGCCACGATCAGCAGGCGTTCGCCGGGCAATTCGTAGACGTCGCGAACCTTGCCGCGGTAGCTCGGCGTGAGCCCGGGCAATGCCGATTGCTTCAGGCAGGTGGGCATGGTGCTCGATTCCAGGAACGAAGGGCCGCGCTAGTGTAACCGGGTGCGCCGGAGCACGCGTTCACGGACTGGTAGAATGCGTCCCTTTCATACACGCCGGCAACTCCCGATGAAGCTTCCCCGCCTGATGACGCCGACGCAGGCGTCGGCCGGATCCACGCTGCACCCGGCACCGGGCGTGCGGTCTGGACATCCTGGCCTTTGCATCGCATGCAGCGTGACCGCACTGCCCGTCACGCTGACATGGGCGAGTGCCTGCTGATGGGTGTATTGATTGGAGCCGTTCTCGGATTCTGGGTCCTGCACGGGCTCTTCGGTGCATTGATCGGCGGCGTGATCGGCTGGCTGCTGACCTCGCGTCCGCGCTTCGTCCGCCAGCAGGCATCCTTCGACCAGGCGGTGGAGCCGCTGTTCGGGTTGCTCGGCGCCGTGTCCAAAGCCGACGGCCGCGTCAGCGAGTCGGAAATCGCCGTCGCCGAGCGATTGATGACGCGCATGGGTCTGTCTGCCGACCAGCGGCAGCATGCCGTGGCCAGCTTCAATGCCGGCAAGCAGCCGGGCTATGACCTCGACGCCACCCTGGAGAAGCTCCGGGTCTGGACCGGCGGGCGGCGCGACCACGCCATCACCATCCTCGATGTGGTGGTGGATACGGTGCTGGCCGAAGGGGCCGGCGAGAGCAAGATGCAGATCCTGCGCCGGCTCGCCGCTGCCCTGCGCATCAGCGAAATGGAACTGATGGCGGTGATGGCCATGAAAGGTTATGCCTGGGCGCCGCCGGGCTCCGGTGGCCGACGGGGTGGGGCCTGGGGCCAGGGTGGTTACGCTCCGCCACGGCGAGCGCAGACCGGACCGGACCCTTATGCCGTCCTGGGCGTGGCGCGCGATGCGGATGCGCGCACCATCAAGCGCGCTTACCGCAAGCTCATTTCCGAGCATCATCCCGACCGCCTGGGCGACCTGCCCGAAGACCTGCGCCGCCGTGCCGAGGCGCGGGCGAGCGAGATCAACGCCGCCTACGAGCGGATCCAGAACGAACGCGGCTTCAGGTAACCGCGGTGGCGGGGGCACGTGCCCCGGTCCGGCATCCGGCGGTTCGTCCGTCGCCATGCTGGTCGCAGCGTTGTATCGTGGCCGGGCAGCGCGCCCACGCCGCCATCCCGAAGCTCCTGACACGGAAACCCTGCATGGCCAGACAAGCCCCCGTCATCGCCCCTTCGATCCTTTCGGCCGATTTTGCCCGTCTCGGCGAGGACGCCCGCGCCGCGCTCGAGGCCGGTGGCGACTGGGTGCATTTCGACGTCATGGACAACCACTACGTGCCCAACCTGACGATGGGCCCGATGGTGCTCGGAGCCTTGCGCAAATATGGCATCCAGGCGCCGATCGACGTGCACCTGATGGTCAAGCCGGTCGACCGCATCGTGCCCGACTTCGCCGAGGCCGGCGCCAGCCTGATCAGCTTCCATCCCGAAGCCAGTGAACACATCGACCGCACCCTGGGCCTGATCCACGAGTGCGGCTGCAAGGCTGGCCTGGTGTTCAACCCGGCCACCCCGCTCAATCACCTGGACTACGTGCTCGACAAGATCGACCTGGTGCTGCTGATGTCGGTCAACCCCGGCTTCGGGGGTCAGAGTTTCATCCCCTCGACGCTCGACAAGTTGCGCCAGGCGCGGGCCATCATCGACGCCAGTGGCCGCGATATCCGGCTGGAGGTCGACGGTGGCGTGAAGGCCGACAATATCGGCGCCATCGCCGAGGCCGGTGCCGACACCTTTGTTGCCGGTTCGGCGATTTTCGGTGCGAGCGACTACCGCGCCGAGATCGCGGCGATGCGTCGCGCCATCGGCTGAATCGGGTCCGTGAGAAAAAGCTCCCGCGCACGCGGGTGCAGGACGGGTCGCCACGCAGGCGAACGGGGCATCAGACCGGTTGCCAGTCGGGGTCGGGCTCGTGACCCGAGTCCGGTGTGACAAGTGGCTCGGCAGCGCTGGGGCCGGTGCCTTCCACCGCTACCGGCGGGAAATCGTCGTGTGAATGCATACTGCGGGTCTCCATGGCGTGGTGATCAGAGCAGGCCGACTGCCAGGCCCAGCAACAGGGCGCCGATGGCCAGTGCCACGCGCAGCGGCTCGAAGCCGCGCTCAAGCTCGGGTTCGGGGGTCGTCAGGGTGTGCATGGCTGTCTCCGGTTGTTCTGCGGTATTCATCAAAGGCCTGTCGCGGGCGCGTTGCGGGGCCTGCTCCGGGCGTTTTGCGGAACAAATGTGGCCAAATACGGGCAGCGTGCCCCGGCACCTTGCGCAAGGATGCGCAGGCATGCAGGCTGCTAGCCGGAACAAGGGTCTGTTCGCAAGGAGCCGGTCATGGGTCGCAGCATCGCCATTGTCGAAGACGAACCTGTCATCCGCGCCAACTACGTCGAGGCGCTGTCACGCTTCGGCTACGAGGTACGCGGTTTCGCCGCGCGCCAGGAGGCATCGCGGGCCTTTGCCACCCGGCTGCCGGAGCTGGTCATCATCGACATCGGCCTGGGCGACGAGCCGGAGGGCGGCTTCGATCTGTGCCGCGAGCTGCGTGCGAAATCCGCCACCTTGCCGATCATCTTCCTGACCGCGCGCGATTCGGATTTCGATGTGGTCTCCGGCCTGCGCCTGGGCGCCGACGACTACCTGAGCAAGGACACCAGCCTGCACCATCTTGCCGCGCGCATCGGCGCGCTGTTTCGCCGCATCGAGGCGCTCAAGGCACCTGCCAGCAGTGAGACCGTGATCGAGCACGGCCCCCTCAAGCTCGAATCCGAACGTATGCGCATCACCTGGAAAGGCGCCGACGTGCCGTTGACAGTGACCGAATTCTGGATGGTGCACACCCTGGTGCGTTTCCCCGGTCACGTGAAGAGCCGCGATCAGCTCATGCGCGAGGCCGAACTGGTGGTCGACGACGCCACCATCACCTCGCACATCAAGCGCATCCGCAAGAAGTTCGTCGCCGTGGATGCGGATTTCGACGCCATCGACACCGTGCACGGTGTCGGCTACCGCTGGAAACCCTGACGGGCCGGGAATCGGAAATGGGGAATCGTTGCTCCACCGATCGCTGCATGAATTCCGGGGCAGGAAGCCTTTCACCGGAAAGTGCCAGGCTTCCAATGCGTTGTCTTGGCCGGGTCCCGGGTCCCGGGTCCCGAGTCCCGGCCCTCCCATGAGCCTGCGTCGCAAGCTGCTGCTGGTGGCCCTGTCCACGCTGGTGTTGCCACTGGTGGGACTGCTGTACGTGCGGCAGATGGAGTCGCTGCTGCGGCGCGGGCAGGCGCAGGCGCTGACCGCCTCGGCGCAGACGCTGGCCCGGGCGCTGGTCGCGGCGGGCGCGGTTCTGCCACGGCAGCGCGGGTGGTTCGTGCAGCGGCCCAGCGGACCGATCACCATCGATGGCTACGCCGACGACTGGGGACCGCTGACGCCCTGGGCGCAACGCCTCGATGGTCGTGGCCGGCTGATGCTGGCGCAGGATGCGAGCTGGCTGTACCTGTTCCTGACGGTGGACGACACCACGCGTACACGCAGCGATGCCGATGCGCCCGAGGCCATGCAGGCCGACCACGTGATCCTGATCCTGGCCCGCGGCCCCTTGCGCTGCCGTTACCTGATCGCCAGCGCGGCGCCCGGAGGTTTCGTCGCGCCGGCGCGCAATGACTGCTCGGCCTACGGCTTCCCCGGCCATCTGCAGGGCCAGTGGCAGGATGACGGCAGCGGTTACCGCATCGAAATGCGTTTGCCGCGCACACTGGGTATCACCGGGCTGGGCATGGTGCTGCACGATGCCGATCCTGCGGTCGCCGATCTGGACGAGCCGGTACGGCCCCTGCTGGCCTATTCCGGGGCATTGTCCGCTTCGCTGGCGCGCCTGTTGCCGGGTGGTGTGCAGGCACGCCTGCTGGCGCCGGGCGCCTGGCTGCTGGCCACGGCAGGGTCGCTGCATGCCGATGGAACCGCGCAACGGCGTCCGGGCTGGCTGGCCTACACCGTGTATCGGCTGCTGATTGCCGCGCCGTTCGATCCGGCGCAGCCGTGGACCGAGGATGCCCCGCGCCTGGACACGCCCCGGGTGCGTGCGGCACTGGCGGGACAGACAGCGGTGTCGTGGACCCAGGGCGAGCGGCGAGGCAGCGTGGTGCTGAGCGTGACCGTGCCGGTGTTTGGCGCCGACGGGCAGCACGAGGGTGCATTGCAACTGGAGCAGGCCAGTCTGGCCGTGCCGCTGCTGGCCAACCATGCGCTGTACGCGCTGTTGCTGGCCAGCCTGGGCGTGCTGCTGGTTGCCGGGCTGGTGCTGTTCGGATTCGCCACCCGCCTGAGCATGCGCCTTGGCCGTTTGCGCAATGCCGCCGAACAGGCGCAGGCGCACGACGGGCACTACGCCGGTGCGTTCCCGTTGCGAGGTGACCGTGATGAACTGGGCGACCTGGCGCGCAGCTTCGAACGGCTGACCCGCGCCGTGGCCGGGTACACCGAATACCTGCGCACCCTGGCTTCGAAACTCTCGCACGAACTCAATACGCCGCTGGCCATCGTCAAGTCCTCGCTGGACAACCTGGAACAGGCCGGCCTGCCCGCAGCGGGGCGGCCCTACCTGCAGCGCGCGCGTGATGGCGTGACCCGCATGGGGGTGCTGGTGCGCGCGATGAGCGAGGCCAGTCGCATCGAACGGGCCATCGAGGCTGGTGAAGGCGAGGATTTCGATCTTTGCGAACTGCTGCGCGGGTGCGCGGAGGGTTATCGCGCGCTGGCTGCACCGCGTCGCGTGTTGCTGGAGGTTCCGGGTGCGCCGGTCCGCATGCACGGCGCACCGGAGTTGATTGCCCAGGCGCTGGACAAACTGTTCGGCAATGCCGTCTCGTTCACCCCCGACGACGGATGGATCCGTCTGGCGCTGCGCAGCGTGGACGGCGAGGCCACCATCGAGATGGCCAACCAGGGGCCGCCGCTGCCGGCCACGATGCAGGGCCGCCTTTTCGATTCGCTGGTCAGCGTGCGCGAGGACCGCGGACACGAGCAAACGCCGCATCTGGGTCTGGGCCTGTATGTGGTGCGGTTGATTGTCGAGCGCCACCAGGGGCGCGTCGAGGCCCGCAATCTGGACGATGGCAGCGGCGTGGTGTTCACCCTGCACCTGCACGGCCTGCCGAGGCAAAGGCTGGCCTGAGGGCAGCAGGACGCGCTCCGGGTCGGACGGCAATAATGCTATCTTCGCCGGACTGTCCCACTTGAAACCCGCGATCCGTGATCACGCACGAGCAATTCCAGCAACTGGCCGCCGCCGGGCACAACCGCATTCCGGTGGTGCGCGAGGTGCTGTCCGATCTCGACACCCCGCTCTCGGTCTACCAGAAGCTAGCCGACGGGCCCTATACCTTCCTGTTCGAGTCCGTGGAGGGCGGGGAAAACTGGGGGCGCTATTCGATCATCGGCCTGCCTGCGCGGCGCGTGTACAAGCTGCGCGCGCACACACTGGAAGTCGAGGAATGCGGCGAGACGATCGAGACGCGCGAACTTGACGACCCGCTGGGCGAGATCGAACGCCTGCGCAAGAGCTACCGGGTGCCGCAGTTGCCGGATCTTCCGGCGTTCACCGGGGGCCTGGTCGGGTACTTCGGCTTCGAGACGGTGGGCTACATCGAGCCGCGGCTGGCGCGCTGGGACCTGCCCGACGAGCTGGGCACGCCCGACGTGCTGCTGATGCTGGCCGAAGAAATGGCGGTATTCGACCGGCTCAAGGGTCGCCTGTACCTGATCGTGCATGCCGACCCGGCCTTGCCCCAGGCCTGGGCCCGCGCGCAGCGGCGGCTGGCGGAGCTGCATTTCCGGCTGCGGCGCTCGGGGTCGACCTACCCCGAGACCCTGCACCCCGAGCCGCTGGCCGAGACGGACTTCAGGTCCTCGTTCACGCGCGAGGCCTTCATGGCCATGGTCGAGCAGGCCAGGGAATACATCCGCGCCGGTGACATCTTCCAGGTGGTGCCCTCGCAGCGGCTCAGTGTGCCCTTCCGTGCCCGTCCGGTGGATGTCTACCGCGCGCTGCGTGCACTCAATCCCTCGCCGTACATGTATTTCCTGGACCTCGGTGAGACGCAGATCGTCGGCTCCTCGCCGGAGATCCTGGCCCGCCTCAAGGACGGCAAGGTCACAGTGCGCCCGCTGGCCGGCACCCGCCGCCGCGGGGCCACGGAGGAGGAGGACCGTGCGCTGGAGACCGAGTTGCTGGCCGATCCCAAGGAGCGCGCCGAGCACGTGATGCTGATCGACCTGGGGCGCAACGACGTGGGGCGGATCAGTGTCGAGGGCTCAGTGGAAGTCAGTGACGCCTTCAGCATCGAACGCTACTCGCACGTCATGCACATCGTCTCCGAGGTGCAGGGCACGGTGCGCGAGGGCACCGGCTACATGGACGTGCTCAAGGCCGCGTTTCCCGCCGGCACCCTGAGCGGCGCGCCCAAGGTGCGCGCGATCGAGATCATCCAGGAGCTGGAACCGCACAAGCGCAACATCTACGCCGGTGCCATCGGCTGGATCGGCTGGTGGGGCGACGCCGATACTGCCATCGCCATCCGCACCGCCGTCATCCACGGCGGCCGCCTGCACGTGCAGGCCGGCGCCGGCATCGTCTACGACTCCGATCCCGCCGCCGAGTGGGAGGAGACCATGAACAAGGGCCGCGCCCTGTTCCGCGCGGTGGCGCAGGCGGCCGAGGGGTTGTGAGAGGAGTCCATGAAAGTATTAAGTATGAAGCCAATAAGTACGAAGTAGGGTAGAATTAGTACCAAGTACGAAGCAAACAAGATGAGTTTGACGACTAAATGCCCAGACCGTCACGCGCCAGAGACGTAGAAGCCGCCGTATTCCATCGGGTCGGATCACATCCGGAGGATCTTGTACGAGTCGTCGCAGATGAGCTGGGTCTCTCAAGAGCAGCCGTGGTGCGGCATGTCAATCGCCTGGTGGAAGAGGGGTACCTCGCCAAGCAAGGTACAACGAGACCCACCTATGTGCATGGCGTCAAGCGTAAGGCGCGATTGACATACGAGCTGGAGGGGCTAGCCGAAGATATCGTCTGGTCCAATGATTTGGCGCCACTTCTTCATGGTGTGCCAAGGAATGTTATTGAAATTTGTCACTATGGCATTACAGAAATGGTCAACAATGCGGTTGATCATTCCGAAGGGAAGGAGTTGATCGTAAGGCTTGATGTCAATGAAGAGAAAGTTATTTTGTCTGTGACAGACGATGGCGTAGGCATCTTTAGGAAAATCACAGAGCACTTGTCCTTGCCTGACGAAAGGCTGGCTTTGCTTGAACTCGCAAAGGGTAAATTAACAACAGATCCAATCCGTCATACGGGAGAGGGGATCTTTTTCACATCGAAGGCATTCGACGAATTCTGGATTTTCTCCGGTGATCTGACGTTTGGGCACCATCCAGCTGTCAGTGATGATGACTGGCTCCTTGAAAGCAACAAGCCAATGGACGGTACAGCAGTCGTCATGCATATTCAAAGGTCAAGCAAGACGGTCTTGCGTGATATATTTTCCAAGTACTCGAGTGGTCCGGATGACTATAGCTTCGAGAAAACAATCGTGCCAGTAAGGTTGGCTCGAATAGGAGATGAAAACTTGATTTCTCGGTCGCAGGCAAAAAGGCTCATATCGCGCTTTGACAAGTTCAGGAACATTATTCTTGATTTTGAAGGCGTGGAAATGGTCGGGCAAGCGTTCGCAGACGAGATATTCAGGGTTTTCGCTAGGGCGCACCCAGGAATTGAGTTGATTCCGAGCGGTGCAAGACCTGAAGTTCAAGAAATGATCAACCGTGCATTGAGAGCAGAATAGCGACGAGGGGATTATGATGCTGGTCGTTACTACGGAAAATGTTCCCGGCAAACAGGTACGCGAAGTGAAGGGGCAGGTGTTCGGCGTGGTTGTGCGCAGCCGCGGGCTTGGCGGCAACGTGATGGCCGGACTGCGCTCGCTGGTGGGCGGCGAGATCCATGAATACACGCAATTGCTGGAGGAGGCGCGTCGGCATGCGCTGGATCGCATGGTCACCAACGCTTCGGCGATGGGCGCCAACGCAGTGGTGATGATGCGCTATGACTCCTCGGAAATCGGCCAGACCATGAGCGAGATCGTGGCCTACGGTACTGCAGTGGTGCTGGAAGCGGACGCGTGAGCGCACGCACGGGCTTGCGCACCGGCCTGTATGTGATCGGTGCAGCGTGCCTGGTCGGTGCACTGTGGGCGCCGCAGCTGCTGGTTCCGGGTCTGGTGCTGGTGATCGGGCTGGCGATCGAGCGTTCGCGCTACAAGACCCCGGCGAAGCAGCGAGTCGAGCCGCACTGGCAGGACACCGGCGAGCGCTTCGTCGATCCGGAGACCGGAAGTGTCACGGCCGTCTATTTCGATCCGCGCACATCCGAGCGGCACTATGTCGCTGTTGCGTCCGACCGGCCTTTGCCATGAAGCGCCACGGGTAAGGTCCGCCTCCGTCCACTTCCGGTGGGCACGGCAGGCATCAGTGGACGCGGTTTTATAACCACGTTCGGCAGGTAGTGCCATTCCGGCATCCGGCGTGTCATGCGTGCGGCTGACGATGTTTGTCCTGCCCGATTCGGGGCGAGGCGGTTCCTGCCAGGGTCTTGAGGCGTGCACGGCGTGCCCTGGGAGCCAGCTTCGAGAGGGCTTCCACCTCGCGGAAGAAGGCCGGCCAGTCGCCGCGGGCGCGTGCGAACAGCGCGGCGAAGGCGGGCACGAAGCGGTCGTACAGGCCGAAGGGCAGCAGGGTGGCGTTGTTGAGCGGTTGCTTCATCCAGTTGTCGTAGTCCGGGACATGCCGCCACGGACCTTCGCGCAGGGCGTGGTATCGGGTGCGCAGGGCCTCGAATGCGGCCTGTTTGTGCCGGAGCTTCCAGGCATCGTCATGATCGCTGGCATAGATCGTGCGCAGTTTTGAGCGCGTGGCGAGGATCAGTGCGGTGAACCGGTGCTGGTGACACTCGGCTTCGGGATCTGGTGGCGGCAGGTGTTCGGCCGCATGCCACGCGCGCAGGCCCTCGCGCTGCACGAAGGTGGCGAAGGACTCGTTGAAGGCCGTGTCGCCCTTCACGTACAGCTTCTGGTGTGCCAGCTCGTGAAAGACGGTACCCACCAGTTCGTCATTGTTCCAGCGCAGCATGCTCGAGAGCACCGGGTCGGCGAAGTGGCCAAGCGTGGAATAGGCCGGCACCCCGGCAATGTATACGTCATCGCCCGCCTTGCGCAGACGCGTGGCTTCGGTCTCGGCGCGCGCCTTCTCGTAATACCCGCGGTAGGCCACGCAGCCGGCGATGGGGAAGCAGTGTTCCACCGGTTTCAGGGACAGCGGTGGCGTGGCGAACACGTTGTACATCACGAACGGGCGGCCGATGTCGGCATACAGCGTGTAGCTGCGGTTGCGCGGCAGGTCCAGGCGGTCGGAAGCGAAGGCGCGTGCCCGAAGGACAAGCCGGAGGCGACGCTTGAGTGCCGGGTCGGCGTGCGGATTGGCCAGCACCTGCGTTATCGGCTGGCGGCGCAGCAGCACGCCGGCCTCGCCGCGGGCCAGGTGCAGGTAGTAGCAGCCGTTGAGGGAAAGCAGGCTCACGGCCACAGCCGCAATACGGAGCGGGTTGCGCATGCACCCATTGTGAACGATGCGTCACGTGCCGTCGCGCTATGCTTGGTCGAAGGTGACTGGGAGCGTGTGGCCATGCAGGCATCGCGGCCCGTAGTGGCAGTGTTCGGCGCCGGCAGCGTGGGGTGCTTCCTGGGCGGCTGGCTGGGAACTTGCGCCCGGGTGCGCCTGATCGGACGTCAACGCGTATGCGCCATGCTGTCCGAACACGGGCTCGCCCTTACCGACATGCAGGGACGCAAACGTGATTGTCCGCCAGCGAGCCTGGAATGTGTCACCGGCCCGGACGCCGTGGATGACGCGGACCTGGTGCTGGTTACGGTCAAATCCGGGGATACGGCGGCAGCGGCGCGGGAACTGGCCGGGCGTGTACGTCCGGATGCACTGGTCATCAGCTTCCAGAACGGCCTGCGCAATGTGTCGACCCTGCGCGGGCACCTGCCCGGCTGCACCGTGCTGGCCGGAATGGTGCCCTTCCAGGTGTTCCATCGTGGCCTGGGGCGGCTGCACCGCGCTTCGGCCGGCGAGCTGATGGTCGAGGACCATGCCGCGCTGGCGCCGTGGCTGGCGTGTTTCGAGCACGCGGGTCTGCCGCTGGAGTTGCGCGAGGACATGCCCGCGGTGCAGACGGCCAAGTTGTTGCTCAATCTCAACAACGCCATCAACGCGCTGTCTGACCTGCCGCTTCGCGAGGAGCTGGCGGATCGTGCCTACCGGCGCTGCCTGGTACTGGCCCAGCGCGAGGCGATGGGTATCTTTCGCGTGCATGGCCTGCGTCCGGCACGGCTTACCCCTCTGCCGGCAGCATGGATCCCCTGTCTTCTGGCGGCGCCCGACGCGGTATTCGCCCTGCTGGCACAGCGTATGCTCGCCATCGATCCGCAGGCGCGCTCCTCCACCTGGGAGGACCTGGCCGCGGGGCGTCCCACCGAGGTGGACTGGATCAACGGCGAGGTGGTGCGCCTGGCCACAGAACACGGCCTGCGCGCCCCGGTCAATGCGCGGCTCGCCGAACTGGTGCACCGCGCGGAAAGGGACGAGCAACGCATCTGGCGCGGCGAGGCGCTCTGGCGGGAACTTCTCGCGGCCCGTCGTGAATCGTGACACGCCGGGGATGCCCTGCGAGCGTCCATGACTTCCTGCAGCCGGGCGCAGCCGGTAAAGTTGCCTCTACCACCTTTCGAAGTCCGTGCAGGCACGCGCATGCTGTTGATGATCGACAACTACGACAGTTTCACCTTCAACCTGGTGCAGTATCTGGGTGAGCTGGGCCAGCCGGTGAAAGTGGTGCGCAACGATGCGCTGGACGTGGCCGCGGTGCGCGCGCTCAAGCCGTCGCGCATCATGATTTCGCCAGGACCGGGGACGCCCGACGATGCCGGCATCTCGCTGGCGCTGATCCAGGCGCTGGGCGCCGAGATTCCGATTTTCGGCGTATGTCTCGGTCACCAGGCGATCGGCCAGGCGTTCGGCGGCAAGGTCGTGCGCGCGCGGCAGATCATGCACGGCAAGACGTCCCCGATACGCCATCGCGGGCTCGGCGTGTTTGCGGGCCTGCCTGACCCGTTCGAGGCCACGCGCTACCATTCGCTGGTGGTCGCGCGCGACAGCGTGCCCGACTGCCTCGAAGTCACTGCCTGGACCGAGAAGGCGGATGGCAGCCTCGACGAGATCATGGGCCTCAGGCACAGGAGCCTTCCGATCGAGGGGGTGCAGTTTCACCCCGAATCGATCCTGACCCGCCACGGACACGATCTGTTGCGAAACTTTCTCGGCCTGCCGCTTCCCCGCGCAGCCTGATTCGAACCCCACGGAGCCATTCCATGAGTTTTACCGCGCGCGAGGCACTGCAACGCACGATCGAGCACCGCGAGATCTTCCACGACGAAATGGTCGATCTGATGCAGCAGATCATGACCGGCAAGGTCAGTCCACTGATGACGGCCGCCATCATCACCGGCCTGCGGGTGAAGAAGGAGACCATCGGCGAGATCACCGGTGCGGCCCGGGTGATGCGCGAGCTGGCCACGCCGGTTCCGGCACGCGGCGTCGAGCATCTGGTCGACATCGTCGGTACCGGGGGCGATGGCGCCTCGAGCTTCAACATCTCCACCACTGCGATGTTCGTGGCCGCTGCGGCGGGCGCCAAGGTGGCCAAGCATGGCGGGCGCAGCGTGTCGTCAAAATCTGGCAGCGCCGACTTGCTCGAGGCGCTGGGCGCCCGCATCGACCTGCAGCCACGGCAGATCGCCGATTGCCTGCAAGAGACGGGCATCGGATTCATGTATGCACCCAATCACCATCCGGCCATGAAGGTGGTGGCGCCGATCCGCAAGGAGATGGGTGTGCGCACGTTGTTCAACATCCTCGGCCCCCTGACCAATCCCGCTGGCGCACCGAACATCCTGCTTGGTGTGTTCCACGAGGACCTGGTCGGCATCCAGGTGCGCGTGCTCGAACGGCTGGGTGTCAAGCGCGCGCTGGTGGTCTACGGACGCGACGGTCTGGACGAGATTTCGCTCGGTGCGAGCACCCGGGTGGGCGAGCTGCGCGACGGATCGATCCGCGAATACGAGATCGAGCCGGAGGATTTCGGGCTGGCCATGGCGTCCAGCCGCAACCTGCAGGTGGACGATGCCGAGGCTTCCATGCGCATGGTGCGTGACGTGCTGGCCGGGACGCCCGGTGTCGCGCGCGATATCGTCCAGCTCAATGCCGGCGCCGCGCTTTATGCTGCAGGTTGCGCCGAGAGCATCGATGATGGCATTGCCTCGGCGCGTGAGGCGATCGAATCCGGCGCGGCGCAGCGCAAGATGGAGCAGTTCGTGGGTGTCACGCAAAGGCTCTCGGGAGATGCGTGATTGCGGGTGCACGCAGCGCGCGGTTTGCCGTTAAGATGCCACCAAGCCTGCCCGTTCCCCATGCCCCGAGCCATGTCCGATATCCTGCAACGCATCCTTGTTCGCAAATCCGAAGAGATCGCCGAACGTGAAGCACGTGTGCCGCTGAAGGAAATCGCCGCACGCTGCGCCGACCTTCCCGAAACCCGCGGCTTCGCGGCCGCCATGGAAGCGCGTATCGATGCCGGTGACCCGGCGGTGATCGCCGAGATCAAGAAAGCCAGCCCGAGCAAGGGCGTGATTCGCGCCGACTTCGATCCGGCGAAGATCGCCAAAACCTATGCCAGGGCCGGGGCGGCATGCCTCTCGGTGCTGACCGACAAGGATTTCTTCCAGGGCAGCGAAGCGTTCCTCAAGAGTGCCCGTGATGCCTGCACGTTGCCGGTGTTGCGCAAGGATTTCACGGTGGCTCCGTATCAGGTCTACGAGTCGCGCGTGATCGGCGCCGACTGCATCCTGCTGATCGTCTCCGCACTGGAGGACGAGGCACTACTTGAACTGTCCCTGCTGGCGGCCGACCTGGGCATGGACGTGCTGGTGGAAGTGCACGATGCCGAGGAACTCGACCGTGCACTGGCCGTGCCTGCTTCGCTCATTGGCATCAACAACCGCAACCTGCACACCTTCCGTACCTCGATCGACACCTCGATGGACCTGCGTGACTGCGTGCCCTACGACCGCATCTTGGTCACCGAAAGCGGCATACGCACGCCGGAGGATGTCGAGCGGCTGCGCGAGGCGGGCATCGAGGGTTTCCTGGTCGGCGAGGCCTTCATGCGCGCGAGCGATCCTGGGGCCGAACTCAAGCGACTGTTCTTCAGCTGAGCCCGATGGACGAGAACAGGTGCATCGACAGCGTGGCCGATGATGCCGCGCCGGGGGCCGGGCCGCGCACGGTGCTGTTCGATTTCGACGGCGTGCTGATGCGCGGCGATGCCTTCGAGACCTTCGTGCGCATGCGCCTGGACCGCGCGCCCTGGCGCAAGCTGGTGGGCCTGGCGCTGAGCCTGCCGCTGCTGCCGACGCTGCCGTTCACCCGGCGCTGGGTGAACAAGGCGTTCATTGCCTCGGCCCTGCTGGGTCTGGACGAGGACGGCTACCGGGCGCATGCGCAGGCGCATGGCCAGATGCTGGTGCGCCAGCCGCGCCGCTTCCACCGCGAGGCCCTCACGCAGCTGCGCCGGCACCTGGCCGACGGCGACCGCGTGCTGGTGGTTACCGGCTGCGAGGAGTACCTGGTGCGCACCATCTTTGTCGAGCTGGGCCTGGAAGGCCTGCCGATCCTGGCCTCGCGGCTGCGCCCGGGCCCGCTGGGCCTGCGCGTGGCGCTGCACAACGTGGGCGTACGCAAGCTCGAGTCGCTCAAGGGCGCCGGCATCGAGCCGCCCTGGGCGATGGCCTACGGCGATTCGCACTGGGACCTTCCAATGCTGCACGCGGCCGAGGAGGCCATCCTGGTCAACGCCACGCCCAAGTGGTGCAAGCGCGTCGAACGCACGCTCGGCCGCAGCGTCACGCGCGTGCACTGGCATTGACCGGCCGTTCGCAAGGGGGCGCGGCGGACAGTGCCCGCCCTACACCAGTTTTGGCGAGCGATGGGTCATGGCGCTTGCCGCCATCCTCAAATCCCGAGTCCCGAGTCCCGAGTCCCGAGTCCCGAGTCCCGAGTCCCGAGTCCCGAGTCCCGAGTCCCGAGTCCCGGCTTTTACCGCGTGCCGCGCACCACGATGGTCTTGCCCGATACGTCGATCATGCCCTGTTCCTCCAGTTGCTTGAGCACACGACCGACCATCTCGCGCGAACAGCCGACGATGCGGCTCACTTCCTGTCGGGAGATGCGGATCTGGGTGCCGTCCGGATGGGTCATGGCGTCCGGTTCCTCGCACAGGTCCACCAGGGTGTTGGCCACCCGGTTGGTGACGTCCATGAAGGCCATGCGGCTGGCTTGACGCGAAGTGCGCAGCAAGCGATTGGTGAGCTGGAAGCCGATGGCGAACAGCAGTTTCGGACATTCATCGCGCAGGGTTGTCTCGAACAGCTGGAACAGGCGCTCGTAGCTGATCTCGGCCAGTTCGCAGTTGCTGCGTGTGCGTACGATCGATTCACGTCGGGCCTGTTCCACGAACAGACCCATTTCGCCGATGAACTGCCCGCGGTTGATGTAGGCCAGGATCAGCTCGCGTCCGTTCTCGTCCTCGCTGCATACCGTCACCGAACCGTCGATGACGTAGAACAGTGTATTGGCTGGATCACCGGGCCGCACGATGGCGGTCTTCTTGGGGAACCTGCGGCGGTGGCAGTGAGCGAGGAATCGCTCCATCGTTTGCGGGTCGGGGCCAAGCGTGCCCGGACCCTGATGGCGCATGAATTGTTGCTGCAGCAGATATTTCAGTTGTGTCACGTGGGTATCCGTCAGCAGGGAAAGGTCGGTACGGCCCCCTGAATTCTCCGTACTGTGACGCACGCCCATACTATAGCCACATATTCGCCTGTGCGGCCATGCCATGGCCTACTGTCAGGCATGGCATCTTCTAATCACGCAAGGCATGGCCCATAATTGCGCTTTCCGGCGCAGGGTTTCACGCTTGTGCGCCAGTGCAGCGGTTCACGCGGTAGCGATCAATGCCTCGAACTGGTTGCCATCCATTCTGCCGGCCAATCCCGCGCCGGACCGTTCCGGACATGTTCAGAGGGTAGCCGTGGTGAAACCGCTTCCGCGTCTTCGGCTTCAGGGCTTCAACAACCTTACCAAGGCCCTGAGCTTCAACATCTACGATGTGTGCTATGCCGTCTCCGAGGAGCAGCGGCAGCGCTACATCGAGTACATCGATGAGGCCTACGACGCCGATCGGCTGACGCAGATCCTGACCGACGTGGCCGATATCATCGGCGCCAACATCCTCAACATCGCACGTCAGGACTATGACCCCCAGGGGGCCTCGGTCACGATCCTCATTTCCGAGCAGCCCGTGGTGGACAAGCTTGGCCGCGATTCCATTTCCGGCGCGGTCGCGCATCTGGACAAGAGCCATATCACCGTCCACACCTATCCCGAAACGCATCCGCACAACGGCATCGCCACCTTCCGCGCGGACATCGACGTGGCCACCTGCGGCGTGATCTCCCCGCTCAAGGCGCTCAATTACCTGATCGACAGTTTCGAATCCGACATCGTGATCATGGACTACCGCGTGCGCGGCTTCACCCGCGACGTGAAGGGCAGGAAGCACTACATCGATCACAAGATCAATTCGATCCAGGACTACCTGGCGCGGCACATCCGCCAGAAGTACGAGATGTTCGATGTGAACGTGTATCAGGAGAACATGTTCCACACCAAGATGCACATCAAGGACTTCGACCTGGACACCTACCTGTTCGAGGCGCATGCCGATGAGCTGTCATTCAAGGAACGCAAACGCATCGAATCGCTGGTGCGCCGCGAGATCGAGGAACTGTTCCACGGCCGCAACCTGATGTGACGCGCATTGCCGTAGGCGTCATGAAAGGCAGTGCGTCCAGACGGTTCACGGCAGGAGCAGCGCAGGCTGCGACCGAAAATGCGGCAACTCGGGATCGAGCCGCATGTTCGTGCCACAAATGCCACCCGCTGGGGATCTGCGCCGTCGTACCACGCACATTCCCTTCGGTCGCGCCTTCCGGCGCTGCTACAGGCGGTAGGCGACGGTTTTCATCACCTTCGAAGTCAGCGCCATCAGCGTCGGGATGGGCGCCGGCAACTTCACGCCGCCACGGGCCAGGGCGTTGTCGGCGTGGCGTATTTCATCCTCCTGCATCTGCCTGAGCACCGCGCGCGAACGCTGGTCTTCGGCGGGCAGACGCTCGATGTGCTCGGCCAGATGCGCCTCGACCTGGCGTTCAGTCTCGACCACGAAGCCCAGGCTGAACTTGTCACTGGCAGCAGCAGCGGCGGCACCGATGGCCAGGCTGCCGACGAACCACAGGGGATTGAGCAGGCTGGGGCGGCTGTCGAGTTCGCGCAGGCGGTCCGCGCACCAGGCCAGGTGGTCGGTCTCCTCCTGCGCCGCTTGCAGCAGGTGCTCCCGGGTCTGCGCATCGCGTGCCAGCAGCGACTGGCCCTTGTACAGCGCCTGGGCGCAGACTTCGCCGGCATGATTGATGCGCATCAGGCCGGCAGCATGACGGCGCGCATCGTCATCGAGTTCCGCCCCCGGCACGTCTTCGGCAGGTGAGGGACGGCGGGCAGCGGGACGCCCTGCCACGGCATCCAGGGCGTCGTTGAGACCGGCCAGGAAACGGTCCAGGGTACTGAGGGTCCTGGTGTTCATGGTGCACTCCTCGGTTCCAGTTGGCGTGCCAGCAGGGTTAGCGGATGTTCGGTCGGCAGGCTGCGATTTCCGGCCGACAGATGCAGTCGACAGCCGATATTGGACGACAGCAGGCGGTCCGCTGCCAAGTCGGCAACGTGTCGCAGCACCTGCGCGCGCAATCGCCGGGCCTGGGCCGGGAACTGCAGCGCGTGACTGCCGGCCGCACCGCAGCATCCGGGGGACTCGGGCACTTCGAGCACGCTCAGGCCGGGGACAAGTCTCAGCAGGGCCAGTACGTCCTGGCTGTCGCGTGAGACATTTCGACTGGTGCAGGGAAGGTGAACCGCCACACGCTCGCCGAGTGCACGAAACTGCAATCGGGTGCCATGGCGGGCCAGATAGCCGGTAGCATCCTCGATGCGCAGGTGCGGCAGCTGCCTGCGCAGGGTGCCCAGGCAGCCGGGAGTGGCGGTCAGTACGGGAGTATCCGCAGGCAGATTGCGACAGGCCGCCTGCAGGCGGTTTGCCGCCCGGGTCGCTTGCGCCGTCGCGCCGTCATGCAGGTCCAGGGCACCGCAGCAGGTGGCCGCAAGGCGCTGTACGCTAAAGCCGGCCGCCTGCAACAGATCCTGCGCCGCCTGCAGTGCAGCAGCGTCCTCGATGGATGCAATGCAACCCGGGAAGAGGGCGACGTGACGCCTTCCTTCACTGCGGGGCTCGGGTGGCCTGGCCCTTGCCCTCGGGCGTGGACCGAGCCATGCCAGCGCCACCTGCAGGGCTGTCGTCCGCTTCGGTAGCGCGGTGCGAAGCAGTGACGGCAGCCAGGTGCGCAGGTGCAGTGCCCGTGCTGCGGCCAGCAGAAGGGTGGCCGGTAGCGGACGCTTGAGCACGCCGAGCAGCCATGTGGGACGGTTCGGCGCCGGTCCGATCAGGGCGCGTGTGCGCACCAGGATCTCGCCGTACTGGACCTGCGACGGGCATACCCGCTCGCACTGCAGGCAGCCCAGACAGCTGTCCAGGTGGAGGCGCAAGCCGGTATCGATGCGTGGCGGGTCCTCGGCCAGCGCCCGGGCCAGGCGGATGCGTCCGCGAGGGGATTCGGCTTCGGATGCGTCCAGTGCATAGGTGGGGCAATGGGGCAGGCACAGACCGCACATCACGCAACGGTCGGCAAGTTCGGCAATCCCGGCCGTCGGGTCGTGTTTGAGGTCGGTGCCGGGGTGGTCGGACATGAAATCATGCTATCATTCCCCTCTTGCGCCGGGGTGCCCCGGCTTGCGTGAGGATGTCGATTCGGATATTCTTTCGCGCCTTTCGTTTCACCATTTTGATCCGCCCGGCGGGCGGCAGACAGGTATTTCGAGATGAAAACGTTCAGCGCCAAGCCTGAAAGCGTCCAGCGTGACTGGTACGTGGTCGACGCCACGGGCAAGACGCTCGGTCGTCTGTGCTCCGAGGTTGCACGTCGCCTGCGCGGCAAGCACAAGCCGGAGTTCACGCCGCATGTCGATACCGGCGATTACATCGTCGTGATCAATGCCGGAAAAGTGGCCGTGACCGGCAAGAAGATGGCTGACAAGACCTACCATCGTTTCACCGGTTATATCGGCAACATGAAGCACATGTCCCTTGCGGACATGCTGGCCAAGCACCCCGAACGCGTGATCGAGATCGGCGTCAAGGGCATGCTGCCCAAGAATCCGCTGGGCCGCGCGATGTACCGTAAGCTCAAGGTCTACGGCGGCGCCGAGCACCCGCATACCGCGCAGCAGCCGCAGGCGCTGGAGATCTAAGGAAACCTCATGGCGATTCAGCAACATTACGGCACCGGCCGTCGCAAGTCCTCCGCCGCCCGCGTGTTCCTGCGCAAGGGCAAGGGTGAAATCATCGTCAACGGCAAGCCGCTGGACGAGTTCTTCGGCCGCAAGACGTCGAGCATGATCGTGCGCCAGCCGCTGGAGCTGACCGAGATGAACGACAAGTTCGACATCAAGGTCACCGTGTCCGGTGGCGGCATCACCGGCCAGGCCGGCGCCATTCGCCTGGGGATTGCCCGCGCGCTGGTCGAATACGACGAGAACCTGAAGATCCAGCTGCGCAAGGCCGGCTTCATGACCCGCGACGCCCGCGAGGTCGAACGCAAGAAGGTCGGCCTGCACAAGGCACGTCGCGCCACGCAGTTCTCGAAGCGCTAAACCGCCGGAACGAGCGCGATCCGCTTTTGGGGGATCGTCTAATGGTAGGACTGCAGACTCTGACTCTGCCTATCTAGGTTCGAATCCTAGTCCCCCAGCCAATAAAAAGGCCCCGCTTCGGCGGGGTCTTTTTATTGGCTGCGGGGGAAGGTAAGTGGACCTACGTTCGACAATTTCGTCGGGAACGAAATTGGACAGCCGAAGGCTGGCCCCGGAGCGCGCAGCGCGGAGGGGTGAGGCCCATGGAAGGGCCGAACCATCCTGGTCCCCCAGCCAAAAACGTGCCCCGCTTCGGCGGGGTCTTTTTATTGGCTGCGGGGGAAGGTAAGTGGACCTACGTTCGACAATTTCGTCGGGAACGAAATTGGACAGCCGAAGGCTGGCCCCGGAGCGCGCAGCGCGGAGGGGTG
>JALUXG010000035.1 GCA_027019085.1 Rhodanobacteraceae bacterium | reverse complement strand
GCCCCGCTTCGGCGGGGTCTTTTTATTGGCTGCGGGGGAAGGTAAGTGGACCTACGTTCGACAATTTCGTCGGGAACGAAATTGGACAGCCGAAGGCTGGCCCCGGAGCGCGCAGCGCGGAGGGGTGAGGCCCATGGAAGGGCCGAACCATCCTGGTCCCCCAGCCAAAAACGTGCCCCGCTTCGGCGGGGCCTTGTTGTCTGGGTATATCGGCCCGCTCGGGATACTCGTCGGCAATACATTCGGACAGACGGGGACTGTCCGGGGACACGACGTGCCGCGGGGGATCCAGGTTCCGGCAGTAAAGCGCTGTACGGCTCAGGTCGGTTCGGGCCACAGCAATGCCAGGCTGTTCCTTGCATGGAAGGAGCTTTCCAGCGGACCGCCTGTTGCAGGCGCATGGCCTATGCAGTCACAAACATTCCGGGTCCAACGATTCTTCATCGTTGATTCTTCGGGAAATACGGCGATCTTCGCTGAAGATGGCGATTCCCGGCTTGTGGCGTAAGGGGCTGAACCCGGTAGACTGTAGCCGGCCCTACCCAGGGATGCGGGTGGCTGCCTTGTAGGGTTGTTATGAACCATCCCGTGACTAGCGCCAAGAACAAACCCACCTCCATCGACATCGCGTACCTGACCGGCTTCTCGCAGGCGACGGTGTCGCGCGCGTTGCGCAACAGTCCGCTGGTCAGCGAGGCCACGCGGCGCAAGGTGCAGGCGGTGGCGCGGCAGCTCAACTACAAGGTCGACAAGAATGCATCGAACCTGCGGACCCAGCATTCGGGCACGCTGGCGTTGCTGTTTTTCGAGGATCCGACCAGTGACGATTCGCACATCAATCCGTTCTTCGTGTCGATGCTCGGATCGATCACGCGCGCCTGCACGCGGCATGGCTATGATCTGCTGATCTCCTTCCAGCAGGCTTCCGATGACTGGCATGCCGATTATGCCGACAGCAAGAAGGCCGACGGCATCATCCTGCTCGGCTACGGCGATTACCTGACCTATTGCGACAAGGCACGCAAGCTGGTCGAGCAGGGTACGCATTTCGTGCGTTGGGGGGCGGTACTGGCCGACCAGCCCGATACATCCATCGGATGCGACAATTTCAGTGGTGGCCGCTCCGTGGCCGAACACCTGCTGGAACAGGGATGCCGGCGCATTGCCTTCCTCGGCGAGGCCAGTACCCATTATCCGGAGTTTTTCGAACGCTACCGCGGCTATACCGAAGCCCTGGTCGATGCCGGCCTGAAGGTCGACGATGACCTGTGCGAAGTGGCCGAAAGTACCGAAGAGTCGGGATATCAGGCGATGACGGCCCTGCTTGAACGCAAGACCCGGTTCGACGGCGTGTTTGCCGCCAGTGACCTGATCGCGATGGGTGCGATGCGTGCGCTGGAAAGCCGCGGCATGAACATTCCCGAAGACGTGGCCGTGGCCGGCTTCGATGATGTGCCCGGCGCGGGTTTCGCGCATCCGCCACTGACCACGGTGCGGCAGGATACCAGTGAGGCAGGCACCATCCTGGTCGAACGACTGCTGGGGCAGATCCGTGGCGAGCGGGTGGATTCGGCGATACTCCCGACACGCCTTGTGGTGCGCAAATCCAGCCTGCGCAACGGCTGACCTTCTTCGAGAATCCAGGTGTGCCACCGGTGTGGGCTGGTGGCGCTGGCGTTACTGCATGCCCGACGGGCGTCCGCGTTCGATCATGGCGCGGGTCAGGGCTGACACCAGTTCCGGTTGCCGGGCAGGCGCGTCGAGGATGTAGACGCGCACACCGTGGGCGGGCACCTGTGCGGCAAGTACCCCGCCCGGCGGCACATTGACGTCGCTGCCGCTCATGACCGCCTTCCAGTGCCCCGGCTGCAGGTAGCGCCGGATCGTGAATCGTGCGTCGCTGTCGCCCTTGTTGAGCAACACCAATGCCATCTGGTGCACCCCCTTGTATTGCAACACGCGGTAGAAGGCGGCCTGGTTGCCATGCATGCGCTCGACCAGCATCAGGCCGCGTTGCAGCGCCGGGGTGCGCTCACGCAGCCGGGCGATACGCTTGAGATGCCGGTAGATCCGGTTTTCCGGCGCCGCATTGATGCGCTGCTGGCCGAAGTAGTTGCGGTTGCCCTGGTGCTCGCCCATGCCGCGCTCGAAGCCGACCTCCGAGCCGTAGTAGAGGGCGGGGATGCCACGCACGGTGAACAGGAAATTGTTGGCGTCGATGAAGCCATTGTCGGTGGCATTCAGACGCTTCATGTCGTGGTTGTCGTAGAAAGTGACCAGGCGGTACGGGTTGCTGTACGGGCCGTTGGTCAGGTACAGGGCCGACTCGATAGTCCCGTAATCGCTGCCCGGGTGCTCGAACACTGCCCGCATCGCATCCTTCAGGGGAAAATCGAGCAGGCTCATGTTGCCGCTGCGCTTCCAGGTGTACTTGCCGATGTTGTCGACGTTGTTGTCGAAGGCTTCGCCGAACATGAAAAAGCCCGGGTGCCGGGCATGGATGGCGGCGGCGAACTGCCGCCAGAAGCGGGTCGGCATGTGGTTCATGGTGTCGATGCGGAAGGCGTCGGCACCTTCACCGATCCATTTCAGGTAGGCGCCGACGAAATACTTCAACACTTCGGGGTTGTTGCTGTCGTTGTTGGACAGCTGCGCCAGGTCCGGCCAGGCGTTGTAGAAGCGCTGCAGCGGGTGGCGGACCGGATCGAGTTTCCAGGGCGCCAGGTTGTCCTGGTCGGCAATCAGCTTGCCGTTCTGATCGAAGATCTGGCCGAACTGCGGTTGCTTCACCGGCATGCTGAAGGCGGGCGAGCCGTGGTTGAGCACGATGTCCTGCACGATCTTCAACCCCGCCTTGTGCATGGCGCGGGTGAATTGCCGGTAGTCGAGGTTCTTGCTCGGAAGGTGTTCGTCGACGCGATAGAAATTGATGCCCCAGTAGCCGTGATAGCCGGCCTTGCCGCGGTCGGTGAGCATGCTGCCCCATGTCACCGGATCGCCACCGGTAAAGGCCTGGTCGGGATTGTCGACGATGGGGGTGATCCACACCGCGCCAAAACCCATGCCGCGGATGTAGCCCGCGTTTTCCAGCACGCCCTTGAAGTCGCCGCCCAGGTAGCCGATGTTGGCCGTCCTGCCGTCCGGTCCCTTGATGGGGATGTTGAAATCCGGATGCTTGCCGCCCTGGTGGCGGTGGTCGTTGGACGGGTCGCCGTTCACGAAGCGGTCGGTCATCACGAAATAGATCGCGTTCGCGGCGAACGGCAGCCGGGTGCCGACGAACACCTGCGGGGCCCTGGCCGGGCTGGCGGCTTGCGCCATGACAGTGACTGCGAGGAACAGTGCGGCGGCGAAGGGAAGAAAACGAAGGCGTGCATGCATGCGGGAGATTTCCTGTTTGGCGGCGCAGCGGCTCAGGCCGGCTCGCGCACGCGCAGGGTGAACAGTCCGGCCAGGATCAGGCTCAGGCCGCCAAGTACCAGCACGTACTCGGCATGGCCGTGAAACAGGTGATGGACGAGCAGGCCAAGAACACTGGCGGCCAGAAGCTGTGGAATGACGATGAAGAAATTGAATATGCCCATGTACACGCCCATCTTCGCCGTCGGCAGGTTGTCCGACAACAGGGTGTAGGGCAGGGACAGGATCGAAGCCCAACCAAAGCCCACGCCGATCATCGAGACGATCAGCCAATGGGGGTCGGTGATGAACGCTACCGAGATCAGACCCAGTCCGGCCAGGCTGACGTTCACCAGGTGCGTCCAGCGCAGCCCGAAGGCCCTGGCCATCCACGGGATCAGGGCCGCGGCGGGGATCGTCACGCCGTTGTAGACGGCAAACAGCACGCCTACCCAGTTGGCTCCGGCATTGTAGGCGGCGCTTTGCGGGTCGCTGCTGTGGAACTGCAGGGCGGCCACGGCCGGCGTGGTGTACAGCCACATCGCGAACAGCGCGAACCAGGAAAAGAACTGCACCCAGGCGAGTTTGCGCATCGCCTCGGGCATGGTGTACAGGTCGGCCATGACCTGGCCCAGCATGCCGCCGCCGCGCACGAAGCGCCGCCACAGGAACAGCAGGCCGAAGACAATCAGCATGCCTGCCAGCAGGTACAGCTCGTTCTTGCCCTGTTCGAAATCGAGATGGCGGATGAACGCGACGCAGGCCAGGCCGAGCAGCAGGAAGATCACGCCCGGGATCCACGCCCCGGACAGGTCGGCCTTCATGGGCGCCTCGACTGTGTCGTCGAAGGCATTCAGGCGTTCGGGCGGGTACTCGCGCGTGGTCGCCACAGTCCACACGATGGCGCCCAGCAGCACCGCGCCGCCGGCATAGAAAGCGTAGCGGACCGTGGGCGGTATCTGTCCCTCCGGCGCCGTGTTGGCGACCCCGAAGTGGGCCAGGATCCAGGGCAGCGCCGAGGCCACCACCGCACCGATGCCGATGAACACGCTCTGCATGGCATAGCCAAGCGGGCGCTGCTTCGTGGGCAACTGGTCGCCGACGAAGGCGCGGAACGGCTCCATGGAAATGTTGAACGAGGCGTCCATGATCCACAGCGCGCCGGCGGCCACCCACAACGATGGCGCATTGGGCATGAACACCAGGGCCGCCGTGGCGAGGATCGCGCCGCCGAGGAAATACGGGCGACGCCGGCCCAGCGCGCACCAGGTACGGTCGGAATAATGGCCGATGATCGGCTGCACGATCAGCCCGGTCAGCGGCGCGGCGACCCACAGGATGGCAATGTCGTCGATCTTCGCGCCCAGGGTCTGGAAAATGCGGCTGACGTTGGCGTTCTGCAGCGCGAATCCGAACTGGATACCGAGAAAACCGAAGCACATGTTCCAGATGTTCCAGAACGACAGTTCGGGTTTGCGCTGCATGTTCATTCTCCTTGTCGCGCGGGCAGGGGAGCGATGTACAGACCGTGCACCTGGGCCTGGTTCAGCGCACCGCTGGCACCGCCCTCGCCACCCGTGTAGTAGGAAAAGTGCGCAAGGTCGCTCATGTTGAAGCCTTGTTCGAGCGCGAAACGGCATCGCTGCCCGCCGCGCGCATGAAAGCGCAGGCGGGTCGAATCCTGCACGCCGTCGCTTTGCGGCATCACCACCGGGCGCACCTGTGCCGCCTGGCCGTTGCAGGTGATACGCATGCGCTTGACCGCCGCGGTGATGCCGGTGTTGATCGGGCCGTGATCGTTGTCGTAGCGCAGCCACGCCAGGTATTCACCGCTGTGCGGTGCGATCCAGGCGCGCGGCCAGGTGCCGTGTACACTGGCGATGCTGCCGCTGCACACCTCGGGACTGTGCAGCGATTCCATGCCGTCCCTGGCCAGGGCGGTGACGCTGATGCATTGCAGGCCGTCGGCGCGGCGCAGCACGACGGTACCGTTGATGCCGCCGTGACGATGGCCATTGACATACAGCACACCGGGGACAGTGGACTTGACCTCCAGCTGCGCGCCGCGCACGACGAGTTTCGGCGCGGGTGGCGTGGGCGGCAGGTAGAAGGGCGCGTGGAGCCGCAGCGGGACGGGCTGGACATGGCGCGCGCGCAGGTTCACCCGGAGGGTATCGCCGCTACGGTGCATGCGGCCTGCGACCAGCAGGTTGCCATCCAGGCGCGCCGGCCGATGCAGCACGATGTGCCGGTTGCCCAGATCCAGTCGGATGCGCTCGCGCTTGCCGAACAGCATCGGCACCAGGGACACGGGAATCATCGGCTTCACTGTGCCGTCGTTTTCCAGGCCAAACACACCGTGAATGACCATGTCCAGGTAGCCGGCCACCGACCACAATTGTCGGGGCGAGTCGACCACCGGGCCGCTCAGTTTGCCTTCCTCGACATGTGTGGACTGGGTGCGCAGCGAATAGTTTTCGTAGTTGGAGGCATACAGGGCTGCGCCGCGCATCTGGCTGCGCAGTTCGTGGGCGATGCGTGCGGGGTCCCCGACGCGGCGTGCGGCGCGCAGGGTGTATTCGCTGACGAAGGGCCAGATGGCACGATTGTGGTAGATCGGCTGCTCGCGTCGTTCGGGCCAGATCACCGGGCTGCCGGCTGGCCAGGTGGGGTAGTTCGCCAGGGCCAGGCGTGCGCGCTCGGGTCCTGCGACGCCGCTGAGGATGGCAAGGTCGGTGCCGAGCAGGTCGTAGGCATCGAAGGGCGCCGGATGCACGCGCCCGCCGATGTAGCTCATGTACAGGCCACGGCGTGGGTTCCAGAAATGCCGGTTGATGGCGCGCTTGAGCGCCTCGGCCTGTGCGCCATAGCGTCGTGAATCCGCCGTGTCCTTGCGCCTGGCGCTCATGCGTTGCGCCAATCGCAGTGCCTCGTAGTGCAACACGTTGGTCGAGAGCGCGAAGGACTGCGCGATGAACACCACGTTGTCGGCGGTCCACGCGGGGTAGGTCTGCTCGCGCCAGTCGAGGAAGGATGTCTCGCCGCGGTACAGCCCGGAGGCGGGGTCGAAGGCGTAGATGTGGTCCTGGTGCAGGGTATCGCGCAATGCGGTATAGACCTTGATCGCGAAGGCCTTGTCTGCCAGCAGGTGGCGCGCGCCCAGGAACCACACCACGCGGTCGGTGCTGATCGGCCAACTGCCGCCCGACCCGGTGTCCTGCATCACGTACAGCCCTTCGGGCACGTTCTTGCCGCGGGTCGGGGAGAGCTTGAACAGCAGTGATTCGCGCGCACGCGCCGGATCGAAGCGCCACAGGCCAAGGTCGATCGAATAGGACACGTCGCGCGTCCAGGTGAACGGCCACTTCTTGCCAGCGATGAAGCAGCGGCAGGGGATCGGTTTGCCGTGGTCGAAGGCCGGATCGGTAATGGCATCGACCGAGATCTTCGCAAGGTCCGATTGCGCCATGGCGAACAGGCCGTCGAAAAGCACGCTGGCGGTTTTGACCTTGAATCGCTGTGGTGCAATACGGCGCGTCGTGGTCGAGGTCCGAAGAACGTAGCCGCCGTTGTCCGCGGCCTGTATCACGGCATGCCTGCCGTCCCAGTCCACGCGATGGTGCCAGTTCGGGGCAGCCACCGAAGCGGTGGCCAGCAGGGTCGTCATCAAAGCGGCCAGCATGGCGCCCCTCCAGAAGGTGTTCGATTGTTTTGGGTTGGGTTTGCCGCCAGGGGACTGGCCATGTTTTCCTCCCGGGCAGGGGGTGCGCTGGCGCGTCCGATGCCGTGCTGGCCCGACCCGGAAGCAACAGTTGCCGGGTACGGGACAATGACTCCTTGCATGGTAGGCAGCAGGTTCAGACAGGGACCAGCGCTTGCATACGTATTCATCACGGCCACAGGGGCTGCCTGCACGGTTTGTACGGCCGGAAGCGGACCATTACCGAAGTATATGCGTATTCAGGCGCATCGTTGACGAGGCGCGATTCTTGCAATCGAATTCGCGATTGCGCAGGTGTTTGCATGGTGCTGGCCGGATCTTTGGTCATGCTGGTCTGGCTGCAGAATTGGTTGGTCGTTGGCGCGTGTCCGGCGATGTCACGCCATGAGGTTCATGGCGTGACATCGGTGCGGGCTATTGCTCCAGGATAGCCCCGTAGTGACCATCAACGGTCACGGTGACGTTGCCGTTCTGTACGGTGTATGTGCCGCCATTGAGCAGGTCGGTGACTGTGCTTCCATTGGGCATGCTCAACTGCCAGGCCGGTATGGTGACCGTGTGGCTGGTGCTGTCGTTGTTGAGCACGACGGCAATGCGGTGGCTGGCGTTGAAGCGACCGAAAGCGTAGATGTGATGGGTATCGTCGGTCAGCAGGGTCATGAACGAGCCGGTACGCAGTGCCGCATATTGCGTGCGGATGGCGATCAGCTTCTGGGTCAGTGCGACCGCACTGTTGACCGTGGTGGCTTGCGACCAGTCGAAAGTACGCCGATTGTCGGGATCGGCCCCACCCTGCATGCCGTATTCGTCTCCGTAGTAGATGGTCGGCGTGCCGACGTAGGTCATCTGGAAGATCAGACCGAGGTAGGTCTTCCAGATATCGCCGCCACAGCGGGTGGCATAGCGCGGGGTGTCGTGCGTGCCCAGTTCGTTGGTCATGGTTTGCTGCACGTTGGTGGGCAGGTCGGCACGGGTGCCGTGCAACCAGCTGTCGAGCTGGCTGGACGAAATCGATGCGCTGTTGCCGCTTTCATCCACATGGCAGATCCATTCCGAGATCGGCTGGGTGAAGCCGTTGTAATTCATGGCTCCGTCCCACTCGGCGCCATCATCCAGCCAGGCCGAAGGGTCGCCCCAGTATTCGCCGAGGATTTCGGCGTTCGGATTGACCGATAGAACGGCATTTCGCATTTCGCTCATGATCTGGTGGTTGGTGGCGTCGCTGCCGTTGTTGCCACTTGCGTCGAGGTACTGAGCTGCGTCCAGACGCCAGCCGTCGATGTTGTACGGCGCGTTCAGATAGGTCTGCATGACCGATGTGGACGAACCGTAGATCTGATTGCGCACCGCCGAGCCGGTCGAGCCGTAGTCGAGTTTCGGCATCGAGGAAATGCCGAAAAAGGTCGAATAGCTGGTTGGCCACGTCTGGAAGGTGTAGTAGCTGTACCAGGGGCTGGATTGCGATTCGTAGGCTCCGTCCGTGGACCACCAGTTGTACTTGTCAAACCATTGGCTGGTATCCCCCGTGTGGTTGAACACGCCGTCGAGGATCACGTAGCCTTGCGGCCCGTTGGCGGTGCTGTGTATATCCGATATCAGCGTCTGCAATTCGCTGTTCGTGCCAAATGCAGGATCGACTTTGTAGTAGTCCTCGGTGTCGTACTTGTGGTTGGTCGGCGACTCGAAGATCGGGTTGAGGTAGATGATGTCCGCACCCAGCGTGTTCTTGATATAGGACAGCTTCTGGTCGACTCCGGCCAGGTCGCCGCCAAAGAACACTTCACTGTTGCAACCACCGACATTGGCGAAGACGCTGGTGCCCCATGCATGCTGCTCGGTAGCGCAGCCGGCGTAGCTGTACTGGCCGTTGGTGACGTCATTGCTGGTATCGCCGTTGTAGAAGCGGTCCGGGAAAATCTGGTAGACCACGCCGTTTTTCATCCAGTCCGGCGTCTTGAAGCCCGGGATGATGAAGAAATCGCCCGAACTGGGTTCGCTGGAACTGATGCCGGCGGCATTGAGCCAGGCGGTGGCGGTGCCGTCATTGATCTGGAACCGGTAATACTTTTCCGATGCCGATGCCGGAATGGTTCCCTGCCAGTAGTCGAACACCCCTGTTGGGTCGTTGGAAGCCCAGCTCATGGCGACCCAGTGGAAGCTGGAATCGGCGGTGTCGTAGTACTTGATGTTGGCGCTGGTGATGTCACCCTTGAATGTGCGCAAGGTCAGCGTCACTGATTGCGTTGCCGTCGGTTCCGGATGGTTGTCGTACAACGGCCCCTGATCGTGGAACAGGCCGTTCCATTCCACATTGTTGTCGTTGCTGGCCGCGATGGCCGACTGGGATACAGACAGCATGAATCCGCACACCAGTGTCATGAGGCAGGTCGTGCGACACAGGCCGGACCAGAACTTTCGCGAGATGTAGTGTTTCAAGACGATTCCTCCCAAGTAACGTGATTGGAGCCACCTGGCGCCGTGGCGGTACCGGATGGATCCCCGCGTTCTCCCCGTTGGTTGCCCGCACAGGCCGTATGGCTGCAAGGGCGTGCCCGGTGTGCGCACCGGGTCGGTATTGATGTACTGCAAGCATCTTCATGGCGAGAGGCCGGAGCGGTCAGTTCCGTGCAGGATCCTGAAGCACCAGCTTGCGCGACGTGCGTGAGGCCATGACGCGAATCCATGTCACGGGACCGAACCGGTCATGACCGGTGGCCCAGCCAGCATCCGAAGAGCGTGCAAGTTCCTTGAGGTTGGCATAGGCATGGCCGGCGTTCTGCACCGAATCGGCACGGATGCCGTGGACACGGATCAGGAACGACTGCAGATCCGGGACATAGCTTCCTTTCACGGCACTGATGCTCATGTAGACGGCATGGCTCCGGCGCTGGGTCGATAGCGTGCGCAGGTAGTACGCGCCGTGTTCGTAGGCATAGGTGGTGCCGTCGTCGTCGTAGTAGTCGAAGTGTGTTTTCTGGTGGGCGGGAAACACATCCAGCGTGATCGTGTCCACCGGCTTTTGTCCCACGAATTCCATCAGCGGCTGGGTGGGGATGATCGCGCCCTGGCGCACGAACAGCGGGATATCGCTCCAGGTTTTGGCGTTGATCGCCAGGCGGATGGTCCGCCCACCGCGATAGGCCTTGCCGCTGAACCAGTCGGTCCAGGTGCCGGCAGGCAGGTAGATGGATTTTTCGGTCTGTCCCTTGTGCACCACCGGGGAGACCAGCAGCCAGTCGCCGAACATCCAGGAGGAGACGTCGTTGCGGACCTTCGGATCGTGCGGCCAGCCGAAGGTCAGCGGTCGCACCAGCCCGACGCCGTGGGCGTGGTAGGCCCAGGCATAGGCGTAGATGTAGGGGATCAGGCGGTAGCGCAGGCGGATCGCCGCCGTGGCCGCGCGTTCGGCGACCGGGCCGTAGACCCAGGGCTGGCGTTTCTCGCCGAAGGTGCCGTGCACGCGGAAGATCGGCACGAAGGCGGCGAACTGCATCCAGCGCGCGTAGTTTTCCGGAGACGGGTGCCCCTTGAATCCTCCGGTGTCCATGCCCCACAGCATGGCGCCGACGTCGATGGCTCCGAGCATGCGCTGGCGTTGCGCGGCCATGCTGGCGAAGCCGGTATCGATATCGCCCGACCACAGTCCGTAGGCGTAGCGCTGCGAACCGAGCCAGAAATTGCGGTTGATCGACCACACCCGCTGGTCGGTCTGTTGGCGTTGCGCGTCGTAGAGCGAACGTTGCATGTTGAGGAACTGGGTGTCGTCACCGGTTTCGTCGGCCTCGTCGTTCCACCAGCCGGCAATGCCGTGGTTGAAGGCGTATTGCATGCTGAGCCGGCCGAACCAGTGGCGTGCGGCCGGCAGGTCGAAATCGATGTCATCGACCAGTTTGTGCGAGAAATAGTCCTTGCTGGGTTTCTCGCCGGGACGCCACAGGTGGTGTTCGGTCGCGTAATGGCCTTCCACGGTGTCCACGTGGATGCGCGGCTTCATGATGCCCGTGAGGTGCATACCTTCGGCGAGCAGCATGCGCGTCAGCTTGCCGGAAGCACCGTCGGGGAATTTCTTCGGATTCCAGCGAAATTCGCCGTAATGGTCTTCACCCCAGGCCTTCCAGTCGAAGTCCAGGGTGAAATTGTCGATCGGGATATGTTTGGCACGATAGGTGTGGATGATATCGAGCAGCTCCTTCTGGTCGATGCCCCACTGGCTGTTGGTGAAGCCCATGGCCCATTTCGGGAACAGCGGCGCGCGGCCGCTGAGTTCGGCCACGGCGGCGAAGATCTGCTTCGGATTCCCGGCAATCAGATACAGGTCGATGGTGGGACGGGAGAGCTTGTCGATGCGCATGTGCGAGTGTTCGAGGTCGAAGCGTGCGCCCTTGCTGTCCACCAGCACCGCAAAGCCGTCAGTGCTCCAGACCAGCGGTGCGCCGGCATGCCCCTGCTTGCCGGCCTTGGCGATCTGCACGCCCTTCCGCAAAAGTCCGTCGGCGTGCTTCTGGAAGGCGTTGAAACCGCCGATGCCGTAAAGCGGCGCGCCGGAGCGGTAGGCGAGGTCGATCCGGCCGCTGGCAAGTGCTGCGAGTCCGGTCAGGGTCAGCAGCGGGCGGGAGGATTCGGCGGGGTAGATGGTGATCTGGCCATGGGCCGTGTCGGTCACCACACTGAGCGCGGCTGTGCGCAGGTCATGACGGTCATCTGTCAGCGTACTGCGTACCTTCACGTCATGCGGGGCGATGGCATCAGGCGACATGACCAGGGTGCGCGCAGCGACCTTGCCGTGCGGCAGGTACTGTACGCGCACGATATTGCTGCGGGGCATCGTGAGTAAAAGATCACCCCGGGCAAGACGCAGTTTGACGGACGAGGATGCATGGGCGGCAGCGGGTTTCGCGGTTGCGGCGTCGGCGCGCTGCAACGGGACGGCAGCCATGGTCGCCATCAGTGTGATCAGGGCGATACGGAACAGGCGCAGGGGTGTGAACATGGTTTTCGCCTCTCAGGGGTGTACGGGGCCGGACGCTTCGAGAATGGCCGTGGCATAGGGCGGCATGCGCAGCCGGTTTCCGTCGAGTTGCACGTACCCGCCAAGCTGGCGGACGAGCATGTCGAAATGTGGGCCGTGAGGGTTCAGCTTCACGACATGCGTGAAGCCGGAAAGGTTGTGCACCACCAGCAGCACCTGCCGGGCATCGGCGCGCACGTAGGCGGCGATCGGGCCACCATCGGCCGGATAGGGTGCCATCGTGCCGTCGCGCAGGGCGGACAACTGCTTGCGCCAGTGGATCAGCTGGCGGTAGCTGTCCAGCAGCGAGCCGGGCCTGACGCTTTCCGCAGCCACGGAAACGCCCGCCGCCACATTGTGGATCACCGGTTCCCAACGGGTCTCCCCGGCGGCATCGAGTGCACGGTTCCAGCGCATCGGCTCGCGGATCTGCGGATCCGGCTTGGTGCCGCGCATGCCGATTTCCTCGCCATAGTAGAGGAAGGGATGGCCGGGCAGGGTAAGCAGCATGGCCGCGGCCATCCGCATGTGGTCGAGGTTGCCGCCCAGGTCGTTCATCACGCGCGGCTGGTCATGGTTGGACAGGAATGGCGCCTCGAAGACGGCATGGTCGCTCCGATCGGCCGCACTATCGCGCGCCAGGGTTCGTGCAAGGCGGCGACCGAGGTCGATGCTGCGTTCGGTCATCGCGCTGCGTATCAGTGCACGCGCGAGCGGGAAGTCGAAGGTGGAATTGAGCGCGGCATCGTAGGGCGTCAGTTGCGCCTCGGTGGGGCCGGTGACCTCGCCGACGATGTACACGTGAGGATCGATGCGGCGCATGGCCTTGCCGAACTGCTTCCACCAGGCCACGTTCTTCGCCACGGCGGAAGGCAGGTAGTCCTGGGAGGCGAAGTTCTCGTAGATGTGCCGGGCGGCATCCAGGCGGAAGCCGTCGACACCCTTGCGCAACCAGAAGCGGCCGACCCGGATCATCTCGCGACGCACCGCGGGGTTGTCGTAGTTGAGGTCGGGCATGTGTGAGGAGAACACGCCCAGATAGTGCTGCCTGCCCAGGGCATGCCAGGCCGGGCCGCCGGCTGCACTGCGCGCGTCGAGATGCGCCTTCGGTCCGGCCCACACGTACCAGTCGTGGTACGGGCTTTGCGGATTGCGCGCCTTCAGGAACCAGGGGTTCTCGTCGCTGGTGTGGTTGAGCACCAGGTCCATCATCACGCGGATGCCGCGCGCATGCGCCGCATGCACGAGGCGCTCGAAGTCGGCCATGCTGCCGAAGACCGGGTTGATGGCGAAATAGTCGGTGACGTCGTAACCGTGGTAGCTGGGCGAGGGTTGGATGGGTGTCAGCCAGATGCCGCTGATGCCGAGCGATTTGAGGTAATCGAGCGAGGCGGTGATGCCGTTGAGGTCGCCGATGCCATCACCGTTGCTGTCGCGGAACGAGCGCACGAAGATTTCGTAGTACACCCCCGAAGGCGGGCCGGAATGGCTGGCCCTTGCGGGTTGCGGATGTGCGGCGGGTGGCGCGGCAAGTGCGGCTGGAATTACCAGCAGCATGCCGAGTACGGCAGCGAACAATCGTATGCAGACACGTGGCATCGGCGACTCCTTGCGTGGCGCACACGCCTGGGGGTTGCATGCGTCAATGGACGAGGAAAAGCGCGCAGGTATCCCCTACCATGCCATGACAGCGCATGCGGCGGTGTGCACGTTGACGGCCACGCATACGTATTCATTGCGAAGATCGCGACCGTTCCCCGGGCAGGCACGAAAGGCGTGCCCGCACGGAGTCGTCAGCTCCCTGACGAGCGTCCATACTGGCGGGACGGAAAGCGGTTGGAGGGCTCAGGACCATGGGTGAGGATCGTCGCGTACGCAGGGTGGTCATCGTCGGAGGCGGTACGGCAGGCTGGATGACGGCCGCTGCACTGGCCAACGCCCTGCAGGGCAGTGCCCGCATTGATCTCGTCGAATCGCAGGCCATTGGAAGTGTCGGTGTGGGCGAGGCCACCATTCCGCCGATCAAGCTGTTCAACCAGTCGCTGGGGATCGACGAGAACGCCTTCCTCAAGGCGACCCGGGGCACGTTCAAGCTCGGCATCGAATTCGTGGACTGGACCCGGCTGGGACAACGTTATTTCCATCCGTTCGGCCATTTCGGCGCTGAATTCGATTCGGTGTCCCTGCACCAGTACTGGCTGCGTGAGCGTGCGCGGGGTGACGCGACGCCGATCGAGGACTATTCCCTGGCCTGGCAGGCGGCGCGGCGCGAGCGATTCGATCTGCCACGCGGCGACCGTCGACACGCGCAGTCCACCTACGATTACGCCTACCATTTCGATGCCATCCGCTACGCCCATTTTCTGCGCGAATACGCCGAACAGCGCGGCGTGACCCGCACCGAGGGCAAGGTGGTGGATGCCAGCCTGCGCGGCGGAGACGGTTTCATTGAATCGGTGCGCCTGGAGAGCGGCGAAACCATCGAGGGCGACCTGTTCATCGACTGTTCGGGCTTTCGCGGCCTGCTGATCGAGCAGACCCTGGGCGCTGGTTACGAAAACTGGCAGCACTGGCTGCCCTGCGATCGCGCGGTAGCGGTCGGCTGCCGGCACGGCAAGGCGTTCTCACCCTATACGCGCTCCACGGCACACGCTGCCGGCTGGCAGTGGCGCATTCCCTTGCAGCACCGCATGGGCAATGGACATGTCTATTGCAGCCGTTACCTCAGCGACGACGAAGCCACGGCGACCTTGCTGGAAAACCTCGAGGGCGAGGCGCTGGCCGAACCGCGCCTGCTGCGCTTCGTCACCGGTCGGCGCAGGCATTTCTGGTACCGCAACTGCGTGGCCATCGGTCTGGCCGCGGGCTTCATGGAACCGCTGGAATCGACCAGCATTCACCTGATCCAGTCGGGTATCACGCGCCTTCTGGCCCTGTTTCCGGACCGCGATTGCGATCCGTTGTCCATTTGCGAATACAACCGCATTACAACGGCCGAATACGAGCGGGTGCGCGATTTCCTGATCCTCCATTATCACGCCACAAGCCGTGACGATGCGCCGCTCTGGCGGCAGACCCGGCAGATGCCGGTTCCCGATACCCTGCAGTACAAGATCGACCATTTCCGTCGCCATGGGCGGATCGTGGCCGAAGCCCTGGAACTGTTCCAGAATCCGAGCTGGCTGGCGGTATTGGCCGGGCAGGAAATCGAGCCGGTCGATTACGATCCGCTGGTGGACATGCGCAGCCGGGTCGATGGTGCGACGCTGCTGAAGGGCCTGCGGCAGACGCTGGAACAGGCGGCAGAGGGCATGCCCGGGCACCGGGCCTACATCGAGCACCATTGCAAGGCGCCGAGCGAGGATTGAGGGCGGACCCAGGCATCCCATGGCGGGCCATGCCCGCCCTACGCGGGATGGGTGTGGTCTGCCGCGCTCTGCGTTGTGGCCATGCCGCTGCGTGACATGGACGCCGCACACCGGTAGGGCGGACACCGTCCGCCGTGGCGATCACCGGCATCCCATGGCGGACCATGCCCGCCCTACGCGGGATGGGCGTGGTCTGCCGCGCTCTGCGTTGCGGCCATATCGCTGCGTGACATGGACGCCGCACACCGGTAGGGCGGACACCGTCCGCCGTGGCGATCACCGGCATCCCATGGCGGACCATGCCCGCCCTACGCGGGATGGGCGTGTTCCGTCGCCCCTGCGTCGTGCCTAGGTCGATGCGCGGCAATGGCGTTCTATGAATGCCTCGTGGCTGGGCATCGTGGTGACTGCCCGCTCGATCAGGCGGCGGATGTTGCCGAGGAAGTCATCCAGCTGCTCCTGCGGCAGCGTGTCGGCCAGTGGATGATGGGTCCGGGGAAGGACATGCTGGCCCACCAGTACCTGCAGCCAGCCCACGTCGGTGAACAGTTCGTCGCCTTCGCGAAAAATCTGGCCGCTGGCGCGGAACATGGCGATCTTGTTGCGCAGGCTTTCCGGGCGTTCCAGTCGCGCACAGTGGCGCCAGAACGGCGTGTCGGTGCGCTGTGTGCTTGCATAGTGCAGGATCAGGAAATCGCGGATACGCTCGTATTCGAAAGCCGTGCTGTGGTTGTAGGCTTCGACCAGCACCGGATCGAAGCCGGTGTCGGGAAAGTGCGCCAGCAGGCGCCCCACCGCGGACTGGATCAGGTGGATGCCGGTCGATTCCAGCGGTTCCATGAAGCCTGCGGCCAGACCGATGGCCACGCAGTTGCGGTACCAGAAACGACGCCGGCGACCGGTAGCGAAGCGCAGCAGACGCGGCTCACCCAGCGCCTCGCCTTCGAGGTTTTCCAGCAAGGTCGCCGTGGCCTCGTCGTCGCTGAGGTAACGGCTGCTGTAGACATGCCCGTTGCCGCTGCGGTGCTGCAGCGGGATGCGCCACTGCCAGCCGGCGCTGCGCGCGTTGGCCTGGGTATAGGGGCGCATCGGCGGTACCCGGGCGCTGGCCACGGTGACGGCGCGGTCGCAGGGCAGCCAGTGCTGCCAGTTCTCGTATCCGGCACCCAGAGCCTGTTCGATCAGCAGGCCGCGAAAGCCCGAGCAGTCGATGAACAGCTCGCCCTCGATGGTTTCGCCACGCTCCAGACGCACCGATTCAATGTATCCATCCTCGCCGCGCAGCCGCACATCCACCACCTTGCCCTCGGTGCGGGTCACGCTATCGGATGGACATTGCCGGCGCAGGAACTGCGCATACAGACCGGCATCGAAGTGGTAGGCGTGGCGCAGCCCGGTCATCGGAGTGTTGCCCAGGCGTTCCATGATGGCCATGCGTCCGGACAGGCAGGCCTGGGCATTGGGCGAATAGGCCCACAGGCCGGGTGCGTTTTCTCCACTCCGGTTCCGGTCGCGCAACCAGTAGTGCTGGAACGGTATCAGCCCATGCGGCAGGCCGATGTCGCCGAAGGCATGCAGGTAGGAGTCACCGATCCGGCCCCAGTCGTTGAACTGGATGCCGAGCTTGAACGTTCCCTGGCTGGCCTTGAGGACCTCGCGTTCGTCCACGCCGAGGAACTGGTTGATATGCCGGATCTGCGGAATGGTCGCCTCTCCCACGCCGACGGTGCCGATGGCGTCGGACTCGATCAGGTGGATGTGTATCTGTTGTCCCAGCGCACGGGACAACAGGGCTGCGCAGATCCATCCGGCCGTGCCGCCGCCGACGATGACTACGCGTCGAATCGGTGTGTTCGTGTCAGCCATGGTGTGTTGTCCAGACGTGGCGCGAGCCGGGGGTCCATGGGCCCGCTCTGCCGCAGTGAGAATTCCGAATTCCCATTCGCGAATCCGGAAAAAGCCTCTTTTGAATTTCGAGTGGGTAGTCTACGTCCATCACTGATGGATGTGGAGTGCCGACATGAACAACCAACTGTTTGAAGCCGCCCTTGGGGTGGCCGAGCCTTGGCACGTTGAAGGCGTGCG
>JALUXG010000034.1 GCA_027019085.1 Rhodanobacteraceae bacterium | reverse complement strand
CGCCACGGCAAGGCAACGCCCGAACACGGCATCAGCACGCCGCGCTACACGTAAAACGGCATCACCATGGCGCCAAATGTGCGCGAATTGCCACTCGGCGGTAAACGTCATGAATAAAGCAGGCTAGTGCGGTGGCGGCGGCGATCATGAGCATGATGACGATCTGGTAGCGCACCGCCGCGGTCGGCGAGGCGCCCGCCAGCATCTGTCCGGTCATCATCCCCGGCAGGCTCACCACACCCATCACCATCATCGCGTTGATGGTCGGGATCATCGCGGTGCGCAGCGCCTCGACCAGCAACGGGTGTGCGGCCTCCCAGCGTGACGCGCCCAGCGCCAGGTCGGCCTCGATCACGCCGGCCTCGCGCGCCACGCCCTCCATGAAGCGGTCCAGCGCCAGCGACACACCGGTCAGCAGGTTGCCCAGCACCATGCCCAGCAGCGGGATGGCGTACTGCGGCGCGAACCACGGGTGCACGTTGATGATGCCGCCCAGCGCCGCGCCGGTGACCACGAACGCCGCACCCAGCACCGACAGCAGGCTGTTCCAGTACATGCCGGGGAAACGTCGCTTGGTGCGGCGTACTGCGGCGACGCCGGCCAGCGCTGCCATCACCAGGCCGATACCGACCACCGGCAGCGGCGTCTGCAGCGCGAAGATGGCCTCGAGGATGAAGCCGACCAGCAGCAACTGCACCGCCATGCGCACGCTGGCCACCAGCAGGCTGCGCGCCAGCCCCAGGCGCAGCCACACCGAGATCGCCAGGTTGACCAGCAGCAACAGCGCAGCCAGGCCGAGCTGCGTGTTGCCGAGGTTGATGTAGTCGGGCTTCATGCGGCCGGCTCCAGCGGCAGCAGACGATCGCAGGTGCGCTGCAACTGCGCGCGGTCGTGGCTGGTCCAGATGCAGGCGCGACCCGCCTGCTCGGCCAGCCAGCGCGCGACCAGCCGTTCGATCGCCGTGACCGCGGCGGCGTCCAGCGAGGCGGTCGGCTCGTCCAGCAGCAGCACGGTGGGCTCGATCAACAGCGCGCGCAGCAATGCCACGATCTGTGCCTCGCCGCCGGACAAGCGTTCGCAGCGCTGCCGCAGGAAGCACTCCTCGCGCCCCAGCGCCGTCAACAGCATGCGGGCGCGCTCGGCCGGAAACGACGCGCCGCGGCGCGCTCGAAACGCGAACGGCGCGCGCAACGCCGCCTCCACGCTGCCCTCGCGCAGCATCGGACGCTGCGGCAGATAGGTCACCCGGGCACGGTACTGCGGCATCGGCCAGTCGGCGATGGAACGGCCGTCGAAGACAAGCTCGCCCCGCTGCAGCAGCTCCAGGCCGGCGAGCGTGCGCAACAACACGGTCTTGCCGCTGCCCGACGGCCCGGTGATGCCGAGCCGCTCGCCCACGCCCAGCGTGAAATCGAGATCGCGCCACAGCGTTCGGCCGTCGATGTCAAAGGCTGCGCCGCGCACTTCGATCAGCGGTTCGACCGCGTCGGATGACTCGGACGCGCCTGGCGCAGGGCGCGTTGCGCCGATGGTTTGTGCTGGTGGGCCGGACATGGATCGACTACGCTGGACGGGTCTGGTATCAGCACACGATAACAATGATCCGCGACTTTCTGCTCGGCTTCGTCAAGGTCCACATCCTGCACCACGCCGCGGAGCAACCGATCTATGGCGCGTGGCTGATCGAGGAGCTGGCCGAGCACGGCTATCAGCTTTCGCCCGGCACGCTGTACCCGATTCTGCACGGCCTGGAGCAGGAAGGCCTGTTGAACCATCGCGAGCAGGTGGTGGCCGGCAAGCGGCGCAAATACTACACCGCCACCGCCGCCGGACGCGAGGCGCTGGGTGAGGCCAGGGCCCGCATTCGTGAGCTGGTCAACGAAGTACTCGAAGAACATCCCCGGCATGGCCCACCGCGGCCTGCCGTTAAGCGGAAATCATACTGATATCAGTTATCGATATTGTAGATCGATAACAGATACCATAACCTGAGGCCGTCGCGTCTGCCAAAGGACGTTTGCCAATGAATCCCGCCTCCACTGAAACCGAAGCCGATGCCGACGACCGCGCCGCACGCGTGTGGTCCGCTCCGCGCCGCACGCGGTGGCTGTTGATTGCCTGTGCGCTGCTGGCGGTGGCGCTCACCATCGCAATCGGCGTCGGCCCGATGCCGTGGCCCGGCGATGTGCCGCTGGCGCGTGCGATCCAGGCGCTGCTTCTCGCCGGTCCCGGTTGGGCGCAGTGGCTGTCGCACACCGCAGAGGCGCCGCGCGAGTTCGTGGTACTGGCAATCGTGATAGCACTCGGCGCCTGGTGGGTGAACGCGCGCGGCGGGCTGTTGGCCATCGCCAGCTTCGTCGGCATGTGGATCCTCGACAAGCTGCTGCGACTGGTGATCTTCAAGCCGCGTCCCGACCCGAGCCTGATTCACGTCGTCGGCGGCCATCCGCCGGGATCGTCGTTTCCGTCCACCTTCGCGCTGATCTATGGCGCCACCTTCGGTTACCTGGCGCTGCTGGGCGCGGCACGGGCGCGCGGCGGCACACGGGTCGCGGCACTAACTATCGGCATCGTGCTGCTGGTGGCCGGCTTCGGCGCGCGCGTCGTATTGGGGGCGCACTGGCCCAGCGAGGTAGTGGTGTCCTACCTGGTGGCGCTGGTGTGGGCCGACTTTCTGCTGCGCTGGGTGCCGCCGGCGCACAACACCACCGAACGAATGGAGTGATGGGATGGACCGCCGTGATTTTCTGAAATCCACCGGCGTCGCGACGCTGGCCGCCGGCCTGCCCGGATTGACGCGTGCCGCTGCGCCGCAGGCGACCGGCACGCCGGCGGGCGCTCCCCGTGCCGACTACCGCATCGACATCGGTGTCGGCCTGGTGGAACTGGCGCCGGGCCGCATCGTCTCCACGCCGACCTACAACGGCGGTTTTCCCGGTCCGCTGCTGCGCTTCAAGGAAGGCCGACGGGTCGTCGTGGACATCCACAACCACACCGACACCCCCGAGCAACTGCACTGGCACGGCCAGTTCGTGCCGGACGCGGTGGACGGCGCGGCCGAGGAGCGCACGCCGTTCATTCCCGCGCACGGCATGCGCCGCGAGGTGTTCGTGCCGGGACCGGCCGGTTTGCGTTTCTATCACACGCATCTGCGCGCCGGCAGCGACCTGCACCGCGGCCAATATTCGGGTCAGGTCGGGCCGGTATACATCGAGCCGGAAAACGAGCCCGGTGCCTACGACCGCGAGGTGTTCCTGACCCTCAAGGAATTCGAGCCGTTCTTCAGCCGGGGCGGCGACATGGCGCTGGATTTCTTCGCCCCGGGTGACCGCCGGCACGACCTGGAAGAGCGCGGCGAGGCAGCAATGAAGGCCTCGCTCGCCAAAGGCATGCCCCACGGCTACGAGGTCGGCTACCGGCTGTTTTCCATCAACGGCAAGATGCTGGGACACGGCGAGCCGGTCCGCGTCAAACGCGGCGAGCGTGTGCTGTTGCACGTGGTGAACGGCAGCGCCACCGAAACCCGCAGCCTGGCCCTGCCCGGCCACACCTTCAAGGTCGTGGCGCTGGACGGCAACCCGGTGCCGCGCCCGGCCGAGGTGCCGGTGCTGTGGCTGGGCACCGCCGAACGCATATCGGCGATCGTGGACATGGACCACCCGGGCGTGTGGGTGCTGGGCGATCTGTCCGATGACGATCGCAGCCGCGGCATGGGCATCGTGGTCGAGTACGCCGGCGCCAACGGCGCGCCGCAGTGGCAGGCGCCGGCACCGTTCAAGTGGGACTACACGCGCTTCGGCGATCCCGCGCGGCGCGTGGCCTCACCCGACGAGATCATCGAGATGACTTTCGCCAAGGCCAACGCCGCGTACCACGGCTTCAACCTGTGGTCGATCAACGGCACACCGTATGACTGGCACAAGATGCCGGTGACCCGGAAGCTGAAGCACGGCGCACGCTACCGCTTGGCGCTGCGCAACGCCACCGACGACATCCACCCGATCCACCTGCACCGGCACAGCTTCGAGTTGACCCGCATCGCCGGCGTACCCACCGCCGGGGTGATGAAGGACGTGGTGATGCTGGGCGGCTACCAGGCGATGGACGTCGACTTCACCGCCGATCGGCGCGGCCTGACACTGTTCCACTGCCACTCGCAGTTGCACATGGACTACGGCTTCATGGCGCTGTTCGAGACGGTTTGAGCGCTCGACGCACCGACCGAGCAACGAACGGGGAGAACGAACGGGGTCAACCGAGAACGAACGGGGCCAGGTTCACTTACACCCGTTTGAAAGAACTACCTCCATCCCTTCCATCTCCACTACCAAGGCAGACGTTCGCCGTTCTGGTGCCAGAAGCCGCCGGATTCTTCCAGGGTCAGCGCGTCCATCCGTGCCAGCAGGCCGCGCACGGATTCGTCTGCGTCGATCAGGCCATGGTGGCCGGTCATGTCGGTACGCACGTACCCGGGATGCAGGAGTGCCACGCTGATCCCGCGGGGCTTGAGGTCCACGGCCAGCGACTTGCCGGCCGCGTTCACTGCAGCCTTGGACATGCGGTAGCCGTAGCTGCCGCCCGAATCGTTGTCGGCGATCGATCCCATGCGGCTGGTGAGGATGCCGATCTTGCCGCCTTCGGGCATCAGGTCCAGCAGGGCCTGGGTGGCCAGCAGCGGGGCGATTGCGTTGGTTTCGAATTGCAGGTGGATCTGTTCCAGGGCTCTGGCGTCGAGGTTGCCCAGCGACTGGCTGCTCAGCACGCCGGCCACGTGCATCAGGATGTCGATCCTGCGCCCGTCGAGCGCCTTGCGAAGTGCCTGCAGGTCCGCGGGCTTGCGCACATCCACGCCATCGACGATCTCGACGCCGAGCGCTTCCAGTTTGCTCGAAGGCTTGCGGCAGACCGCGATGACGGCGTCGCCGCGTGCCTTGCACTGGCGGCACATTTCCAGGCCGATCCCGCGATTGGCGCCGGTTATGAGGATGGTGGACATGGGTACTTCGGCGATGACGGGTATGGGTTCACGGTAGCACGACAGGCGATACGGTCAGCGCGCGCTTTTTTCACCCGTTCTCGTCGTGGCGAATACCCCCTGCAGCGACCCGCGCTGCAAGGGGCAGGTCGCGATCAGAGCGCGGCGTCCTTGAGCTTCTTCAGCGGACGCACCTTGACCTTGACGGTCGCCGGCTTGGCCGCGAAGACCTGCTCTTCGCCGGTGAACGGATTCTTGCCCTTGCGCCTGGGCTTGGCCGGCACCTTCACCGAGGTGACCTTGAACAGGCCCGGAAGCGTGAAGCTGCCAAGGCCCTTCTTGTGCACCGAACCGAACATGGCGGTTTCCAGCGCCGCGAGCACGGCCTTGACTTGCTTTTTCTCGACGTCGGCCTGCGTGGCGAGATGCTCGATCAGAGCCGACTTGCTCAGCGCGTCCTTGATCGGCTTGATGGTGGGGGCCTTCGGGGCGGCCTTGGCGGCCGGCTTGGCCCTGGTGGTCTTCTTAGCAGCTTTTTTGGTTGCCATGGTGGTCGTTGGTCTCGTCTTGTTCATCGCTCCTCATGAAACGATGGCCGTTGGGCACGCCCAATCTACTTGGTTATGGCGCTTGGGAAAACTCCTGAAAACAGGCGGAACAGGGGGTGTTGGCCAATCAATCAGCGGGGATAATGCTCGGCTTTCCTGGTTGCCTTGCCGCAACGCCGTGGTTCATGACCTGTCTCTGCTACCTTTGTCGCGCTCAATGACAGCCCGCTTATGGATACACCCAGCACATGCAGCCTTTTTTCGAGGAACTGGACTACTGCCCCACGCCGATCGGTGCCGTCAGTCTCCGCCATCGCCTTGAGCTGACGCTCAAGCGCGAGGTCTACGAGATCAAGCTGGGCGACGAGTTCCTGATGTCGAGCCTGTTCACCGCGTCGGAGGAGGCGCTGGCACGCCTGGGTCTGGCCGCGCTCGACGGGGACGGGCTGAACGTGGTGGTTGGTGGGCTGGGTCTGGGTTACACCGCGCGCACCGTGCTGGAACACAGCAAGGTTGCTTCGCTGACGGTGGTGGAGATGCTGGCGCCGGTGATCGAGTGGCATCGCACCGGTTTGCTGCCTCTGGGCGCTGGGCTGGTGGCCGACCCGCGTTGCCAATTCGTCCATGGCAACTTCTTCGAGCTTGCCGCATCGCCGCATGGGTTTGACGCCGCAGCATCCGGGCGACGCTTCGATGCCATCCTGCTTGACATCGATCATTCCCCCGAAGCCCTGCTCGACGCGCGCAGCAGCAGTTTCTACCAGCCGGACGGCCTGCGTGCGCTGGCCACCCATCTGCAGCCGGGCGGCATCTTCGGTCTGTGGTCGAACGAGCGTCCCGATCCGGCCTTCACCGAGCGTCTCGCCGACGTCTTTGCCGAGGCCTGGGCCGAGCCGGTTACCTTCGACAACCCGCTGCAGGGACGATCGTTCACGCAGACGGTTTATCTGGCCCGCCGCGCAAGACCGGGTTGACCGTTCCCGCCCAGCCTGCACGGCCCGCGCGACACAGGCAGGCGGTGACTTGCCGCGCGTCGGTCGGCGTTTCGGTTGGGCGCATCAGGTGTCCCTGGCGATGATTTGCCGGGCAATCGCCAGCAGGTCCTTTTCGATCATATCCGGCTGTTCGCCAACGCACAGGACTGCGTTGCCGGGGCGTGTCACCAGGGCAGCCTTCCAGCCGGCGGCCAGCGCTCCCTGGGTATCCCAGGTATGGGCGGCGACGAGTCGCAAGGCTGCGGCTTTGGTACGCAATGCCGATGCGACGTTGCTGTAGATTTCGCCAGCCGGCTTGAAGCGCTTCACGTCATCCACTGAAAATTGCGCTTCGAAATAGTGCGACAATCCGGCGTTCGCGAGTACCGCCATGCCCGCCTCAGGCGCCGAGTTGGTCAAGGTCACCATGCGGAACCCCGCCGCGCGAAGCATGTCCAGCGCAGGCGCCGCGTCCGGGTGCGCCGGAAGACGGGCCATGTGGTCCTTGAACTCATCGATGCCGGGTTCCGAAAGCTCGACGCCCCGGATCGTCCCGACCATGCGCAGTACCGCCACGGCAAGCTGGCCAAACGGCACGTAGCCACCCGTCAAGCTCAGTGACTGGGCATAGAGGATCAATTCTGCAAACCATTGGCGCATGACCTGCGCATCGCCAAAGGTGCGCGCGAAGAACGGGCTGAGGATTTCAATGTCCAGCAGGGTTTCGTTGACGTCGAAGACGATCACTTGCTGGCGATGTTGCGATGGATGCATGGCGCTTTCCCCGATGGGCGAGATGATGCCTGCCGGTGCCTGCCTGGTGCCGGACACGTACATGGGAACCTGCGTCCTTCCCTCTGCGCTCCCGCGGACGGGCCGCGGTTTGACGGACAATCCAGGGTTTGTGAAACCTGTGCAATCCGTCCATGAGCATGAACGTGCCGATGAGTCACCAACGGATATGTCATCGACGTCCATGGTGCGCCCATCGTGCGGCTGATTCATCAATATGGCCACCACGCCGCCAGACACCGGGTCTGGCGGCGTGTGCACCGGGGGAGATTTTCCCGGCCGCTTCAGGCCTTCTTCTGCCAGGCGAACTTGCGGAACGGTGGATCGACCGGCGTATTTGCCAGGTGATTGGTGTAATTGGACATCACTTTCTGGGAAACGCCGAGCACCACTTCGAGGATCTGGCGCTTGCTGAAACCGGCGTCCAGGAAGGCCTGCACCGCGTTTTCGTCCACGTTGCCACGCCCACGCACCACGCTCAGGGTGAAACTGCGCAGGGCTTCCAGATGCGCGTTGGGCAACGCCGTCCCATTGCGCAGCGCCTGGGTGATGGCGTCGTCCACACCCATGCTCATGGCGATCCCGGTATGCGCCGGTACGCAGTAGTGGCAGCCGTGCTCGACATTGACGGTTTGCCAGACGACCGTCAGTTCGTCCTTGTCGAAGCTGGAATTTGCGAACAGCTCGTGGACGGTCCGGTACGCCTCCAGCAGGCCCGGCGCTTCAGCCATGACGGCGTGCAGACTCGGGACCATGCCATAGGCGGCTTTCGACTTGGCAAGCAGCGGCTTGCTGCCCTCGGGTGCGTTGGTTTCGTCGTACAGGGTGAAATCGGTCATGGTCATTTCCTGTTGCAGTTCGGGTGGTGTTCATCCACGGCAGTGGATGGGTGATGGGTTCCTGCGGGCGGGGCGGTCGCTTTTTCCAGCAGGCGGTTGTTTGTGGTTTCTTGCGCGGCGGCGATGGGAGCGCAGAATCGGTGCTTGTTTAGACTGTGCAGTCCAAATATAAGTAGTTTTAACCGATCGGTTAACTCCGAGGCTGGCCTGGACCCGGGCGTTTACATGGAAAGAGGATAGCGACGGGCGTCAGTGCAGCAGGCGCTGCGCCTGGGCGGCAATGGCCTTGAGTGTCGATGCGTCGTAGACGCCGCGGCCAAGCAGGCGGATGGCGACGACCATTGCAAGCAGTCCCTTGGCGGTGGTCGCCGGATCGAGGGAGCCGGGGACTTTCCCACGCGCCTGCGCGACCTCGATGCTGCGGCGGAAGAACGCCTCGAATTCGCCCATGCCGCGCTTCACGATGCGCTTGACTTCATCGTCATGCATGGCCAGCTCAAGGGAGGTATTGACGAGAAAACAGCCCTTCCTGTCTGTATCGGCAACAGTTTCCGACACAATGCAGTCAAACAGCGTGGCAATGGCACGCGTTGGATCATCCAGCGCCTCCATGTCGGCCAGGATCGCTCGCCGGTTCTCCCGGTCGTACTTTTCCAGCGCCTTGACGAACAGTTGACGCTTGCCTCCAAAGGCATTGTAGAGGCTGCCTCGCGCGATGCCCGTGCCGGCGATGAGATCGGCCATGGAGGCCGGCTCAAAGCCCTTGGCCCAGAAAACCTTCATCGCCTTGCCGACGACCTCGCCTTCGTCGAATGACTTTTCCCAGGGCATGGCGCGTCACTTCGTCCGCTTGGATGATAGCGGATGCTAGCATGTATAGAACGATCAGTCTAATCTATCGAGGGTGGGGGATGCGCCATTTCGCGGAAATGTCGCGCTGGAAAGTGCATCCGTGCTCCTGTTACAGACCCTTCCAACACGTCCTGTATTCTTGATGTTCATGTCTGCCATGCCATAGCCGGCTGCGCCGGAACCAGAAGGAAAGTGCCATGCCCGAAGATCGTTCGTTTGTTACCCATCTCGAATGCTCGTTGACGGGGGAGGCCTATCCCGCTGATCGGGCCCATGGACTCTCCGCAGCAGGCAAGCCCCTGCTTGTCCGCTATGACCTGGACGCGATTGCCCGGACAATCGACAAGGACACGTTGCGGCGTCGCAGCCCCGACTTCTGGCGCTACCGCGAATTCCTGCCGCTGGTGCACGAGGACGATGCCATCCGGCTAGGCGAGACCATGACGCCCCTGGTCTCCTGTGAACGCCTGGCCAGCGCATCGGGGGTTACGGGCCGCATCCTGATCAAGGATGAAGGGCGCCTTCCGACTGGATCGTTCAAGGCTCGCGGGCTGGCACTTGCCGTGGCCATGGCCAGACACTTCGGGGTCGAACGTCTCGCCATGCCCACCAACGGCAACGCGGGCGCCGCCATGGCAGCGTATGCGGCGCGCGGAGGGATGGAAAGCTACGTCTTTTGTCCTTCCGATACGCCGGAAATCAATGTGCGCGAAATCGCCATGTACGGCGCGAAGGTCTTTCGCGTGGACGGACTGATCGACGACTGCGGCCGTATCGTCCATCAAGGAAAAGAGGCGATGGGCTGGTTCGATGTCTCGACACTGAAGGAGCCCTACCGGATTGAAGGCAAAAAAACCATGGGGCTGGAACTGGCCGAGCAGCTCGATTGGGAACTGCCCGACGCCATCTTCTATCCCACCGGCGGGGGCACCGGCTTGATCGGCATGTGGAAGGCGTTCGACGAACTGGAGCGGATCGGCTGGATCGGAGCGAAGCGTCCGCGCATGATCGCCGTGCAGGCTTCCGGTTGTGCTCCGATCGTCCGTGCGTACGAAAAAGGAGAGGAGCACGCGGAACGCTGGCAGGGTGCGCATACCATCGCCAGTGGAATCCGTGTACCTGCTGCACTGGGCGATTTCCTTATCCTTCGTGCAGTACGCGAATCGAAGGGTTTTGCCATCGCCGTCGACGACGAAGCCATCGAGGCGGCGCGAACTCGCGCCGCGCAATCCGAAGGCGTGCTGCTGTGCCCGGAAGGCGCGGCGACACTCGCAGCCTACCTGCAGGCGCTGGACGAGCAACGCGTTTCGCGTGGAGATCGCGTCGTGCTGTTCAATTGCGGATCGGGACTGAAGTACCCGATGCCCGATCGCAGCCACAAGCTGGAGGGAACCGCTGCGATCGATTGGCGGGCGCTTGCTGGAAGTTGAAACCGGGGATCAGTGCGCACATTTGTCTTCGATGGCAGTGAAAGTGGAGCCTGACCCTGAGGTTCCCAGTTCAGGACTCGAAAGCCAAAGGAACGGGCGGGCCCATTGCCGGACCCGCCCAGGGTCTTACTGCGTGCCGCCAGGCAGAGGCGGAAGTTTCGGGTGGTAATTGCGCCAGGGTGGCCGCGTGTAGTGCGGCTGCGGGTGGGCCTTGAGCTGCTTGAGGGCGATGTCGATGCCGCGTTGCAGCTGCGGGTCCTGGCCCTTGCGGACCAGTGCGGGGTCCTGCCAGACGGTGACATCCGGCGCGACGCCGTGGTTCTCCACCGGGAAGGTTCCATCCAGGCCCTCGAAGGCCACGCGCGGCGAGGTGATCGCGCCGCCGTCCATCAGTCGCGGGTAACCGCCGATGCCGACCAGTCCGCCCCAGGTCCGTTCACCGACCAGGGTGCCGAGTCCGGCCTTCCTGAAGTACCAGGGCAGGGCGTCGCCACCGGATCCGGAGAACTGGTTGATCAGCATGACCTTGGGTCCGTAGATGGCCATGGTCGGCGCCACCCGTGGCGGAATCCAGCGGGTGACGATCATCGCCATGGGGCGGCGCTGGAGGTACTGGATGATGTAGTCGGAGATGTCGCCGCCGTGGTTGAAGCGCTCGTCGATGATCACGCCCTTCCTGTCGACCTGCGAGAAGAAGTAGCGGTTGAAATTGCGGTAGCCACCGTTGGCGGTATCGGGCAGGTAGACATAACCCAGTTGCCCGTGGGACAGCTTGTCGACCAGCGCCATGTTGTGGTCGATCCAGGCGATGTGTCTCAGCTTGGATTCGCTGGGGATGGTCTTGACCGTGATCTGGTGCGACCCGCGCATGTCGGGGTTCGGGCCGACCGTCAGCGTGACGTCCACTTTGGCCAGGTCCTGGAAGGCCTTGTAGATGTTCTGATTGCCGTGGATCGGGGTGCCGTTGACTGCCAGCAGGTAATCACCGGTGCGAACCTTCAGCCCCGGTTGCGCCAGCGGTGCGTAGGCATCCGGGTTCCACGTGCCGCCGGTGAAGATGCGCGTGATGCGGTAGCGGCCGTGCTCGACGGCGTAGTTGGCGCCAAGCAGGCCGACATGGATCTGCTGCATGGTCGGACGGTATCCGCCCTCGACGAACATGTGGCCGACCGACATGTAGCTCATCATCTCGCGGAACAGGAACGTCAGGCCGTCGCGGCTGGCAATGCCGGGCAGGTAGTGGGCGAATTCCTTCTCCGCGGCCTTGACGTCAAGGCCGTCGTAGTTCGGGTTGTAGAAAAACGCACGCTGCATACGCCAGGCATCGCGGTACATCTGCGCCCATTCCCTGGCGGGCTCGACGAAGACCTTCAGCGATGCGGTGTCGAGCGATTTCGGCTTGGCACCGTGTCTGGCATCGGCGATGAACCAGTCCTTGCCCTTGTGGTAGAGCATCTTCTTGCCATCGGCGGCCAGTTCGAAACGGGTGATGCCCTTGATCACCGTTTTGCTCTTGCGCGTGCCCAGATCGAAGCTGATGATCGAGACTGGGCCAATCTCTTCCGGATCCAGCAGCGCCTGTTTTGCCTTCTGCAGGTAAATCTGGCCTGTCTTGCCGGCACTGAGACCCACGTAGTTGGCGGCCTTGATGGGCAGGGGAACGGCGCGCGCAAGCAGTCCCTTGAAGTCGATCCGCACCTGCGGCGGTGGCTTGTGCGCGTTCCCGGCATGCTCGGCGTGGTGCTTGTGCTTGGCACCGGGTTTATCGAAACCGGGCCGTGGGGCGACGGGCGAGGCGGTGCCAGGTTCCAGCGTGACGGCATACACATGGCGCGTAACCGGACGGTCCATGCCGGTCATTTCCCACATGCCCGAAGTCAGCGCGGTGTTGGTGCTGGAAGTGAAATACAGGTATTTGCCATTGGCATCGAACACCGGGTAGCGGCAGTCGCTGCCGGCATCGGTGACCTGGTGCGTGCTGTTGTCGGCGAGCGAATAGATGAAGATCGCATGCAACTGGTTTGGCATGACCTTGGCATAGGCAATCCAGCGGCTGTCCGGCGACCAGCCGGGCCTGAACTGCTGCAGTACCGCATGATCGTTGCGCGCGACACGGATCGGGTGCGGGTGCGCGGAAGCCAGATTGACGTACCAGAGATCGAGCTTCTGGTCGCCGAACACCAGCTTCCTGCTGTCCGGTGACCAGCTCAGGCCGTAATAGAACGCACCGTCCTGCCCCAGTTTGACGCGCCTGGCGTTGCCGGTGCCGTTCTGGTCACGCACGTACAGATCGTACTCGCCATCGCAGTCGGAGAAGTAGGCCAGCGACTTGCCGTCGGGCGACCAGGCTGGATCGCGGTCCATGGCGCCGGGGCTGTGGGTCAGGTTGACCATGCTGCCATGCTTGGTTGGCACCGACAGGATGTCGCCAAGCGCTTCGAATGCCGCGCGCACGCCGTGGGGTGAAATCGTGGCGCTGACGATGTTCTTGCCCACTTTCTCGAAGCGGGGGCGGCGTTGCGGCAGGTCGCCGCGCACCACGGCATGGACGGCGTGCGTGCGGCCGGTCGCGAAATCGTAGATGTGCAACTGGCCGAACTGCGAATACACGATGCCGCCGGGCCCTGCCGACGCCGAGGTGATATCGAAGCCGGTGTTGTCGATGAGCTTGTGTACCTTGCCTGTCGTGGTGTCGTATGCGAACAGCGTGATCGGGCCGTCGCGATCGGAGAGGAAGTACACCGTGTTGCCGACCCACATGGGGTCGCGCTCATTGGCGTTCTTGTCGGGAATGCGCACCACGTGGGAGTCGGACAGGCGCGCCAGCCACACCTGGGTGTGCTGGCCCCCCTTGTAGTCCTTCCAGAAGGATTCCCACTGGAAACCGGGCACATAGGCCAGGTGGCTGCCATCGGGCGAGTACGCGCCTTCCTCGGCTTCCGGCAGCGGCAGGGCCTTGGGGAATGCACCGGTCACCGGCACGGTATAGAGCTGGTTGGGGTCGGAAAAGCTGTAGCGGCGCGAACGGAACAGCACGCTCCTGCCGTCCGGCGTCCAGCCCACGGCGATGTCCGGGCCGGGGTGGTAGGTCAGTCGTCGCGGCTGGCCACCATCGGCCGGGACCACGTAGACGTCGGTGTTGTCATCGTAGGTGCCGCTGAAGGCGACCATCTTGCCGTTGGGCGAGAAGATCGGCTTGGTCAGCATGTCCATGCCGCTGGCCAGCACGTGCGCCTGGCCGCCGCTGCGCGGCATTTCCCAGATCTCGCCGCCGTACTCGAAAGCGATCCGGGTTTTCGACATCGTCGGGTAACGCAGCAGCAGAAGCGGGGCGTGTGTGCCTTCGCCATGCCCGCCGCTGACGGCAGCCCGGGCACTTCGGGAGGTCGGTAACGCCGCGATCGGCAACATCACGATGCACGCAATTGCGGACAGGAACACTCGTCGCATGATGGCTTCTCCAGGTGGACGTGCGGCAGGGCAGGACAAGGCCTGCCCCAACACGCCATGCTAGAGCCATGCGCATGCGCGGGACATGTGTCACAGGTCACCTGCGCAAGACGGCACGATACGGTGGGCCACGGGCTCGGCGCCCTTGGTTTCCGATCCCGGCAAGGGTCTTGTTTCGGACACAGCTCCAGGTCCAGACGGCAACCGCGGGGCTCCTCCGGTTGCCAGACCTCGGTTTTCAGCGCCATTGATTTTGGGAACTTTCCCCTGTCCTGGTGTGGTCCTCAAGCCTGGACTTGTGATGTCATCTCACGCGGGGTTTGGTTTGCTTTCCAACGCACCTGTCGGGTACCGGGTGTGCATGCAGACGCTGCAGCAGTGGCCCTTCATGGGACAATGCCGGCAAACGGCAGGGGCCGGAGTGAGCGGTCCCGCGATGCCGGGCGGAGAATGTGCGATGTCCTGGTTTCGACTCGATCTTGGTGCGGCTGATCTGTCCGACGTGGCTGCGGACGAACTGCGGGCGGCGGTCAGGACGGCGTGGAGTGCGGCGGGCCGACCGGACGGGTTTGCCGTGTACGAGCGGTATGAATCGGAAGGTCGGCTGCATTGCCATCGGGTGGTCTATTTCAGCCCCGGAGCATCGCAGGTGGCCCGGCAATGGGGCGCCAGCGCATGCTCCGAGCCGCAGCCGTGGGATCTTTCTGCCATCGCCGGATCCGCACCCCGGGTTGGGACAAGGCTTCGGGGTACGCCAGGACAATGATGCCAGCGAAGGTGATTTATCCCCGCCGGTCCTGATCGGAGTGCAGTCTGGAACCTGGCGGCCATGGCGCAGGACCATGACGTTGTATGCACCATGGCTGGCGGTGCTGGATTCGCCCAACGGCTGCATCGCAGTTCGCACTCCAGCGCCACCGGGACTATCCCCGGCGGGTCCGGGATTGCAGTTTCGGCTGGCCCCGACGTTGGCAAGGCAAAGCATCACCGGATTCACCCCAGGGCATTCCCAGGAACACGATATTGCCCTGCGCACGTGGCCTGTCCTGTGTCGTATGCGCGACGGCCCATGGTCTTTCACGGCGCTGAGCGGGGTGCCGGGGGAAGGGGAGCAAGCGGCTCAGAAGGGGCTCTGAGCCGCCTCCGGCCGTCAGCCGGCAATCTTGTTCAGGATGTGGTCCATCACCACGTTGTGCTCGTGTTGGGGGCTGAACAGGATGATTTCGGCGTCCTTGTCGACCTTCACGGTGTGCCCGGGTGGCCAATAGAACAGGTCGCCGGTGGCCGGGCGTTCGCTGTCGCCATCGGCATAGGTCACGGTGAGCTCTCCCTGCAGCACGTAACCCCAGTGCGGGGACTGGCAAAGATCGCCTTCCAGGCCCTGCAGGAGTGGTGCGAGGTCGGTGCCCGTGCCGAGCGAAAAGTACTCGCCGCTGATGGTGCCGAAAGGGGTGGCGTCCCCGAAGTCGACCTGTTGTCGGGCCACCGCGCCGGGGACGTTCATGCGTACGGGGATGTCTTGCCTGGCAATGCGCATCTCGGGTTGCTCCCTTGCGTGATTTGAATGGATGGTCGGTCCGGGTGGCCCTTCTAGGCCGCCTTTCCGACGGCCAGCTTCCTGACGTCGGCAGCCCTCAGGGGTTTGCCGCCGATGGCCCAGTCACCGCCTTCGAATTCATTGATGCGGACCCAGGTGACGGCGCGCAGGTTCTCGCCTTCGACCGCGACCATGGCGTCGGTGACCCTGGTGATGAGTTCCTGTTTCTGCTGCGGGGTGAAGACGTCCTTGATGACGTCGATGGTTACCATGGGCATGTTGTTTCTCCTGGGAGTCGGGTTGCCGCACAGGAACCGGTCCGGCGGCTGGATGACAGAGGAGCACAGCGGGTAGTGTCCCGCTTGCAGGTTTCCTGCAGGAACCCGGGAGATTTGCGGGAATCGGCGGGCGCTGGTCTAAGATGGCGCCCATGCTGTACTGCTTCGGCGAGTTCGAACTGGACATGGCGAAATTCGAGTTGCGCTCGAAGGGTGCCGTCCGGGCCGTGGAACCCCAGGTGTTTGCCCTGTTGGCGCTGCTGGTGGAAAACCGCGAGCGGCTTGTCCCCAGGGACGAGATCATCGAGAAGGTGTGGGGTGGCCGCATCGTGTCCGATGCCGCCGTCGACAGCCGGATCAAGTCGGCACGCAAGGCCCTGGGCGACGACGGCAGGAGGCAGAGGTTCATCAAGACCATCCCGCGCCTGGGCTTTCGCTTTGTGGCTGACGCGCGGGCCACGGCGGCACAGTGGCACGACAGCATCGACACGGGGGTCGCTGTACCGCAAGCCGACCCGCTGGAACGGCCGTCGATCGCGGTACTACCGTTCAGTTACGTCGGGCCGGTGGGGCCCTGTTCGACGATTGCCGAAGCCCTTCCGCACGAGCTGATCGGCGAGCTGGCGCGCCTGCGCTGGTTGTTCGTCACGGCGCGAGGTTCATCGTTTCGCCTGCGCAGCCACGAGGCCGATATCGGCGATGTCGGGCGGTTGCTGGGCGTGCGCTATGCACTGAGCGGTACGGTGCATCTGGCCGGCCGCCGCCTGGCCGTGAGTGTCGAGCTGGTCGACACCCGGGACGGGGGCGTCATCTGGGGAGACCGTCTGGGCGGGTCGCTGGATGACGTGCACCGGATCCGGGAAGACATCCGCACGCGGATCCTGGCGGAGCTGGAAATACGCATCCCGATGCATGAGGCGGAACTTGCCCGGTGCACGGTGACCGAGGACCTCGATGCCTGGTCTGCCTATCATCTCGGTTTGCAGCACATGTTCCGGTTCAATCGCGCGGACAGCCGCACGGCAGCCAGCCTGTTCCGTCAGGCCATATCGAACGCCCCCGGTTTCGCACGGGCCCACGCAGGGCTGTCATTCATCCATTTCCAGGCGGCCTTCATGCACTACACCGAGGACCGGGCCGGCGAGACCACGCTCGCGCGTCGTTTTGCCGAACGCGCACTGGAACTGGATCCGATCGACCCCTTTGTCAATTTCACCATGGGGCGGAGCTTCTGGCTCGAGGGCGACTTGCAAGGCAGTCTGGTCTGGCTCGAAAGGGCAACATCCATCAGCCCGAACTATGCGCAGGGCATTTACGCCCGCGCCTGGTCGGAGACGCTTGCGGGCAAGTGTGCAAAGGGGCGCGAGCATATCGATCTGGCCATGCGCCTGAGCCCCATCGATCCGCTGTATTACGCCATGCTTGGTACGCGTGCATTCACCCACATGGTGCAGGGCGAGGATGCCGAGGCAGCAGCATGGGCCGAACGGGCCGCGCGCTCGCCCGGCGCGCACGTGCTTATCGCGTTGATTGCCGCGGTTGCCCACAGCCTGCACGGCGATGCACCCCGCGCGGGTTACTGGGCGGCCGATGTGCGAGCTCGCCAGCCTGCAATGTCGCGCGAGGATTTCCTGCGCGCATTCCCCATCGATTCGGATGCGGCCCGGTTGCGCATCGCGAATGCGCTGGTTGCGCTGGGGTTTTGAGAATCCGGGCTCTGACCCGCTTCTTCACTTATGATCCGGGGATGAACCCACAGTTGCCCCAGGACACACGAGTGCCCGAGTTGCCGTCCAGTGAGAATCCGGCACAGAACGATTCATTGGAAACCGCCAGGCGTCGACTTGAGTCGATTCTCGCCCGCAATCCCCTGGACACCGCCGCTCGGATCGAGTTGTCCGACATCCTGTACCGCCAAAACCACGCGCGTGAATCGGTGCAGGTATTGCAGCAGGCTGCGCGGAACTTGCCGCGCAATGCGCCGTTGATTGTCCAGCTGGTGCAGCGACTGATCGTTCGTGGCGACACGCCTGCCGCGCGCGAGTGCCTGGATTTTCTGGCCCAGGCGCCCGACCCGCCGGTAGAGCTGCTTCTGGTGCAGGCGCGGATGCGCTGGTTGCTGGGCGAAGTGCCCCTGGCAGCGCAAATATCCAGCCACGCCGCACAGCGTGGACTTCCTGAACCCGATGACTACGTATTTCATGCGATGTTGCTGAAATTCATCGGCCGCATGGATGAAGCAGGTCAATGGCTGGATCGCTGCATGCAGCGATGGCCACAAGCGGCGAGTCCCCTGGTGGCATGGGCACAGTTGCGGCGGCAGACACCGCATGCCAATCGTCTGGATGCCCTGCGTCGTATCCTTCATCGGCCGACGAAGGAGCCTCTGGATGGGGCTGCCGCCATGGAGCGTGCGGAAGTCCTGCATGCCGTATTCAAGACCTTGGACGATCTGGGTCTTCATGCAGATGCCTGGCCGGCGCTGGTCGAGTGCAATGCCCTGATGCACCGCGCATTGTCCTACGATGCGCAAGCTGACACCCTGGCCGCGGATGCATTCATCGAGGCATCCCGTGCCCTGCCATCGTCAACCGGTGATGCCCGCGTGCACGAAGGTCCCCTGCCGATTTTCATCCTTGGCATGCCGCGTTCGGGAACCACCCTTCTCGAACACATGCTTTCCAGTCATTCGGATGTTGTGTCGGCAGGCGAGATACTCGATTTCTGGCGACAACTTCATCTCGAAGCCAATGTGCCGCAGGAAGGCATGGTATCCACGCTGGAACTTCTGCGGCGCGCGCCAGGCTTCGATTATCACGCCCTGGGACGGCGCTATCTGCAACAGACGCAGTGGAGGGCGGGAGCACATCGTTATTTCGTCGACAAGACACCGATCAATGTGCGCATGGTGCCCTTCATCCGTCGCGCCTTGCCGAAGGCGCCCATTCTGCATCTGGTTCGCGATCCCATGGACGTGTGTTTTTCCAACTTCAAGGCCATGTTCGGCGACGCCTCATCCTACAGTTATGACATGCATGCACTGGTCAACCACTATGCTGGATACGTCCGTATCACGGAACATTGGCGCAAGCACTGGCCCGGCGCCATGCTGGATGTGAATTACGAAAGCCTGGTGCGGGACCCGGAAACAGCCATGCGCAAGATTCTCGCGCACTGTGGCCTGGAGATGCAGGCCGCTTGCCTGCGGCCCGAACGCAACGATTCACCTGTGGCAACACCGAGCAGTGTGCAAGTGCGTGAGCCGATTCATACGCGCGGCATTGGTCAGTGGAAAGATTATGCGGAACAGCTGGAGCCTTTGCGGCAGATGCTGCAGGACCGCTCATAGCTCAAGAACGACAAGGTCGCGTAGGCCCGAGGGTTACAGTACTCCTTGCCTGATTCCGGGTTCGGGCGGCAGCAATTCATCTTTTGGTGGCAATGACCGATGTGACTACACGGACATTGGAGTCCGGACTTTGCGTGAGGTACTGGATCGAGGAGCCGTCGAAGCCTCCCGAGACGCGCGAGAGAAAAGTCGAGGACCTGGAAATCTGGAAGTCCGGTCCGGCAAGCTCCGACTGTGTCTGCACAAGCTCGTCGCGTGCCTGGTCCTTGTCCTGCCAGGATGCAAGACGCATGCGGTCTGCAATTTGCACCAGGCCGTTTCCGTGCAGCATTTTCCTGCCAACCTCATAGCATTTGCCCTGAAGGGACAGGCGGTACATGCGGACATCGTCACTGGTAAGTTTGATCGTCGGCTTGCCGAAGAATGCCGCGATCACATCCAGTTGCGCCCCGATGAACCAGCAGATCACGGCGTCCGGATGCCAATCGGTCCCGGATGCCAGAGCATCGTCGGCAAGGATGTTTCCGGTCACGATGATGACCTGCGCCGCACCCTTTTCCACTTCGTGGGCCGACGGGAGCGCATCGGTGAGTTGCGTGCGGATGCCGTTGACACTCAGAAAGTCGTGCGCACTTCGCGCGGCCGTCGCATTGATCTCCATGGCGACAACCCGATGCCGTTTCTTTGCTAGCGCAAGCGTGCTGCGGCCCGAGCCGCAACCGATCTCCAGCACTGCCTTGGGTTTGCCGAGCCGTTCGAGCGGCATCGTGTAGAAGCCATGTTTCTCGAAATGTCTGGCATTCTCCTCCCACTCCCGGGCGTACTCCTCGGCAGTCATCAGGCGGCCGAATTCCGGGTGAACTTCGGGCATGGGTTTCGCTCCCTGGGTCTGGTGGTCTCGGTCGGGCATGATTGCATGATTCGCGGGGCAATGCCGGCATGTTCATGGTTGCTGTTACGTGTATTTCGATGCGTTTCGTGAGCGCACCCGGGGCCTGACCCTGGAAGGTGGATCCGGGGGGCTTTCGACTATGCTCACGAATGTGGCATCGCTCAGGTTACGTTGCTGCAACGTCGAAGGTTCGACTAGCGACGCGGTGCCTGTGCACCATTCAAGGGTCCCATCACTTCATCGAAGGCACCTTGCGCACCCCCAGGTTCCATCCCTCGAAGGCCCACACGTCGGCGGTCTGGCGGATCATCTTGCCGGTGGGCATGTAGACGTGGCTGGTGCTGCCGGTGGTACGCAGCAGGATGGGGTTGCTGCAGCCCTGGGCGCGTTGCAGCCTGGCAGTGAACTTGAACTCGTGGCTGGGCACCACGCGATCGTCGTCCCATGAGGTGGAGATGAAGGTGGGCGGGTAGCAGGTGCCCGGGTGGATGTTGTGCAGCGGGGAATAGCGGATCAGCCACTGGAAGGCTTTCCTGCTGGCCGAGCTGCCGTACTCGGGCACCCAGAACGCGCCGCCAGAGAATTTCTGGTAGCGCAGCATGTCGAGGACGCCGTGGCCGATGTAGGCGGCACCGAACAGTGTCGGCCGCTGGGTGATGGAAGCGCCGACAAGAAGACCGCCGTTGGAATAGCCCTGGATGGCCAGTCGGCTGCTTCGGGTGTATCCGTGGCGAATGAGGTATTTGGCGGCCCAGGCGAAGTCGTCGAACACGTTCTGTTTCCTGCCCAGCATGCCGGCGTGGTGCCAGGCCTCGCCGTACACCCCGCCACCGCGCAGGTTGGGTACTGCGTACACGCCGCCCAGCTCCAGCCATACCGGGAGCATCGGGTTGAAGCGCGGCGTGATGGTGATATCGAACCCGCCGTAACCGTACAGGACCGTGGGGTGACTGCCGTCGAGCCTGATGTCCTTGCGCGCGACGATGAACATCGGCACCCGCGTGCCGTCCTTGGAGCGGTAGAAGACCTGGCGGGTCTGGTAGGCGTCGGGGTCGAAGTCCACCTTGGGACGGAAAGTGACTTTCGTGGTGCCGCGCGCCACGTTGTAGCGGTAAATGGTGGTCGGGTACAGGAAGGACGAGAAGGCGTAGTACGCCGTGGACGAGTCGTTGCGCGCGGACAGACCGCTCACCGAACCCAGCGTCGGCAGGTGCAGCGTGCGCAGCCGTTTGCCACGGGTGTCGAACAGTACCAGCCGGCTCTGGGCCACGAGCCGGTAGTTGGCCAGGATGTCGCCATTGGCCATTGTGGCACCGGCCAGTACGCCCTTCGCCTGGGGCACCACGGTGCGCCAGTGTGCGGGGTCGGGGTCATCGAAGCGGGTGGCGACGATGCGCCCGCGCGGGGCATCGAGTGTGGTCTGCAGGTACAGGGTGGAGCCGATATTGCCGATCGGCTCGTAACTGGCGTTCTCCTTCGGATACAACGGCCGGATCCGGGCCCGGACGTCGGGGCGATCGGGCTTGCCCAGGTCGGCGTAGTACAGGCGGTTCTTGCTGATTGCGCCCTTCTGCACGAACACATAGAGATAGCGCCCGTTCTCGCTGACGCTGGCGCCGATGAATGCCCTGGGCTCTCTGGGCAGGGCATAGATCAGGGTGTCGGCCGATTGCGGTGTGCCTAACCGATGGTAGTAGAGCTTCTGGTGCGTGACGGCGTGGCTGATGGCCTGCTCGCCGTGGGGAGGCTCGGGATAGCGCGCATAGAAGAACCCCTTGCCGTCGTGGGTCCATGCGATGCCGGAAAATTTCACCCAGCGCACCGTGTCGGGCAGCACCTTGCCGGTGGCGACATCCAGCACATGCAGGGTTCTCCAGTCCGAACCGCCCCTGGAGAGGGCATAGGCCAGATAGCGCCCGCCGGGCGAGGGCGCGCTGCCGGCCAGGGCGATGGAACCGTCGGGCGAGAGCGTGTTGGGGTCGAGCAGCACCCGCGCTTGCGCGTCGGGCCCGTTCTGCACATAGAGCACGCCCTGGTTCTGCAGGCCGCTGTTGCGGCGGAAGAACAGCATGCCGTTCTTCAGCTGCTCGGGCGTGCTCTCGCGAGCGTGGTTCCAGAGCCGGGTCAGGCGATGACGTATCCAGCCGCGCAGCGGAATCTTCGAAAGATAGGATTCGGTCAGCCGGTTCTCGGCCTCGACCCAGCGGTGCAGCGCGGGGTCGCTGAGGTTTTCCATCCACTGATAGGGCGCCGGCACCCGGGTGCCGAAATAGGTATCCACGGTCGCGTCGCGGTGCGCGACCGGATAGGCAAGCTTGTGTTCGTCGCCGGCTCGGGCCGGAAGAATGCACGCGGTGGCGAGGACAAGACAGGTCAGAATGTGGAGCGTGGCTTTCATGGAATGGGGATCCTGGCGGACAGGCAGATGGACAAGCGCATCGGCGCAAACACGAAAATTCACGCTACGCCTGCGCAATGGGTAATACAAGGATCGGAATTGCGGCAAGGTGCGTGATACTCCGGCCGCTGACACCTTGCATGCACGAGTGGAACGGCAGCGCGACATTGCAGGGCAAGGTCTTCTACAGGGGACAGTAGGCATATACAGATCCACGAATCCCCCGTTCATCACGGAGACCTGGTGCCTACGACTTTTGTCCGATAGCGCGATCGGATCGAAGACGTAGACTCGATGTGCGCGATACGTGTCACGCCCCGCAGGGAGTATGCGATGAAAGGCAATGCATCGATCGGCAAATACACATCAGGCATGCTGACCGCCATCGTGTTGTGGCTGGTTACCGTACGTGCTGGTCGGTCATTCGCTGGGTGGCCTGGAAAGCCTTCGTTTCAAGGACCGGCATCCACACGAGGTGGTCGGCATGGTGCTGGTCGATCCGTCGTATCCGGGCATGTCCGGCGACATCAAGCGGATCGCGCCTGCGCTCTTTGCAATGATGCACCAGGGAGGCCCGATCGTGGCGCAGGCCCGGGTGTGCCAGGCCGAGGCGCGTGCCGGGAAGCTGAAGCCGGGCGTCATGGACGCGCATGGTTGTCTGCAAAGACCGCCCATGTTTCCGAAGGCCTTGCGCCTGGCGCTGGATCGATTCGATATCAGTCACCCCCAGGTGTTTGCCACCCGGGCGTCGCGCGCTGCGAATCTGGAGCAGGATTCCGCAAACGCCATCGATCCGGGGCGCAATTACGGCGACATGCCGCTCGTTGTATTGCATGCGGGCATGCCCGAACCGCTGCCGCCCGCCATGCCTGCCGCGATCAAGAAAGCGATTCCGACGCTTATGGCGGCGGGCAAGAAAGGACAGGAGCGCCTTGCCAGGCTTTCCAGCCGGGGAAGCTTCCGGGTGATCAAGGACAGCAGTCACTATATCCAGGTACTGCATCCCGGTGTGGTCATTGCCGCTGTGGATAAAGTGGTCCAGGAAGCCCGTGCCGCAGAGGCTGCCGGGTCGAAGTAAGGCTCCGCCATGCCTCGTGATCGCGGTCCGCGGCCGTTCGGAAGGGGTATTCGGGATCGTGCCACCCGGTCGCGAAATGTGTGGCATTGAACCGTGCCGAGCCGGAAACTTCATGGCATGATGAGGAAGGGGAGGCACGGATACGGCGCCTGCAATGATGTCCGCAAGGGACATGGCTGCGCGTGTCGGGATCCGGTGCGATAGCGAACATCCGGGATCCTGGAGGGGGAATCATGAAGTGGCAGGCAGTTGTGGCGGCGTGCATGGCCGCCTTTGGTGCGATGTTGTGTCAGGCGAATGCCAGGGCGGCAGGAAACAGCGATGCGCGCATCCAGTCACTGGCGGCGCAGATCCGGAAAACAGGATCTGGCAGCCAGCAGAGGGCGTACTCGAAGCTGTTGCACCAGTCCGTCAACGCGGCGGTGATGCGCAACCTGGAGCAGCGCTGTTCGAGCGCAAACCGGGGTCCGAAGGTACAGACATTCTCCCTGGTGGGCACGATGCGCCTCGATGGCGTGTTGACCGCGCCGGTGCCCTTGCCCGACAACGGTTTCACTCGCTGCATGGTTGCAAAGATGGACTCGGTGACCTTCCCCCTGCCACCCGGCAACCAGCGCGGCTGGCCGGTGGCCATCCAGTTCGATGGCAGGAGCGGACGCGTGCTGTACGTATCCGGAGACCGGCAGCGGGCCTTGCCGCGGTATCGCACCATCGGCACTTCATCGATGCCGTGGGTATACACGCCGGTACCCCGGGTGCCGTCAGGGTTTGCCAGCACCTGCAAGGTCAGCGTATGGCTGAGCGTCAACCCGCAGGGTCGGGTCCAGGAGGTGGATCCGGACGAATCCACCTGCCCGTCCAGCATGAAGATGGCGGTGGTGGAGGCGGCAAGCCAGTGGATCTATGTGGGCACGCCCGGTACGCGGCATGAGGACTCGATGGACGTGCGGCTCGAGTTCGGCGTCAAGCTGGGCAGGGTGCGGGTGAATCTGTGATGCCGGGCATGCGCATCGGGCAGATCCTGCCCGGGGCCTGCGCTCCGCGCGGTGATCATTCGATGCCTCCGGCTCAGCACCAGCTGGCTTCTCCGGCCTGCGGGTCGTGCAGAAGTTCACGGACATTGGCTTGGATGATCCGGTATCCGACATTGCCATAAAGCCGTTGCCGTCCTTCATTGAGAACCAGCGTCGGACTTCCGGTTACCTGGTAGCGTTGCTGGGCCTCAAAGTCGTCGTGCAGGGCGGCATGGGCCTGGCCACTGTCGAGCCTGGCGCGGATGGCGGACAGAGGCAGGTCGAGCTCCCGTGCCAGGGCGCATTGCACGTCGTATCGCGCGATATTCATCCGTCCGGCGAAGAAGCGCTCCCGCATCAACCACGCCAGGCGCGAGGAAAGCGGCTCGCTGTCACGCTCAATATCCACCACGGCTTCATCTTCAAGCAGCTGTACCGCCTTGAGGAACAGGTGCGGGCTGGTCGACGAGGCGGGCGGGTCGTCCTTCCAGATGTCCGGGTGAACCTTCACGTGGTCCCAGTGACTTGCCACCTCGCGGCAGTGCCTGCCGAATCCGGCATAGCCTCCCCGCGCTGCCCAGCCCTTCCCGATGCGTTGTCCGGTGCAGGCAAAAAGAGGGATGTAGCGCGCCTTCAAGGACAGTTGCTTACGGTAATCGGCATGCAACTGCCGGATACGCACATGGGCGCCATAGGCCCAGATGCACAGCAGGTCGGTGAAATATTCGGCGTGGATGGTATCGGACATGGAGCACTCGATTGACGGGTAAGGGATCGCTCAAGCCAGGATCGACCCCGGTTCGGAGGCACGCACTGGCTGGGCACTACCGTCTGTCAGTATGCGTGAAGCAGATCATGGCGATGGCGTCGTGCGGCAATATGTAGCTGCGTATGTGATTGCCGTCGACAAGTAGGGCACGTACACGCGGGCAGGTACACTGGTCAGTGTCGTCCTGTGAGGCACCCTCATGACAACGTCCACACACGTGCTGCGCCGTTCGCGCAGCGACCGCGTCATCGCCGGCGTGATCGGCGGGCTGGCCGAGCATTTCGGCCTGAATGTGCGCATGGCGCGCATCCTGTACGTGCTGATTTCGATCTTTTCCGCGGCATTCCCCGGCATCCTGGTCTACGTCATCCTGTGGCTGCTGATTCCCGCCGAGGATGCGGCGCATTCATGACACGGGTTGCACGGTAAAATCGTCTTGCACCGGATGCAGCAGGCGTTGCGCGTGTTCGGAAGGCGTGGCCGGGTCCAGCCATCGGTCGCGCCACGGTTCGGCAATGATGACCGGCATGCGCTCGTGAACCTTCACCAGGTCTGGCGCAGCGGTCGTGGTCAACATGGTGAAACTGCCGTGGGCCGCGCCGCCGTCGCGCGGCGTCCATTTGTCCCACAGTCCCGCGAAGGTGATGGCCGGCGCCCTGGGCCGGATCTGCACCCAGCCCTTGCGCCCCAGCTTGCGTCCCGACTCGTACCATGCGGTCAGTGCAATCAGGCAACGCTGCCCGCGCCGCCATGCGTCGCGGTAGGCGGGCTTGCGATCCACTGTTTCGGAGCGTGCGTTGAAGGTCGACATCTTCGGATTGGCCGTGTCCGACCAGAACGGCACCAGGCTCCAGCGCCAGCATTCGAAGCGCCAGTCCGCGCGCGTTTCGTCGTGACGCAGGATCCACGCCGTCTGCCGCGGCCACACGCGCAGCGAGGCAAGCGGTCCGGCTGTGCCCGACAACAGCAGGCCGGCATACTCGCGCACCCTGCTTTCGGGTGGCGGGCTGTCTGGGCGCAGGTTGTCGAAATTCGAGCACATGCGGTGGATGCTACGCCGTGATGCGGTGCCGGTCATGTCACATGCCTAAGCTTCCCCATGTTGCGCTGTGTTATCCCCCGATGGACCGGGCAAGGACTTTCGGGTCACGCGGAGACGGATAGACGTCTGAACGGTGCAGCCTGTCATCTCAGGCCGGGTGAGATGGAAAGGGCCTCCGAACAGTGAATTTGTTCACATTTGCTTAAGCCACATGTGCTATACCGTGGAAGTGAAGTACGACGCAGCACATCCGTCCGGCAGGGAGGCCGTGACCGATGCGGGCCGGGGCAGTGGCTTGTACCCCGGCGTACCGAACCAGTATCCGGAGTGAACCCAAATGAACATGCAACAGAAAACCCTGCTTTCACTGCTGTGCACGGCGGCTTTCGCCTTCGCCGCGGCGCCTCTGGCATTTGCCTACACGCCGCAGACCGCACCCTCCGAAAGCGGCCAGCATGAGCAGGAACATGCCCAGGAAGGTGCGCAGCACGAGGAAACCGGCGATCACCAGCAGGGCATGACCGACAGCACCGACAGCGCGACCGAAAGCAGCCATGCCACGGAAGCCGCCGAGTCACATGAGGCCACCGAGGCTACCGAGGCCACGGAAGCCCATGAGGCCACGGAAGCCGTGGAGGCCCAGGAGGCGACCGAGGCTACGGAAGCGACCGAGGCCAACGAGGCTGCCGAAGCCAGCGAAGCGGCGCAGGCCAGTGAAGCGGCGCAGGCCAGCGAAGCGGCGAACGCTGCCGAGGCTGCCGACGCATCCGGCGACTGATGGCCGATGCCCGAGACCGACCGCGTGTGCGCGGTCAGCGGCAGCATAAGGATCCGCCCGGTCCTGCTTCCAGGCAGGGCCGGGTGCGGACATGAGCGGACGGCATGTGGCGAAACCTGACAACTGCGCCGTGCAAGCATAAGGGAAAGAACATGAGCAAGCGGATGTTTCCGGCCGTGACGGCAGCGGCATGCATGGTCGCGTTGTGCGGCGCAACGGCGGCGAATGCAGCCACCACGACATCTGTCGGTGTGTCGGGGTTTTATCTCACCGGCAAGTACGGACACAGCAAGAGCACCGACATTTACTATGTTCCACTGACGTTCCGGCTGTATTCGGGCGATTTCGGTTTCAGTGTGTCCTTGCCTTATCTCAGCAAGACCGGACCGACCAACGTGCTGCCGAACATCGGCTCGGTCGGCACGGGAAGCGGGACGACCTCCACGCGTTCGGGCATGGGCGATGTCCGCCTGACGGGCACGTACCGCGTGTGGAATGATCCTGCCAACGGTGTGGCAGTGACGCTCGGGGCCAAGGTCAAGCTGGGTACGGCCAGTTACGCCAATGGCCTGGGCACCGGCAAGAACGACTATGCCCTGCAGGCGGCCCTGTCGCGATCGTCCGGTCCGCTGTACCTGGCCCTGACCGGGGGCTACCGCAAGCAGGGTTCGCCTGCCGGCCTGAAGCTGCGCAACGTCGCCTACGGACAGGCCGACATCATCTATCGAATCAGCAAGGCCAACAGCCTGGGCCTTAGCACCTTCTATACCCAGGCCTCGCTGGCCACCGGTACCGACCGCTTGTTGAGCACGGCCTATTTCAGCCATCGCATCGGGCGTTCCTGGACGAGCACGGCGTTCCTGATGAAGGGGTATACCCGCAGCTCGCCGGACTACGGCGGCGGGCTTTCCATCCGTTACACGTTCTGAGTTGGCCGATCCCGGCGGTGCCCGGGGTCAGGCTTCAAGCGCGAACTTCACGGTCTCTCCGAGGCCGGGGAAACCCGTGCCCCGACGCGGTCGTATTCCGCGGGCAGGCCGGCGCGGTTGATCCAGTGCGCGCCATCCACGGCTATGCGTTCCGTGGGCCTCCCATGAGTTCAATAAAAGAGTCGGGTCGCGGCCCGATCGCAGTCGAGCTGGTTCTCGGCGAGGGCAGAGGCCGCCGGCAACGACTTGCGGGTCTGCAGCGATATCGAACATCGACCTGCGGGATGATGTCGGCGTGCACGAGTGCCGTGGACAGCATTTCCGGGGCGGCGGGCAGGGTGTTCATCGCCACGCCGAGCACCACTATCAGCGCGTATTGCGCAATCCAGGCCGGCTCGAGGGAGGGTTACCGCTGCGTGTCGGTCACCCAGCCGTGATCGCGCACGATGCGCATGGACAAAAAACGGGGCCGCCTTGCGGACGGCCCCGCCATATCCCGAGTGACTCGGGAGCTGCCCTACTGGGCGTTGAGCGTGATGTTGTCCAGGACAAAGGAGGTCTGGTTGGAAACATCCTCGCTGCCCGTGAACTTGATGGTCACGGTCTTGCCGATGTACGGGCTCATGTCGAAGCTGTGTTGCACATATCCCGAGGCCGCATCCAGGTTGGAATAGGTATGCAGCGTGGCCAGCACTGTGCCGCTGCTGTCCAGCACCTGCACGGTCAGCGTGTCGTAGGCCGTGCTGGTCGTGGTTTCAGCAGTGTCGATGTGCAGGTAGAAGGCCAGGGTGGCCGACGTGTCGCCGCTCGGGATGCCGACCGATTGCGAAGCGGTGTCGGTGTGCGTGGTGCCGTAGCCGTCCAGCCAGGCAAACCACGAGCCGGCATAGGCACTCTCGCCGGTGCAGGTGCTGTTGCTGCACAGCACACCGGAGCTCAGCGACCAGGGCGAGGCCGAGCCGGTTTCGAATCCGGGATTGCCAAGCAGCTGCGTTGCGGTACCGCCACTGCTGACCGTCACCGACTGCGAACTGGAGCTGGATTTGCCGCTACCGCTGTCGGTCACCGTTTCGGTCACGCTGTAGGTGCCCGCCGCCGCATAGGTGTGACTCGGGTTGGTGGCGGTCGAGGAGGTGCCATCGCCGAAGGTCCACGAATGCGAGGTGATGGTGCCGCCGCTGTCGGTGGACGTATCGGTGAAGTTGGCGGTCAAGCCGCTGGTGGTGTAGGTGAAGCTGGCGGTCGGCGTGCCACCGCTGCTGCTGCCGGTGATGATCGAGTGCGTGAGATCGCATTCGTTGGTGTCGTTGGACCACGAGCTTTGCATGGCAAACGTGGCCGTGCCCATGGTCACGTTGGCGGAAGCACCCTGGCCGGAAGAGATCCAGGCACATTCGTCGGCGTTTTCCTGGCCGTTCGAGGTGCTGCCGGTGTGGTTGGTCCAGCCGCCGGCCGGGTTCTGGTCGGTGATGGTTTCGGCGTACTCATGGCCGTTGACCAGCGAGAAGCCGTCCAGATTGCCCTGTGAGCCGCTGTTGACGTAATCCTGTCCGCAACTGGTGCCCATGTCGTAGACATACGGCATGTTGGTGAAGGCGATGTCGCCGTAGGACGAGGAAACCCCGGCATCACCGTTCCAGTCGTGCCAGGCACAGAAATTGCCGGTGGAGGTGTTGAAACCGTCGGGATGGGTACCGGTCGGCGACAGGATCACGTACTGGGCATAGCGGTTGGAGGCCGCGGTGGTGTTGCCGAAGTGTCCGGCAGCCTTGACGGCTTCCTGCGCAAGCTGGGCCGCCGTGGCGTTGCTTGGTGAGGATACCGAATTGTCGTACCAGATGCCGGCAAACGCGCCACCTGTCGGATAGCCGACGAAACTGGCATTGGAGGGGCAGGTGGTTGAACCCGACGACACGTTCGGACCGTCGCAATACTGGGTCATGGTGCCCGACCACAATTCGCCGCCGGTACCGATGTGCTTGAACATGCTCTCCAGATAGGGCACAGCGTTGACCGGGTCGTTGGACAGCGTCATGTTGCCGTTGGCATCCGTGCCGGCCGTGCCCCACTGGCTGCCGTAGACGACCAGATACACCTTTTCCGCACCACTGGTGACGCCGATGCCGTCGACGCCGCCGCCGAAGCTGAGCGTCTTGGGACCGGTGGCCGCGGTCGTCGTGGCGGCATGCAACTGGTTGTAGCGCTTCATTTTCGCCCAGGTCTCGCGCGTGGGCACCGCGCCGTGGCGGTAAGCATGCTTGTAGGCCGGAGAATAGGGATTCTGGTGCGGGTTGTTGGCTTGGCCGCTGCCGGCATAGGCCGCGCATGTGATCAGGCCGAGTACGGTCGTCGCAACGACCGTTTTCATCATGTTCCATCGCATGGTGCTTATCTCCCCCGAGGGTTGATTGATATGGGACGGGACGCGGATGTGCTGCAGTGTCACCCGCGACCGACAAGTTGGTGGCGCCAACTTCTGGGTCACCGGTTCGTGTGGATTTCATCGGGCTGCGTGAATCGCACTGCGTTCCTGCGCCATCCCTGATCAACGAATACGGATGCATGGACATGCGTTCCACGAAACCCACCGAAACACGCTTCGGCAGCGTCCGCCCACCTGATCCCCGGCGCGCGGACCGGGGGACCATAGGGAGCATCCTCAGTGTGAGTAAATAGGAAAAAACCTGACGAATTCATGCGCAACCCGGTTCATTCCGGAGTGCGAAAAAGCCGGAATCAGGAAAAAATAACTAGCTAAATCAACTGGGTGAAAATATGCGCTGAAAAACACGGCAGACGTGCGGTCTGCGCACAGGCGAGAAAACTTTTCCGGATATGCCTAGGCGTATCCGGCAAACCTGATGCAGGTGTGCGCTGGATCGCCGTTCCGGAGCGCGACCGGCTAGTCCGATTCGCGGACTGGGAGCGAGGATACGAAGCGGCGAACGGCCTCCACGGCTTCATCCACGTCATAGGCGTCCGAATCGGCGCCGATCTGGATCTCGGCCAGGGCGTGCCCGGAGAGCGGGGCCTCGGAAAAGGCGTCGAACAGCCAGACCCCGTGTCCGGTGGCGAAGGCGCGATGGTGCGCGGCCAGTATGTCGGGCGTGCCCGGCAGCCAGACCTGGAAGGCATTGGTGTGCGGGGGCGAGGGATGCACGTGGAGACGGGCGATGTCGGCCAGTCCCGCGGCCAGTGTCCGTGCGCGCTGCACGAATTCGGGCAGGCGGGGCAACAGGGTGTCGAGTCCTTCCAGCGCGGCGATGGCGTACGGGTAGGCGGTGAACAGATCCCCGCCGTAGCGGGTCTTCCACACGCGCAGGGCATCGATGAAATCGGTATGGCCTGCCACCAGTGCCCCGCCCAGTCCGCCCAAGCCCTTGTACCAGGACACGTACACGCTGTCGGCAAGCTCTGCCAGCTCGGCCACGTCCATGCCGTAGCCGGCTGACGATTCCCAGATGCGTGCGCCATCGAAATGCAGGGGCACACCGCGTGCGCGGCACCAGGCAGAGATCGCGCGCAGCCTTTCGATCGGCGGCAACAGGAAGCCGGCACGGCGCAATGGCAATTCGACGACCACGGCAGCCAGCGGTTCGGTGAGGGCATCGAGCATGCGTGCATCGAAGTGACGTTGGCGACCGAGGCGGATGAGGTTCAGGCTGGCAACCCGTTCGGCGGCGCCCTGCTCGTCCACATCCAGATGGCTGAGCGGATGAATCACCACGTTGCGGCAACGACGTGCCTGGGCATGCACCTGGAGTACGCAAAGCTGGGCGATGACGCCCTTGATGAAGAACAGGCCCGCCTGCTTGCCCAGCCGGCGGCTTGCCGCGTCCTGCAACCGCGCCACGGCACCATTGTCGCCGTAGACATCGATGGCCTCGGATGCGTGGCGCGAGGCAGCCAGCCGCTTCAGGGTATCGGTTGCCGTCGCCGGTGCGGCGCGCGAGAGAGCAAAACGGCAGGAACGCCGGATGTCGGCATCGGTGGGGTTCATGGCGGCACGGTGTCAGTGGAGCACTGTATCAGTGGAACACAGTATGGGTGGAGCATGGGGCAGGTACGTTGCAGCAGCCGGCATGATCCGGGTAGCGGACTGTTTGTTGCAACTGCCCGTTGCCCGTGACAAGGCTTGCCGATGCGTAGCATAGTGGCGCGGGGGCCGTTCCGGTCCATGTGGAGGAGGCGCTAGTCATGAACAGTTTGTCATCCATTCTGGCCTGGGTCGTGGTGCTCGGACTGGTGCAGATGGTGCTTGCCGCCATGGCGGCGGTGGGCCAGCGTGGCCTGCCGTGGGCAGCAAGTGCGCGCGATGAGAACAATGGCCCTTTGAGCGGTGTCGGTGGTCGACTGCAGCGCGCGCAGGCCAATTTCCTGGAAACCTTTCCGCTGTTTGCGGCCCTGCTGCTGGCGGTGATGGTACGCAACCCCGGCGACGGCCACGCCCTGCTGGGCGCGCAGCTTTACTTCTGGTCGCGGGTGGCCTACGTGCCGGTGTACGCGGCGGGTATTCCCTGGCTGCGCACGCTGATCTGGCTGGTGTCGGTCATCGGCATCGTGCTGTTGCTGGTTGCCGTGTTCTGAACGGAGTGCTGCCCGGGATGGTGTGGCGGGCAGCATGTTGGCGGATCGCGGGCATTCAGTTGCCGGCGGCCATAATGCCGGTTCCGGGCAAGGCCGTAACGATCATGTGAACCCGATGAAAGCACTGGAAACGGTCAGCGAGACATGCCCCTATTGCGGCCAGTCCATCGTCCTGCAGGTCGATTGCGGCGAGATCGGTCAGCGGTATGTCGAGGATTGCCCGGTGTGCTGTCGCCCGATGGACGTCGTCATCGGCGAGGCCGCCGATGAGGGTGTGCCTTCCGTCGTGCTCGGTCGCCAGGAGGGTGTGTAGTGCGTATCCGCAAACCCAACGGACAGGAAAGCAGCTGATGGCAACCAGGATCCTGTTGAGCAAAGGGCCGCCCGAGGTCCATGCATGGCGCGCCGATGCCGGACACGGTGCCCGCGGCGGCGTGGTGGTGGTGCAGGAGATCTTCGGTGTCAACGACCACATTCGCCGCGTGGTGGATGGTTTTGCCGCCGACGGTTTCACCGCCATCGCGCCGGCGATGTTCGACCTGGTCGAAGCCGATGTGGAACTGGACTACGACGCGCAAGGCATTGCACGGGGGCGCGAGCTGGCATCGGCGATCCGCCATGAGGATGCACTGGACCTGATCTCCGCCGCTGCTGCGACCCTGGGCGATGCAGGCAAGGTTGCGGTGGTTGGATACTGCTGGGGCGGCACGCTGGCGTATCTTTCGGCGATCCGACTTGGCTTGCCGGCAGTCAGCTATTACGGCGGGGGCAACACGCAGTACGCGGACGAGCCGGCCAGGGCGCCGCTGATGTTCCACTACGGCGAGCGCGATGCCCACATATCCGCCGCCGACCGTGACCGGGTGCGCCAGGCCAACCCGGATGCGGAGTTCCACGTCTATCCCGCCGGGCATGGATTCAATTGCGACGTGCGCGACAGTCACGATCCGGTAGCGGCGGCGCTGGCCCGCAAGCGCACGCTTGCCTTCCTGGACAGGCAGCTGCGTTGAGCGGCGCGTGAATCTCGCCTTCCTCGACATGGGCATGGCTGGCGTGCTGCAGGCGGGGCTTATCGCGTTGCTGGTCGGCCTGCTTGTGGTGTGCCTGGCGCACCTGCTGCTGAGCCGGCGCTTGCACTGGAGCGATGCCCATGAAATTGGCTGGTCGTGGCTGGCTGCCGTCGGCATCGGCGCCGGCATCGATACCTGGCACCTGTTCTACATGGCGGTGATCCCGATGCAGTCGCCGGTGACCATTCGCCGGGTGCTGTCGGGCATCCATGATCCGGATTTTCTCGGTATCCGAGTCTTCGTGGAAATCACGGCAGCCACCCTGGGCGTCATGCTGGGGTGGGCATTGTGCCGGCATCGACGCGGCTAGGCTTCCGGCATGCTCAGTCGCGCGAGTAGAGCATCCGCCGCAAGGTGTTGTCCTTGCGTCCCCAGTGGTGCCACAGGGCGACGGCGGCATGCACGATGGCCAGCCACAAAAATACGTTGCCACCGATCACGTGCAGGTTGTCGAGTGTCTTCGCAAGCGCCTTGTCCGGCGAGACGAAAGACGGGATCGGCAGCCCCAGGAAGGCGAGTGAGCGGCCGGATGCCTGCACCATGAGGATGCCCAGCACCGGCTGGGCCACCATCAGCAGATAGAAGATGCCGTGCGCGGCCCTGGCGGGCAGATGCATCCACCACGGCACGGCGGGTTCCACGGGAGGCTCCATGCCTGTCAGGCGCAGCACCAGGCGGGGCAGGAACAGCAACAGCACGGCCATGCCGAACTGCATGTGGCCGTACATCATGTTCGAGCGCAGCGCCGAACCGCGCTGTGCCAGGTCATGCAGTTCGACCAGGGCCAGGGCGGCGATCACCAGTGCGGCGGTGAGCCAGTGGATGTTGCGGTGCCAGAATCCATAACGGGTGGCATGGGACATGAATCAGACTCCGGGGCAGGGTGGTCGGGAAGGATGCGCGGCCCAGTCTATGCAAGGCGATGGCGGCATGCACCCATGACGAAAGTGGGTACCGTGAGGCCGGGCACAGGCGTATGCTGGACACGTCGGGCGCATCCGGACATGCGCCCATGATGGCATGGTAGCCAAGGAGGCAATGATGTTCGAAGTGATGATCGTGTTGCTGATGGTCGCCGCGCTGTGGCTGTTGGTGTCGATAGTCGGGCTGGTGTTCAAGCTGTTCCTGGGTCTGCTCGGCGGCCTGCTTGCCCTGATCGGCGGCCTGATCGGCCTGACGGTGATCGGTGTGGTGGGTCTGGCGCTGGCTCCGTTGCTGCTTGTTGCGTTGCTGCCGTTCCTGCTGCCCGCGCTGCTGCTGGCCGGACTGGTTGCCGTGATCGTGCATGCCTCGCGCTCACCTGCGCGGCGTGCGCAGGATGCATCCTGAGCGGCAGGAGCCGCGGCAGCATTGCCCTCGTGGCGGGCCTGGCCCGATGCGGGTGGATTGTGCCTGTTGTCAGTGTGCAACCAGCAACGGATGCCGGCTGTGCGCGAAAAGATGGCGCGTGGCGCCGCCGAGGATGAGTTCGGACAGCCGCGAACGCCCCCAGGCGCCCATGACGATGAGATCGGCGTCGCGAGCATCGGCGCAGCTTTCGATGGCCGGGCCCGGTGGCCCGTCGGGCCGGAAAGCCTCGATGTGTGCCGTGATGGCGTGACGTTCGAGCCAGGTGCGCAGATCGGCATCGGGCGGCGCCAGCGGATCACGCGTGCGTTCGGGGTCGGTACCGTCGAGCACATGCACCGTGTCCGCTGCGATCAGCAGGGGCAAGGCGCCGCGCAGGGCAAGCGTGGATTCGCGGCTGCCGTTCCAGGCCACCAGGATGCGCGCGCCACAGGATGCGACAGGTGCGTCCTCGGGCAGGATCAGCACCGGACAACGGCATCCGAACACCGCATGCGAGATGGTGCCGTAACCGAGCGGCGCATCGCGCATTTCATCGGCACGCGCCATCACCAGCAGATCGTAGGCCGCCGTCATGTGGCACAGCACATTGGCGGCATCGCCCTGTGCGACATGCCAGTTCCCGCGCAACCCGGCGGCGTGGATGCGTTCGCGGTATGCATCCGCACGTGCCTGGGCGGCCTCGAACTGCCGGTGCTGGGTATCCATCTGCAGCGGCATGGCTTCGGGCACGCCGAACGCGGCAGGAGCCAGTGGTACCACCTGCACACCGTCCAGGTCGGCCTCAAGGCGACGGGCCACGGAGATCGCCACCCGCAAGGCAGTGTCGGGAGCTTCCGCGTGTCCGACCCGGACCAGCAGTTGAGGGCGAGGCATGGTCGAATTCTCCAGTGGTATGCCCTGACTCTAGACCGATGCACGCACGCTTTCAAAGCATGCCTGCCGAATGTTGTGTCGTGTTGCCTTGCGGTTCATCTTCGGACGCGACAATGGAGCCATTCCGACCCAACCAGGAGTACGCATCATGCGAAGCTGGATCGTCCCCGTCGCACTTGCCGCCGGATTGGTGCTGGCAAGCGTGCAACCTGCGCATGCGGGTGAAGTTGCCTGCCGGTTGAGCTACAACCTTTCCGGCTGGTCCATTTTCTACAAGACGGCCAGTGGCGAAGGCACGGTGACCTGTTCCAACGGGCAAAGCATGCGCGTGCACATCCGCGTGAAGGGTGGCGGACTGACGCTCGGCAAGACCAAGGTGGTCAACGGCAAGGGTCGTTTCACCGGCGTGCACAGCATCTCGGATGTGCTCGGACACTATGCATTCGGCGGCGCGCATGCCGGTGTCGGCAAGAGCGCGGCTGCGACCGTGGTAACCAAGGGCAGCGTTTCGCTGGCGCTGGCCGGCAAGGGCAGTGGCTGGAACCTTGGCGTGGATGCCGGCGCCTTCATCATCGAACGATGAAGGCATCATGAGGCATCGTCATGTGGCATGGCATTGCCGTGATGCCGGTGTTCGGGCAGGGTGATCGCATGGCGCCGACCGGCGCCATGCGCAATCCGGAGGCATGATCGTGACGCAGCAGGCCGCAGCAACGGACACCGCGCGCTATCCATTCGGCGACGAACTGGCCAGCAGCATCCTGCATGGCATCGGCATCGTCCTGAGCATCGTCGGCCTGGTGCTGCTGGTGACGCTGGCTGCCGTGCACGGCCATGCCCGCGCGGTGGTTTCCTGTGCGGTATTCGGCTCCACGCTGGTGCTGCTGTATACCGCTTCCACGCTCTATCACGCCATCCCGCTGCAACGGTTGCGACCGATCCTGCGGCGCATCGATCACATCGCGATTTTCATCCTGATCGCCGGCACCTATACCCCCTTCACCCTGCTGGCGCTGCCGGGAGCGTGGGGCTGGAGCCTGTTCACCGCGATCTGGGTACTGGCGCTGGCGGGCAGTGTGCTGGAGCTGGGCCTCGTGCACCTGCCACGGCGCGTGGCAGCCTTGCTCTATGTGGCCATGGGCTGGGTGGGCGTGGTCGCGATCGAACCGCTGTATCACCATCTTCAGGCCGGCGGGCTGGTACTGCTTCTGGCCGGGGGCGTGGCGTACACGCTGGGGGTGCCGTTCTACCTGTACAAGCGCATGCCCTACCACCACACCGTATGGCATGCATTCGTGCTGGCCGGCAGCGTGCTGCACTATCTGGCGGTGCTGCTGTATGTGCTGCCGGGCAGTGTGTCGGGGTAATCGGTCAGAAGAACATCGCGAAGGCGAACATCGCCAGCATCACGAACGAAAGTACCAGTTTGGCAAGGATGCCCACCAGCAGCCCGATCCAGGTGCCGATGCCGACGTGCGTGGAGCGCAGCACGCTGCTTCCCGACAGCAGTTCGCCGGCCAGGGCGCCGATGAATGGGCCGAGCAGCAGCCCGAGCGGCCCGAAATACAGTCCAACGAAGGCGCCAATCGCCGCACCCCATAGCGCGGCGGGTGTGGCGCCGACGCGTTTGGCTCCCAGCACGCCGGCGACGAAGTCCAGCAGCAGGGCGAGGATACCGACCACGGCGATGGCCAGCAGCCAGCCAGCCCCGACATGGCGGTAGCCGTCGGTGGCCGCGGCCAGCCATAGCCCGGCATACAGGATCGGGACGCCGGGCAGGGCCGGCAACAGTGTGCCGGCCAGGCCGACGAGTACCAGTGCTGCCGCAAGGACGTAGAGGAGGATGTCGAACCAGGGCATGGATCGCATGATGCCCCGGATCAGCCGGGCCTGCACGGCAAATGCCATGTGCCCGGAGCCGGGTGCGGCTATTTCTCGACGAAGGCGCGTTCGATGACGTAATCGCCGGGCTCGCGGGTACGCGGGGATACGGCAAAGCCGCGTGCGTCGAGCAGGGCGGCGGTATCGGTCAGCATGCGTGGGCTGCCGCACAGCATCACCCGGTCCTGCGCCGGATCCAGTGCAGGCATCCCGGTGGCCTGCGCCAGTTGCCCCGTTTCGATCGCCGTGGTCAGCCGCCCGTGATGGCGGAACGGCTCGCGCGTGACCGTGGGGTAGTAGATCAGCTTTCCGCGCACCAGGTCGCCCAGATACGGATGCGCGGGCAGTTCGCGTTCGATCAGGTCGGCATAGGCCAGATCCTCGACCTGGCGCACTCCGTGGCAGAGGATGACCTGTTCGAATCGCTCGTAGGTTTCCGGGTCGCGGATCAGGCTGAGGAAGGGCGCCAATCCGGTGCCGGTGCCCATCAGGTACAGGCGTTTGCCCGGCCGCAGGTCGGACAGGACCAGGGTGCCGGTGGGTTTGCGGCTGACGATCACTTCATCGCCGACTGCAAGGTGCTGCAGGCGCGAGGTCAGCGGGCCGTCGGGCACCTTGATGGAAAAGAACTCCAGATGCTCCTCGTAGTGCGCGCTGGCGATCGAGTAGGCGCGCATCAGTGGACGACCGTCGACCGTCTGGCCGATCATCACGAACTGACCGCTGGCAAAGCGCAAGCCCGGGTCTCGGGTGGTCCTGAAGCTGAACAGCGAAGCGTTCCAGTGGTGCACGTCGAGAACGCGCTCCGTGGCCATGGCTACCATGGATCTTTCATGTCCTGAGCGGGTGTGGATGCACGGCGGACTCGGTCCGGCCGGGGACTGCATGTATCCTGTCGGCTGGCCCGGCATAACCCCGTTGACCGATGTCCGACGCGATCGACGCCCAATCCCGGCACATGCAAGCCGGAAATGCGGCGGTACAAGCTGATCACCCCTGGCGCCTTTGCGTGGCACCGATGATGGATTGGACCGACAGGCATTGCCGCACGTTCCATCGTCTGCTGTCGCCGAACGCGCGATTGTACACCGAGATGGTCACCTCGGCCGCGCTGGTGCACGGCGACCGGCTGCGTCTGCTAGAGCACGGACAGGACGAACACCCGGTGGCCCTGCAGCTGGGTGGCAGCGAGCCGGACGAACTGGCGCGCGCCGCGCGTTACGGTGCCGAGGCCGGGTACGACGAGATCAACCTCAATGTCGGTTGCCCGTCCGACCGCGTGCAGTCGGGCCGATTCGGTGCCTGCCTGATGCTCGAACCCGGGCGCGTGGCCGACTGCGTACGTGCCATGCGCGAGGCAGTGGCCGTGCCGGTGACGGTCAAGTGCCGCATCGGGGTCGACGAGCAGGACAGCGAACGCGATCTTGACCGGTTCGCCCAGTGCATGGTCGACGCCGGGGTCGAGGTGCTGATCGTGCATGCGCGCAAGGCCTGGCTCAAGGGCCTGAGCCCGAAGGAAAACCGCGAGGTGCCACCGCTGGACTACGCGCGCGTGCACCGACTTCGGCAGTCGTTTGCAAATCTGGCGGTGATCCTGAACGGTGGCATCGCGAATGCAGGCGAAGCCGTAGGGCACCTTGATCACGTACCTGGCGTCATGCTGGGACGGGTGGCCTACCATCAACCGTGGATCCTGGCCGAGCTGGAAGCGGTGCTATGGGGTACGCCGGTGCCGGACCGGGTCAGTGTCCTGCATCGCCTGCGCCCCCATGTCGAAGCCGAACTGGCGCGCGGGACGCCGCTCAAGCACATGTTGCGGCATGTGCTGGGCCTGTTCCACGGTACGCCGGGCGCGCGCCGGTTCCGCCGTGTACTCAGCGAGGGGGCGCACCGTAGTGGCGCCGACTGGTCGCTGGTGGAGCGTGCCATCGGTGCGCTGGGGGTGGAGCGTCGGGATGCCGCATGAGGCGATTCAGCACGAATTCAACGGCATGCGCGATGATGGGGGCATGATGCTTACGCGAAACCAGAAACATACGCGGTCGGGCGTGGCCGGCAACTGGCTGCTGACGCTGCTGGTGGCCGGGACGCCGGTCATGGCCGTCGCTGCACCCCAGGTTGCCCTGCCGACCGGGGGTCCGCCCGTGCAGATTCCGCTGCCACATCCGCCGGTGAACGTCCCATCCGTGCCGCCGGCCAGTCCGCCGCAGGTGCCCCTGTCGCATCGTGAGTTGCCTTCGGCGCCGGGGAACGGGGGCCTGACGCTGGAACAAGCCGTGGCACGAGTGCAGAATCAGGTTGGCGGCAAGGTGCTCAAGGCCGACAGCCGCAATCTCGGCCGTGTGACCGAATACCGCATCAAGGTCCTGACACCGGACGGCTACGTCCGCGTGGTCACCCTGCGCAGCGACGGGCGCGGCAACTAGTCAAAAACAGTGGGAGATACATCGATGCGTATCCTTTTGGTGGAGGACGAGGCGCCGTTGCGCGAAACCCTCGCGGCACGACTCAAGCGCGATGGCTTTGCCGTCGATGCCGCTGCCGACGGCGAGGAAGGCCTGTACATGGGCCGCGAGGTGCCGTTCGATCTTGCCATCATCGACCTGGGCCTGCCCAAGCTGTCGGGCATGGACCTGGTCAAGGCCCTGCGCGAGGACGGCCAGCGTTATCCGATCCTGATCCTGACCGCGCGCTCGAGCTGGCAGGACAAGGTCGAGGGCCTCAAGCACGGCGCCGACGATTACATGATCAAGCCGTTCCACGTGGAGGAACTGCTGGCGCGGATCAATGCCCTGGTGCGTCGTGCCAGCGGCTGGTCACGACCGGTGCTGGCCTGTGGTCCGATCCATCTGGATACCACCGCGCAGACGGTGGCGGTCAAGGACCGGCCGGTCGACCTGACCAGCTACGAATACAAGGTGCTCGAATACCTGATGATGCATGCCGGGGAACTGGTCTCGAAGGCGGACCTGACCGAGCACATCTACCAGCAGGACTTCGACCGCGATTCCAACGTGCTGGAAGTGTTCATCGGGCGGCTGCGCCGCAAGCTGGATCCGGACGGCGACATCAAGCCGATCGAGACGGTCCGCGGCCGTGGTTACCGGTTCGCGATCCCGCGCGACGAGGTCGAAGAGGACGCATGACCCGCGTGGGGCGGGTCACGTTCTCCCGCCTTCGCTGCTGCACGGGACGGATGCATGGGGCATGATCGTCGCATGAGTGCACGCCGTCCGCTATCGCTGGGAAGCCGGTCCACGCTGGCGACCGGGCTGGTCCTGGTCGCCTTCCTCGGGCTGGCCGGGCTGTCGCTCGACCATGCCTATTTCGAAAGCGCACGCGCGGCGCTGCGCGATCGCCTGCAGGGATATGTGTACGCCTACCTGGCGGCCACCGACGTGGGTCGTGGCGGACGTGTGCTGCCGCCGGATTCACCGCCGCCGCATTCGGATTTCCTGCGCCCCGGTTCGGGCCTGTATGCCGTGATCGACGGTGACAACGGCTACCGCTGGGAGTCGCCGTCCGCGGTGGGGCGGCTGCTGGGTCTGCATGGGCGGTTGGCGCCCGGACAGAGCCTGTTCTCCGGGCCGGTTCCCAGCAGTGTGGGTGACGTGTACATCTACAGTCTCGGTGTGGCCTATGCCAGACCGCACGGCAAGCCCGTGGACCTGACGTTCACCGTGGCGCAGACACAGACCCAGTTCAGGGCCCAGCTCAGCGTCTATCGGCGCACATTATTCACCTGGCTTGCTGCGCTTGGCCTGCTGCTGCTGTTGTTGCAGTTGCTGCTGCTGCGCTGGAGCCTGCGCCCGCTGCGCCGCGTGTCGGAAGACCTGGCCCGGGTCGACCGTGGCGAACGCGAACGCCTGGAGGGCGACTACCCGGCGGAGCTCTATGGCCTGACCGGCAGCCTCAATGCGTTCATCGAGAACGAGCGCCGCAGCCTGAGCCGGCACCGCAACATCCTGGCCGACCTGGCACACAGCCTGAAGACTCCCCTCGCCGTGGTGCGCTCGCGGCTGGAACTGGGCGACATTGCGGAAGACGCGCATCGCGATCTGACCCGGCAGGTTCAGCGCATGGACGACATTGTGGCCTACCAGCTTTCGCGTGCGGCCAGTTCGGGCGTGCAGACCTTCGTGACGCCGGTCGAGGTGGCTGCCCATGCCGAGGACCTGGTGCGGAGCCTGGAAAAGGTGCATGCCGCGCGCAACATCCTGTGCGAGTTCGACATTGATCCGAAGGCTCGCTTCTACGGGGAGAGCGGCGATCTGATGGAAATCCTCGGCAACCTGCTGGAAAACGCCTTCAAGTGGGCCCGGCATAGGGTGTTGCTGACGGCCCAGGCGCTGGAAGAGCGCGGTCACCGGCGTCCCGGGCTGGAAATCTCGGTGGAAGACGATGGGCCGGGGATCGAGCCGGACCAGGTCGAGCGCATCCTGCAGCGCGGAGTACGCGGTGACGAGCGCGTGCAGGGGCATGGCATCGGCCTGTCGATCGTGCAGGACATCGTGCAGTCGCGCCATGCCACGCTCGAGGTGCTGCGTTCGCAGGATCTGGGCGGCGCGCATTTCCGCATCCGCATGCCGGCACAATGATCGCGTGCCATGCAGCGCGCGAGGTTTGCCGGCAGAGTTACTGGATCGAGCCGGGCAGCAGCGATTGCCAGCCGAGACCGTCGCGACTGTTGCCGTTGTCTGCGCCGCTGTCATTGCCGCCATGTGCATGACTGCATGAAGCAAAGCCTGCGGTGATGCCGCTGGTGCCCGCGCCGTTGTCGCACGGGTTGGCCTGTGCGCTCGTCCGGGATGCAGATGCGGAACGGTCAGTGCCTGCCCGGACAGCATCGCCGTTGTCGGCGAACCCGTTGGCATGGGCGGCAGGAAGCGTCGATTGTGCGCTTGAGCGTGCCGAGTCGTTGTTGCCGGTGCTGCCCTGGCCGTGGACGGCCGAGGCCAGGACGCTCGCAGGCGCCAGGCAGCATGCAGCAGCAGCCAGCATGGCAAGTCGATGGGATTTCCGTTTCATCTGGTCTTGCTCCAGGAATCCGGACCAGACCCCGATCTTCGCAGAATGCGGACGTCGTTGCCAGTACGGAGCACTTCTGCCTGGCCGTGTCGATACCGGCCCCATTCTTCTGATGATGGCGCGATAAAGCGCCTGTTGGCCTTGTGCATGTCTGGAGGTTTGCCGCGAACCGCCATGACGGCGCAGCGCTGACGTGGACTCTGGCGGCCCTGGGTGGCGAATGTCCACATGATCGATGTTCTTGTCATCCGGCACGGTCGTCAGGATCCCTGGCTGCCGTAGAATGCCTGCCATGAGCCATCCCGGACCCAATGTGCCGCCGGCGCGCGGCGCGCATGCGCGCGACTTGCTTGCCCTGCTGGGCAAGGGCAGGCCGGTTGCCGGTGCGGAACTTGCCACGCAATTGGGCCTGAGCCGCGCCGCGGTCTGGAAGCAGGTCGAGCAACTGCGCGCCCAGGGTCTGCCCGTCGCCGCCCGTCGCGGCCGGGGCTACTGTCTGCCGTGGCCGGTCGAACTGCTCGATGCCGGGCGCATACGCGCGCTGTGCCGCTCGTCAAACGTGCCACTTGAGGTGCACTGGTCGCTGGATTCGACATCCAGCGAATGCCGGCGTCGTGCCGGGGATCTGGCCGATGGCGCCATCGTGCTGGCCGAGGTGCAGCAGGCAGGTCGCGGACGGCGCGGGCGGCGCTGGATATCCCCGCCAGGGCTGAACGTGTACCTGTCGTGCATGAAACGCTTTGATCGCGGCTTTGCCGGCCTTTCCGGGCTGTCGCTTGCCGTGGGCGTGGTCCTGGTTGCCTCGCTGCACGAACTGGGCATCCGCGGGCTGGGCCTGAAATGGCCCAACGACGTGCTGGTGACGGACACGGGCGCCAAACTGGCGGGCGTCCTGGTCGAGCTGAGCGGCGAATACCAGGGGCCGAGCACGGCGGTCATCGGCATCGGTCTGAATCTGCGTCTGCCGCTGGCCCTGCGCGAACAGGCCGGCCAGCCGGTCGCCGACCTGGGCGATCTGGCGGACCCCGTGCCCGGACGCAACCGCATCGTGGCCAACCTGGCCGATCATCTGCGGGAAGGGTTGGCTCGCTTCGATACCGAGGGTTTTGCGGCTTTTGCCGCCGATTACGCGCGCCTGGACATCCTGCGCGGGCGGCACGTGCGTGTCAGTACCCGGCAGGAAAGCTACGAGGCCATCGGTGATGGCGTGGATGCCCACGGCGCCCTGTGTCTGCGTCGCGACGGACAGCACTTGCGCGTGGACAGTGCCGAAGTTTCGGTGCGTTCCGCATGAGCCTGCTGCTCGATCTCGGCAACACGCGGCTGAAATGGGCATGTGCGCAAGCGGGCATGCCGGGGCAGGCACATGCGCAATCCTGGGAGAGCATCGAGACAGAGGGTCTGTCCCCGGACTGGCTGTCCGCGGCGCGTGCATCCAGGCGCATCCTGGCCGCCTCGGTGGCCGGTACGCAACGCGAGCAACGCGTGAGCCGGGCGTTGCAGGCCCATGGCCTGGGTGAGCCGCTGTGGTTGCGATCACCGGCACAGGCTTGCGGGGTGCGCAATGCCTATCCGCAACCGCAGCGACTGGGGGTCGACCGCTTTCTGGCCATGGTTGCCTCACGCGACGCCGGTCTTGCGCCATGCGTGGTGACCAGCGTCGGGACCGCGTTGACGCTGGATGCACTGGATGCCGAAGGCAGGCACCTGGGAGGACTGATCGCCCCGGGTCCGCGCCTGATGCAGCAGTCCCTGCATCGGGCCACCGCAGGCTTGCCCGAGACCGGTGATGCGGCATGGGTGGACGCCGCCGACGACACCGAGGATGCAATCGTTTCCGGCTGCTGGAGCGCGGCGCTGGGTCTGGTCGGGCATTTTCACGCACGGATGCTGCAGCGTCTGGGCACGCATTGCCGTGTGGTGCTGTGCGGGGGGGATGCCGTCCCGCTGGCTGGGCGTCTTGCCATGCCGAACGAGGTGCGGCCGGACCTGGTGCTGCATGGACTTGCCGTCTGGGACCGTGAGCACCCCGGGGGCTGACGGGTGTCGCTACAATACGTGGAAGAACCGCGGGAGTCTTGATGTTCGTACGCCTGCTTTTCCTGCTGCTGCTGACACTCAACCTTGGCGTGGGCGCCTGGCTGGTGTTCGGACCCGCAACGACACAGGTCTTTCCGCCAGCCACCGACCCCGGCGTTCCCGAGCTCAGGCTGCTGTCCGAACAGTCCCCATCCGGTACGCCCGCCCCGGCCCCCGCCGGATCCGCGGCACGGGACATCCAGGGCGACGGCAAGTGCCTGCGCCTGGGTCCGTTCGACACCCAGTCGGACATGCGTGATGCGATGCGCGCCCTGACACCGCATGTGGCCGACATCCAGTTCCAGCAGGAGCAGACCACCCAGTCCACCGGCTGGTGGGTCTACCTGCCACCGCTGGCCTCGCGCGACCAGGCACTGGCCATGGCGCGCAAGCTTTCCGACAAGGGCGTGAGCGACTACTACGTGGTGACGGCGGGAGATCGCCAGAACACCATTTCGCTCGGCCTGTTCCACGATCCGGCCAATGCACAGCGGCGGGTCAAGCAACTGACCGACCTGGGATTTCCCGCGCAATTGCGCGAACGCACCGAGACCCTGCCACAATACTGGGTCGACATCGCCCTGCCCAGGGCGCCGGGTTTCGACTGGCATGCCTATGCCAGGCAGGGCGACATCAAGGCTGTGCCCGTGGATTGTTTCTGACCGCGCGTCGCTGCCTGATAGAATGGCGAGCCGAGCCGGCATAGCTCAGTTGGTAGAGCAACCGCCTTGTAAGCGGTAGGTCCTCCGTTCGAGTCGGAGTGCCGGCACCACACATCACGAATGCGTTGCCTGCGGGCCCGATCGGTTCCGGTATCCCCCATCCGACCCGGCCGTTGGTGACAGCGAGGTAGCACATGCAGCGTTTCCCTCCCTTGTCCCTGATCGGGGTGCCCACCGACATCGGCGCCGGACATCGCGGTGCCCTGATGGGTCCGGACGCCCTGCGCGTGGCCGACATCGATGCCAGACTGCGCGCACGCGGGCTCGACGTGGTCGATCGCGGCAACCTGTCCGGTCCCACCAATCCCTGGCAGCCGCCGCATGACGGTTACCGTCATCTGGATGGCGTGGTGGACTGGAATCGCGCCACCATGGATGCAGTACACGCCGAGCTGGCGCTGGGGCGCATGCCGATCATGATGGGCGGCGACCACTGCCTGGCCATCGGCTCGATCACCGCCGTTGCACGCCATTGCCGCGAGCAGGGCAGGAAACTGCGCATCCTGTGGCTGGACGCGCATGCCGACTTCAACACCAGCACACTGACCCCGTCGGGCAACATCCACGGCATGCCGGTGGCCTGCCTGTGCGGTCACGGTCCTGCGGCGCTGACCGGACTGGGAGGCAGCAAGCCGGCGATCGATCCGGCGACGGTGCGCCAGATCGGCATCCGCTCGGTGGACGAGGGCGAACGGAAACTCGTGCACGAGGTCGGGCTGGAAATCTACGACATGCGCTACATCGACGAGCACGGCATGCGCCGCGCCATGGAGGCGGCTCTGGACGACCTGGACGAGAACACCCACCTGCATGTCAGCTTCGACGTGGATTTTCTCGATCCGTCGATCGCGCCGGGCGTGGGCACCACGGTGCAGGGCGGCCCCAATTACCGCGAGGCGCAGCTGTGCATGGAAATGATCGCCGATACCGGGCGCATGCGCTCGCTGGACGTGGTCGAACTGAACCCCGCCTTCGACGACCACAACCGCACCGCCGGGGTGGCGGTGGACCTGATCGAGAGCCTGTTCGGCAAATCCACGCTGATGCGCAACTGACCCGGACTGCGGCTCACGGCGTACCTGCGGTACGGGTGCGCCGATGCCAGTACACTCGACCACGGCAACGGCTTATCTCAACGACATGCGAGTCCTGACCGGCATCACCACCAGCGGCATACCGCATCTGGGCAACTACGTCGGCGCGATCCGTCCGGCGCTGGCCGCGAGCCGTCGCGGGGGCGTGGATGCGTTCTATTTCATGGCCGACTACCACGCGCTGATCAAGTGTGACGATCCGGCACGCGTGCAGCATTCGCGACTGGCCATCGCCGCGACCTGGCTGGCGGCGGGCCTGGACCCGGACAAGGCGACCATCTACCGCCAGTCCGACATCCCCGAGATTCCCGAACTGACCTGGCTGCTGACCTGCGTCACTGCCAAGGGTCTGCTCAATCGCGCGCATGCCTACAAGGCGGCGGTGGATGCCAATGCCACGGCCGGTGAAGACCCGGACGCGGGCGTCACCGCGGGCCTGTACATGTACCCGGTGCTGATGGCCGCCGACATCCTGGCCTTCAACGCGCACAAGGTGCCGGTCGGGCGCGACCAGGTGCAGCACATCGAGATGGCGCGCGACATCGCGCAGCGCTTCAATCACATCTACGGCAGCGATTTCTTCGTGCTGCCCGAGGCCGCGGTCGAGGAGCAGGTGGCCACCCTGCCAGGCCTGGATGGACGCAAGATGTCCAAGAGCTACGACAACACCATTCCGCTGTTCGAGGGTGGAGCCAGGGCCACGCGCGCCGCGATCATGCGTATCGTCACCGACTCGCGTGAGCCGGGCGAGCCCAAGGACCCCGATGCCTCGTCGTTGTTCACGATATTCCGCGCCTTCGCCGCTCCTGAAGAAACCGCAGCCTTCCGCGACGAGCTGGAGGGCGGCCTGGGCTGGGGCGAAGCCAAGCAGCGACTGTTCGAGCGCATCGACAGTGAACTGGCGCCGATGCGCGATCGCTACGCGCACCTGATGGCGCACCCTGACGAGGTCGAGGCCATCCTGATGGCCGGCGCTGCGCGTGCGCGCAGGATCGCCACGCCGCTGCTGGCGCAGCTGCGTGATGCGGTGGGCCTGGGTCACGGCAAGGCCAGGTCGGCCGGCGGCAGGAAGAAGGGTCGCAAGAAGGCCGCCAGGCAGGCGCGCTTTGTCAGCTTTCGCGAGAAGGACGGCAGCTTCCGTTTTCGTCTGCTGTCCGCGGATGGCGAAGAACTGGCACTGTCGCGCGGTTTCGACGATCCCAGGACGTCCGGCGAGGCGATCCGCGACTTGCTGGCCGCCGCTGACGCCATCGAGATCGTGCCCGAGGGCGAGGTCCTTGCGGTGCAGGTCGCTGGCGCCACCGTGGCCCTGACGCCGTCCGGCGTCGATGCCGGCGCGCAGGCCGAGCGCATTCGCGCCAGTCTGGCCGCGCTGGCTGCCGAGAAGGAGGGCTGACGATGGGCGGTCTTGCCATTTTGCTGCTGGCGCCCTGGCTGGTGATCCTGGCCTGGGCCTACTGGCGCTTCCCGCGCTCGCTGCCGCGTCCGCGCGGCCGTCGTCGCTTCGACACGGTGATTGTGGCGCTGGCTGCTATCGTCGCCATCGTTCTGGCGCATGTCGGCTACCTGAGCACTGTCAACCTGCCACATCAGGGAACCATTGGTGTGTGGCAGATGGTGGCGCCGGTGCTGTACGCCTACGGCGGGTATTCGCTGGTTCTGTTCGCCGGCCTGGTGTTGCGGCATCGGGTCTGGGGTCAGCGCGGCTGACCGACTTCTTCGCTAGGCGTATTGCTCAGCGAAGAATTTGTCGTCTGCGGAGCACCCGCATCCTGAAGATCTCCCGACGATCGTGGCTGAAGTCGCAGCGTCACCATCCTGAAAGCGGTTTCGACCGGCAAGCCGGCCGAGTTACTTCTCTTGCTTGTCCCAGTACTGTCCGGCTAATCGCCGAACAAAATCAGTTGCTTGGCTGGGTCGTCGACTAAATTGTGTAGGTCATGATGCTGCAGAGCGCATTCCAGCGTGGTTTGCTCGAATACGGTGACACTCAAAATCTGTAGAACCTCGTATAGCGATGCATCCACGCCAAGCCGCTTGCGCACGATGGCAACCAGCACGTAGACCGCCACGGCAATCCACACCTGTGTCTTCACGGCGTTGGGCGAGGTACCGAAAAATGCCTTGATGCGCAGGTGCTGCTTGATCCATTTGAAGAAGATCTCGATCTGCCAGCGATGCCGATACAGCGCGCTGATCGTCGTCGCGGGCAACGCGAAATGGTTGGTCAGCAGAACGATGGACTGTCCACTGTCTGGATCACGTACCCGGACACGGCGCAGCGGACAGGGGTATTTCGTGTACGCCACTTCCCGGACAAGCACGACCGTCTGATCACATCCGATACGGGTGCGATCATCCACCGGGTGGGAATAGCGACGCCGCACACGCAGATTTTTCTTCGCCCGCATGAGGAAAAACGCACCCTCACTGTGCAAGCGATAGAGGCGTTCGAAATCCAGATAGGCACGATCCATCAGATAGATCGCGCCAGGCTCGGGCACGAGGTGATCGAGCATATGTACATCGTGCTGTCGCGACTCGGAAAAGCGCACCACCGTTGGGATAGCACCACGAATGTCGAGCAGGGTGTGCAGCTTGATGCCACCGCGTCCGGCATGCATCGCACGCGCCCAGGGAAAGACCGACAAACACAATTCGATGGTCGTCGAGTCGAGCGCATAGGTGGTGTGTGCCAACTCGATATCGAGGGGTTCGTTTGCGTACAGGGAGCGTGCCGTGGCGATGAGTCGCTTGGCGAACTCGGCATAGATGCGCCAATCACGCTGCTCATTGGCATCGGCCAAGGCACTGCGCGCGATGTGTCCGCGAATGCCCAGGTGATACAGCTTGGCCTGATGTGCACGCAGGCAGATCTCGATATCGCGCAGACTCTCGCGCCCGGTGATCTGCGCAAAGGCCATGCACAGGAACTGATCCAGGCAGCTGAAGCGTTTGACGTAGCGATCGCCCGCGTATCGGGCGACCACACGCCGGAAGGTGTGCATGGGCAGATGCTGCATGAGTTGGGCAAACACATAGCGACCGGCGGGCATGGCAGCGTACTCCAGAAGATGTTGCTCAGATTGTCGCAACTGGCGCTGGAATCGATGACAGGCTCATACGCCTGATAATGATCACTACATCAATAAGTTAGATCTTTGACGCCCAACTTTCCCCGGACAGTACTGGCTTGTCCAAGAGAAGTAACCAAGAGAACGACACCCCAACGTCCGCGCCTTCCGGAGCTTTGCTCCTCCAGGTTCGCTCCGGGTTCCGGGGGTTCGTCGACGGGTCATCCTGACCCGACGACGAACTGGCGCACGTCCATGTGCGCCACCCTTCGGGTCTGATCCTCCACCCTTCGTCTATTCATCCCTTAATGCCATGAATCTAAAGGATTCATAGCCGAGCATTGCCGGATTTCCCTACTTTCGTCCCTACTAGGCCCACAGGCTGTGTGCGGACGACTACGAACGCGGGAGCGGCATTCTTAGGGACCGGGTACCCCAGTCAGTAGGGAGGTAGTGGCCGGGGCGCGGGACAAGCTCCTGCACACGCTCTCGCGGTGAATCGCTAGGGTATTGTTCCGGTCGTTGACATGCCGGTCGAGCAGTGCCATGTTGGCTGAGCCTGCGCAATGCGGGCGAATCCGTGCGTGGGGGCTAGAAACGCACGTAAGAATGGAAGTTGCCGAGCGAGTACATCACGGTTCGGCATGATGGAGCGGTACAGGGAGTTATGAGATGAATATGAAGCAATGGGGAATTATCTGGCTGACGATTGCCTTGGCATTCGTCTCGGTGTCTGCATGCGCCGCTGAAAAAACCACATACTACGTGACGAACGCGCAAGGGACTGTCGTGGCCACGATGGATTCTCAAAGCAACGTAACCTACACAGCCACATACCGCCCCTACGGCAAGCAACAACTCGGAACTCCGCAGGCCGGACCGGGCTACACGGGCCACGTGAATGACCCAGATACCGGGCTCGTGTACATGCAGGCACGCTACTACGACCCTGGGGTTGGGCGCTTTTTGAGCGTCGATCCTGTCGCGCTGAAGTCAGGAAATTTGTTCAAATTCGGCCGATACACGTACACAAAAGATAACCCGGTGATCAACATTGATCCTAACGGGCTTGATGCTGTAATGATTACAGACTCTAATGGGCATAAGACACTTATTATACCTATAAAAATTAACGGACCAACAGCGAATTCGGTGTCCGCCCAAAGCATTAGTCAAGCTTCAAGTCAGCTTAAAGCTCCTAGCGGTGTCACGGTTCGAGTAGTTGTCACGAGCACCCCCATTCACGGCGTGATTAATACGGTGACTATGTCGAGTGGCGGTAATTCTAAAGTATGCGGAAGCGCTGCATCGTGGTAACCGTTCAAACCAGACCGTTCTTCCCGAGCTGATTCCTGCGCCATAACCTGCTCCTGCATTCAGCAACAGGAGCACGACATGAACAAGCGACGTAGCCGGAACGAGTGGCAACGACTGATTGAG
>JALUXG010000033.1 GCA_027019085.1 Rhodanobacteraceae bacterium | reverse complement strand
GAGGCCCGCAGGGTGCACATCTTGCCGCAGGGGCGCAACATCGCCATGCGGCTGCGACCCGCCATACCGCATGGACATGGACTGCGTAAGAATAGGCGGCACAAGAATTGGATTGTTCAAGGGCGACGAATCACACGCTCAACCATGCCGTTTTGTTGCGGGCAATGCGGCGTGATGAATTCCTGCTTCAGGCCATAGCTGCGCACCAGACGCGTATAGGCGCGACTGGTGAAGACCAGGCCATTGTCCGAGCGCAGCAAGAAGGGGGTCGGAACCCGCCACAAGGTGCCATAGCGTGCGATCAGGGCCTGTTCCAGCGCCGCAGCCGCCGTACAGGCCTTGCCACTGCGTGAGAGCTGCCAGCCCAGCAATTCGCGTGTATGGCAATCGATCACCAGGGCCAGCGTCAGCCAACCGTCACGATCGCCCCAGATACGGCACAGATCCGTGGCCCAGCGCTGGTCAGGCGCCGTGGCCACCGAGGGTAAGGCCTCAATCCGGGGGGGACAGCCCACGGCGCGCTTACGCACCTGCCAGCCTTTGAGCTGGAAGATCCGCTGCACCGTGTTCTTGTTCATCCCCAGCAACCCGGCCACCGTGCGGTAGCCAAAGGACGGCTCGTCCTCGATCAAGTCCTTGATCGGCCCAACCAAAGCCTCTTGCACCTTGGGTGGCGACTTCCTGGGCCGGTAGTACACCGTGCGCCTGAGCACACTGAACCAGCGACACAGCTTGACCATCGAGACCACAAACCCATCTTCACGCAGTCCCTGCTGGATCGTGACCATCAGGTCTCGTCCTTGCCCAACAGGGACTCCAATTTTTTTCGGGCACGCAGTTCCAGCATGGCCTCTCCGTAGGCCTCCTGCAGGTCCTTCAGCTGGCGCTCGTATTGCTGCTCTCGCACGTCCTCGGGCTTGGCCCGCAGGGCGTTCTCCATGCCACGCTTGCCGTCCTCCACCCACCCCTCGACCTCCGAGGGTTGCAGATCGAACTGTCGGCTGGCCTCAGCCACGGTTCTTTTGCCCCGGATGATTTCCAGAACCAATGCCGACTTTCGTCGGGCCGTCCAACGCTTGATTTCTTCTTCCATCACCATGCTCACAGGTGTCTCCTTCGCGTAGTATCGCCTGTGCAGCTTTTCACTGGGTCATTACAGCGGTGTTTAGAAGAATGGCGGTCCGTTTCGCCTAAACCATCCCGCAAGGCTCATTCTCTCCCGCCTCGGCGCCAGCACCTCGTGCTCGATATCCGCGGATAGAAACAGTGCCATGCGCCCGGATACCGGAAGGATGTTGTGCTGTGAGCCGTCGGGCAGGTGCAGGCGCAGGGCGCCTTCGTGTTCCGGGCGCCAGTTGCGGTTGAGGTAGAGCACGGTCGAGAGCACACGGGCGTCGTCGTCGCGGAAGCGGTCGCGGTGGCGGTCGTAGTGGGCGCCTGGTGGGTAGACGGCGTAGTGGGCTTCGAACGTGTGCAGGCCCAGGAAGAGGCGACGGTTCAGAGCATCGCGCAGGGCCAGCATATGCGTGAGGTAGTCGGCTTGCACCTTGCTGAAGCTTTCGTCGAGCCAGCGTGTTCGGTCGCCACGCAGGGCTGCGGCGAGACGGCGTTTGCTTCCGCGGCCTACATGGGCAGGCTGCAATTGCGCATGGGTGTCCATGTCCAGGCATTCGTCGGCGAGTGCGCCAACCAGTCCGGGATCGAGCAAGTCGTCAGCGGTGTACCATCCGTGACGGTCGATGGCGTCGGCAATCGTGTGGATCTGGCCAGGCAACATGTCCATGGTGCAGGGTTCTCGCTTGTGCAAGGTTTCGACAGACTGGCCGGCGATGTGGTTTTGGTTCGTCGTGGCGGGGAAGCCCGGGTTGTTCCGGGGATGGAACGTCTCGTGTTTCGTGCTTTCCAAGCTGCGACAGCGTATACGTGTCCGGTCCCGCGGTGACGCGGGAGCGCGCGCACGATACCCTTTTCCGCTCCTGATGCAACGGATTCCCCCATGCGTTTCGATTTGCCACCTGCCACCCGCAACCTGCTGATAGCCAACGTCGCCATCTTCCTGGTGCAGCTTCTGATGCACGACAACAGCACGTTTGCCTTGACCCGCTATTTCGGGCTGTGGCCGATCGGGCCCGAGCAGTTCCTGGGCATCGGGCCGGACGGTCCGGTGTATGCCGGGTTTCATGTCTGGCAGCTGGTGAGCTACGGGTTTCTGCATGGCGGCTTCCTGCACATCGGCCTGAACATGTACGCGTTGTTCCTGTTCGGTGGCCCGATCGAGCACACCTTCGGTACCCGTAACTTCCTGATCTACTACTTCGTGTGCATGGTGGTGGCCGCGCTGGCGCAACTGGCGGTGGTGCACTGGTTCACGGGCGGGTTCTATCCCACGATTGGCGCTTCCGGGGCGATCTTCGGGCTGCTGCTGGCTTTTGGCATGCTGTATCCGCATGAGCGCTTGCTGCTGATCTTTCCGCCGATCGATGTTCCAGCCTGGGTATTTGTCACCGGCTACGGCGTGATCGAGCTGCTGCAGGGCGTGCTGGGCACGGAAGCGGGTGTGGCGCATTTCGCGCACCTGGGGGGCATGCTGGGCGGGTTTTTCCTGATTGAATACTGGCGCGGCAAGTTTCCGATCAAGCCCAAGCGGCGGTTGATGCGGTGAGGTTTGTTGCGCGGGGCGGGGGATTTCGAGCAAGAGCACGGTTAACGACAAGATTGCGTTAGCCGTGACGGGGGCGGTTGAACTGACCATCTGGTCGGCCCTTCCGGGCCTCCTACAAGGGGATGATGCGCCCTGCTTTTGTGGGAACGGCGGGAGCCGTGACTGGGTGGTTGAACCGGTGTGCTGGTCGGCCCTTCCGGGCCTCCTACAAGGGGATGATGCGCCCTGCGTTTGTGGGAACGGCGGGAGCCGTGACTGGGTGGTTGAACCGGTGTGCTGGTCGGCCCTTCCGGGCCTCCTACAGGGGGATGCGCCCTGCTTTTGTGGGAATGGCGGGAGCCGTGACGGGGTTGGGCGGAGGCGGTATCGCGGTCGGCCCTGCCGGGCCTCCTACAGAGGGGGCGGCTGTTTTTGTGGGAGCGGTGGGGGTCGTGAACGGGCGGTGGAACCGGTGTGCCGGGACGTCTGATGGGATGGCCGGGCGTTCAGCGCAGGGCGAGGAAATCGGGGCTGGCGACCAGACGCACGGCGTCCAGGCGCAGGCGGGCCTGCGGGATGGCGTTGAGCAGGGCGTCGCGTTCGCTGGTGAGGGTGTCGATTTCCTGGGTGCGGATGCCGGGGTTGATGCGTTGCAGGGAAAGCAGGCGATCGATGGCCTGGTCAAGCTCCTCGCGCGCGCTTTGCGCGGCCTGCTGCGAGAGCGTGTCGGCCTGCCTGCGTGCGATCTGTTCGGCACACTCGAGCATCGGCGGCACCAGCTTGGCGATGAACTTGCGGTAACGGCCCAGGTCGATCCGGCGATCGGCGGCGCGCAGCAGGGCTTCGCTGGACGGCTCGAAACCGGCGCGTTCGGTGAGTCGGGTGTCGACTGTGGCCATGACGGGGCTCGGCGGCAGGAACCGCTCGGCATCGAGCCCGCGTTCGCTCACGCATTCGAGCACGAAGACCGCCTGCAGCAGCACGCTACGCGGTGGTAGCGCGCTGTCGACGAGAAACGCGGCGTTGCCGTTTTCCGTCGACAGCAGCAGGTCGATGGCGCCTGCCACCATCGGGTGGTCGATGCGCAACAGCGCCAGGTCTTCGCGTGACAAGGCCACCCGGCGGCTGAAGGTGGCGGCCTGCGGCCCGTCCTGCAGGCTGGGAAAGGCATCGGTGGCCAGGTGGGCGGGATCGAGCAGTACGCTGTCGCGATCGACATCGTCGACGTGTACCCCGAAGGCTTCGAGAAGCCGCGGGATGAAGGTGTCACGCACGGCTTCCCGGTCGGCCTGTTGCAGGGCAGGCTCCAGGGCATGGGCCTGTGATGCACGCAGGGCGGCACGTTCCAGCAGGCGGTCGCGTCCGTCCTGCATGATGGCGGCCAGTTCGTGGTGGGCGGCGCGTGTCTCGTCGATCAGTACTTCCAGTTCCTGGTCGCGCCCGCCACCGTCGCGGGCATGGGCTGCGGCCAGGTTCACCAGGGTGTCGCCGAAGCGGCGCAGCAGTTCGCGGCCATCGGCCGGGCTGTGGTGCAGACCGTCGACGGCTTCGTGGTGCCAGCGCACCAGCATGTGCTGCGCGCTGTCGGCCAGCACCGGCACATGGATCACGATATCGTGCGTCTGGCCGATGCGGTCCAGCCGCCCGATGCGCTGTTCGAGCAGGTCAGGGTCCAGCGGCAGGTCCCACAGCACCAGGTGGTGCGCGAACTGGAAATTGCGTCCCTCGGACCCGATTTCCGAGCACAGCAGCAGGCGCGCACCGTCCGGCTGCGCGAACCAGGCGGCATTGCGGTCGCGTTGCAGCAGGCTGAGGTCCTCGTGGAATCGGGCCACGCCAGCGCCGCTGCGCGTACGCAGGGCTTCCTCGATGGCCAGAACCTTGGCACGGGTACGGCAGATCAGCAGGAACTTCCGGGTGGGGTGCGCCTCGAGCAGGTCGACCAGATCGGCGAGTCGCGGATCGTTGGCGTAGTCGTGCTCCAGCCTGGCGGGTGGTTGCTGCACGTCGGCATGGAACTCGGCCAGCAGCGCCTGTCGCGTGGCGTCGTCGACCTTGTCCGCGGGTAACACGCGCAGGTCCGGTTGCCGTTGCGGAAAGCCGCCGACGCTGTCGCGCCGGTTGCGAAACATCACGCGGCCGGTGCCATGGCGATCGATCAGGGCGTCGAGCAGGGCTTCCCCGCTGCCGTCCCTGTCCGGGTAGTCGGCAAGCAGGGAAAGCGCCTGGTCATCGCCGGTGAGCTGTGCATCGAGCGCTTTGCGTTCTTCGTGGGTCAATGCCAGGTGTGCGGCAAGTTTTTCGGCCACGCGCGAGAGGGCGACGAAGCGGTCGGCTTCGGCCAGATAGGCGTCCAGGTCCCGGTAGCGGGCCGGGTCGAGCAGGCGCAACCGCGCGAAATGGCCACTGCGGCCGAGCTGCTCGGGTGTTGCGGTGAGCAGGATCACGCCGGGTACGCTGCCGGCCAGTGCTTCCACCATGGCATAGCGGGGGCTGCTCTGTTGCGGGGTCCACTCCAGGTGGTGCGCTTCGTCCACGACCAGCAGGTCCCAGCCGGCTTCGAGCAGTTGCCGGCGGCGTTTTTCGGGCCCGTCGAACAGGCCGAAACCGGCAATGACCCACTGCTCGTCCTCGAACGGATTGCGACCACCGCCGGCCTGCTCGATGGCCTCGCAGCGCTCCTCGTCGAAGATCGCAAACGGCAGGTTGAATCGCCGCAGCAACTCCACGAACCACTGGCTCACCAGTGCATCAGGAAGCAGCACCAGCACCCGTGAGGCGCGTCCGGAGGCAATCTGGCGCGTCACGATCATGCCCGCTTCGATGGTCTTGCCCAGACCCACCTCGTCGGCCAGCAGCACGCGCGGGCAGGCTTGCGAGGCCGCCACGCCGGCGACCTGGAGCTGATGCGGGATCAGGTCGATGCGTGCCGACTCCAGGCCCCAGGCCGGCGAGCGACGGGCGGCTGCACGCCGGTCGAGGGCTTCAAGCCGCAATTCGAAGGCGGCCACCGGATCCACCCGGCCGCCGGTCAGGCGTTCATCGGCCTGCGAGATGCTTTGCTCGTCGTCGAGCTGGCCTTCATGCAGTTCACGACCCTCGCCGCGATAGACCAGCAGGCCCTCACGCTGTTCGATGCGTTCGACCACGAAGGCCACGCCCTTGCCGGCCACGCGCTGGCCGACCCGGAATTCGGCACGCACCAGCGGAGCGGATTCCTGTGCATAGGGCCGCAGCACGCCGGCCTTGGTGAACAGCACCTGCACGCTGCGTCCTTCGACGCGCAGCACGGTACCTAGGCCCAGTTCGGGTTCGGCGGTGGAGATCCAGCGTTGACCGGGGATGAACATCGACTCTCGGGCATGCGGGGTAGAAGGAACCGGCCATTATCCGCGCATGTCGTGGCGGAGGAAAGCGCAGGGGCGGATATCCCGGACAAAAAAGCGCCGCGACATGCGCGGCGCCGAAGGACCGGGAGGGAGCAGGCAGCCCGCTCCGTCGGGGTCACCAGATCATCACGCGCTTGTCGGCGGGACGCACCATCTTGTCGCCCGCCTTGCAGCCGAACGCCTTGGCGAAGGCCGGCATGTTGGACGGGGCGCCGATGGCGCGGAACTTGTAGGGCGAGTGCGGATCGGCATTCAGAAGCACCAACTGGCGCTTCTCGCGAACCTCGCCGCGCCATACGCGGGCCCAGTTCATGAAGTAGCGCTGGTCCTCGGTGTAGCCGTCGATCTTCTCGCTGGCTTCCTTGGGATTGTTCTTGAGCGCCATCTGCAGGGCGTCGTAGGCGATGTTCAGGCCGCCCAGGTCGGCGATGTTTTCGCCCAGGGTCAGCTTGCCGTTGACGTGCAGCTTCGGATGGTCGGCCAGCGGGGTGTAACCATCGAACTGCTTGACCAGCTTTTCCGCGCGCGCGTCGAAGCGCTTGCGATCGGCCTTGGTCCACCAGTTGTCGAGGTTGCCGTTGCCGTCGTACTGGCTGCCCTGGTCGTCGAAACCGTGGCTGGCCTCGTGCCCAATGACCGCGCCGATGCCGCCGTAGTTGATGGCATCGTCACCATGGGCATAGAAGAACGGAGGCTGCAGGATGGCGGCCGGGAAGTTGATGGTGTTGGTGGTCGGGCTGTAGTAGGCGTTGACCGTCTGCGGCGTCATGCCCCATTCGTAGCGGTCAGTGGGCTTGCCGATCTTGGCGATGTTGTAGTCGTAGTTGAACTTCTGTGCCGCTTCCAGATTGCGGTAATAGTTGCCCCTGGTGATCACCAGGCCTTCCCAGCTGCGCCACTTGTCGGGGTACCCGATCTTGGGCAGGAACTTGGACCACTTCTCCAGCGCCTTCTTCTTGGTGGCTTCGCTCATCCAGTCCAGGTGCTCGATGCGGTTCTTCAGCGCCGCCAGCACGTTGTGCACCAGCTTGTCGGCGCGCTGCTTGGCTTCCGGCGGGAAATATTTGGCCACATACAGCTGCCCCAGCGCCTGGCCCATGGCGCCGTTGACTGCGCCCAGTGCACGCTTCCACTGCGGGCGCTGCTGCGGTTGACCGCTTAGGGTCTTGCCGTAGAAGTCGAACCGGGCCGTGACGAAGGGTTCGGACAGGGCGCTGGCGGCCCCGGAAATGGTGTGGGCCTTGAGGTAGGCCTTCCACTCCGACAGCGGGGCATGGGCCAGCAGGCGGTCGAATTCCTTGAAGAACTTCGGTTGCGACAGCGAGAAGCCCTTGTCGATGGTCACGCCCTGCGACTTGAAGAACGTGTTCCAGTTGAAGTGCGGCGTGATCCGGTTGGCCTCGGCCACGCTGACGAAGTGGTACTGGTTTTCCGGATTGCGCAGCTGGACGCGGGGAATGGAATGCCTGGCCAGGGCGGTTTCGAACTTCATCGCCAGGTCGGCCTGCTTCTTCGCCACGGCCGGCTTGTCGCCGGTCAGCTCGAACAGTTTGGCCAGGTATTTCACATAGGCGTCGCGGATTTTCTTGTACTGCGGCTTGGTGTAGTAGGCCGGGGTCGGCAGGCCCAGTCCACTCTGGAAGCCGTAAGCGATCTGCTGCTTGGCGTTCTTGAAGTCGGCGCCGGCGCCGAAGCTGAACACCTTGCCGTCACCCTTGGCGAAATTCGTGTCCAGCCACGGCTGCAACTGCCTGCGCGAATGAATGGCGTCGATCGACGCGAGATCCGGCTTGATCGGGGCGAAACCGGCCTTGTTGCGGGCATCCATGTCCAGGGCGGCGCTGTAGAGCCAGCCGATCTTCTGTTCGATGGAGCCGGGCTTGGCCGTGTCGGCGTCCTTCGCGGCCTGCTCGACGATCGTGTGCTGGTCGTTCAGGCTTTTCTCGCGCAGGACCATGAACGAACCCCAGGATGTCTGGTCGGCGGGGATGGGGTTGGCCTTGAGCCACTTCTCGTTGACGAAGGCGAAGAAGTCGTTGCACGGGCTGACCTGGGTGTCGAGGTTGGCCACGTTGAACACCGGCGGACTGGAGGTATTCGCTGCGGCCGGCTTCATGGCGGTGGTGGCCGGTTTGGCCGGCGCAGTTGTGGTCTTGTTCTGCTCGCCGTGCTTGCCGCAGGCGACCACGGCCAGGGCGATGCCGGTGGCCAGTGCCAGCGGTTTCAACATGATCTTTTTCATAGGGGGTAACTCCTCCGGTACGATTCCGCTGTGCGGCGATCCATGGGGGCATGCCCTGCGCGCTCCCCGGCGCAGGTTGCAATAACCGGCCCAGCATACGGCAAGTGCATGGCGCTGAAGATGTGTCGAAGGTCAGGGGTGGATGTCCGGGTCGGGGGCATGCGCCGGTGTCCGTGGTGGATCATTCGGGCGCAGTGTCATGCCGGGCAGGGTGTCGGGCGCGACGGCGCCACCGGAAATGATGAAGGCCATGGCCTGGTCCATGGTCCAGTCGGTGGGCGTGAGCTGGTCGACCGGCACCACTTCCAGATAGCCGCCGGTGGGATTGGGCGTGGTCGGGATATACACCGCGGCCATCTCGCGTCCGCTGCCCTCCTCGACCATGACCCGGGTGACGAAGCCCACGACCTTCATGCCCTCGCGGGGAAAATCCACCAGAACCACGCGCTGCACCCGGTCGGGCCGGGTCTGCAGCACGTTCATCAGTTTCTTGGTGCCGCCGTAGATGGTCTGCACCAGCGGGATGCGCTCGAGCAGCTTGTCGAAGCCGTCGATGATGCGCTGGCCGATGACGCGGCTGGCAATCCAGCCGAGCAGATACAGGCCGACCACGGTGATCAGCAGCGCCAGCACGCTGAGTACCCAGGTGGAACCGCCCAGTTCACGTTCCAGTTGCGGTGCAAACAGGCCCACGCCGTTGAGCATGGCCGTGACCAGCGGTGTACCGATGCCCGACAGCAGCCCCAGCACGAAGGAAAACACCAGCCAGGTCACCCACAGGGGCAGGAATGTCAACAGGCCGGTCAGCAGGTAACGTTTGACGTACAACGGTCGCATGGCGACTCTCGATGATGGTTGCGGCCATTGTAGGGCGATTGGCGCTTCGCGCACGCACGATGCGGACATGCTGTGACGTTTTGCCCGCGCCAGCGAATCATGCAGTGGATGCATGGGGAACCGACACCGTGAAGGCAGGGAAACGACAACAGGCGTTCGAGGCGCAGCTGCGCGAACACGATCGCATCGTGTTCAAGGTGGCGTCGATGTACGCCGCGGGCAGGGACGACCGCGACGACCTGGTGCAGGAAATCTGCACCCAGGCGTGGCGCTCGTTCGGGCGCTACGACCCGAATCGGGCCAAATTCCCGACCTGGCTGTACCGGGTGGCACTGAACGTGGCCATCTCGCAGGTGCGTCGCAACGTGCGTGCTCGCGGACAGCCGACGGTGCCTCTGGACGCTGTGCACATGGACACCCTCGGTGGCGGCACGCCGGTGGCCGAGCCCGATGCGCAGCTGGCCTGGCTGCATCGGGTCATCGGCGACCTCGATCCCCTGCACCGCGCGTTGATGCTGCTCTACCTGGAAGACCACAGCCACGCCGAAATGGCCGAGATCCTCGGCATCAGCGTGAGCAACGTGTCGACCCGGCTGTACCGCATCACGCGCGACCTGCGCGAACGCGCCACTCACGAGACCGGAGCATGAACATGGAACTGAATGACATCAGGCAGGCGTGGAAGGACCTCGATCATCGGCTGGATCAACAGCACGCCGAGCATCTTCAATTGCGCCGCGAGATCCGACTGGGCGCGCTGCAGCGGGGCCTGCGGCCGCTGGTCTGGGGGCAGTCGCTGCAGCTGCTGATCGGCGCGGGCCTGGTCACCTGGGCGGTGAGCTTCTGGATTCCGCACCGCCAGGTCACGCACCTGCTGGTCAGCGGGATACTGATGCAGGCGCTGGGCCTGTTCATGGTGATTTCCGCGACTCGCGTGCTGGCGCTGGTGCGGCGCCTGGACCTGGGCGCGCCGGTGGCCGCGATCCAGCGTCGCCTGGCCGACCTGAGGCAGTGGCGGGTGTGCGTGGAGGCGCCCATCAACGCCGTGGTCGGCAGTTTCATCTGGATTCCCGCCCTGATCATGAGCCTGGCCGCGCATGGCCTGGACCCGTGGGGACCGGGCATGGTCACCTGGGCCTGGATGAGCGCGCTGATCGGCCTCGGCGTCATGGCGATGGTGGTGTGGCTGGCGCGCCGCCACGGCTTCGGCGCTAGGCTGGAAGCGCATGCGGCGGGCAGCAGCGTGCAGCGTGCCCGGCAGATCCTCGACGAGATCGAGCAGTTCGAACGCGAGTGAGGCGGACTCAGCCGCGCGGCACGTCGGCGTGATGGGTCGACGGACGCAGGCGGGGCTTGAGGCGCACGTACAGCTGCTTGCGCACGCGCGCCACCACTTCGCCGTCATCGCCGATGACGTCGGTCTCGAACCAGCGCAGCACCTTCGAGCCATCGGCGGCGGCTTCGCGCAGCTCGTCGAGCATCGGAGGCGTGACCCTGAAGTGCGCGTGCACGTCGCCACGGCCAGGCGCCACGAAGTCGATCTCGGCGGCCTTGTCCCAGACGTAGTAGTCCTCACCCAGGCGGTGCATGACCAGCAGCATCCAGAACGGGTCGGTCATGGCGAACAGGTTGCCGCCGAACTGGGTGCGCACGTAGTTGCGGTTCCACGGGCGCAGCTTCAGGGTCACGCGCGCCTCGCTCCAGTCCTCGGCCAGCAGGCGCAAGTGGATGCTGTTGAACAGGAACGGCGGCCAGAGATTGAGCAGACGGCGGAACGTGGAAGCGCGCATGAAGGATCCGGGAGATGGCAGCGCTGGTATCGTAGCGTAAACGTACGCATGCGTACGGATGTGTGTTTTTCTTTCCCGGGTGTGCCTTTCGCTCGTACACGGGCACTTCACGTAATCTTCATACCCGCTTTCACTGGGATGAGGATTTGGAGAGCGTACGCTTTACACGAGTCCCGAGTCCCGAGTCCCGAGTCCCGAGTCCCGAGTCCCGAGTCCCGAGTCCCGAGTCCCGAGTCCCGAGTCCCGAGTCCCGAGTCCCGCGTCCCGCGTCCCGCGG
>JALUXG010000032.1 GCA_027019085.1 Rhodanobacteraceae bacterium | reverse complement strand
CAAGGCGCGTGGCTACACCCGATTCGAAACCATGCGCACCGTCATCTTCCTCATCGCTGGCAAACTCGACTTCCACAGGATCAACCAACATGCATGCTAACCCACTCGTTTTTCAAAAGAGCCAAAAAAAAGCCCCGTTGATGGTACTCAACGGGGCTCACCTGGGTAAAACGGGGAGATCGAACTTACTGGAACTTGTAGGACACGCCCAGTTCGTAGCGGCGGCCGTAGTTCTCCCAGGTCTGGATCAGGCGCGGGTCATGGCCCTGGTAGGTGATGAACTTCCTGTTGCTGAGGTTCGAACCCTGCAGTATGAACGTCATGCCCTTCAGTGGCCCACTCTGCATCGTGTAGCTGACCTGCGCATCGTAGGTGCTGCCACCCTGGATGTTCTGCTCGATGCGCGAGGCGCTGATGCCGTAGATGCGGCCCAGGAAGCTGGAGCGGTAGTTCTGGCTCACGCGTGCCTCGAAACCGTGGCGTTCGTAGTAGATCGTGTTGTTGATGACATGTTCGGACAGGCCCGGCACCGTGATCGGGTTCGGGTTGCCGTCATACACGACCGAGCTCTGCGTCAGGTTGTTCGACAGGATGATGCCGAAGCCGTCCAGGGCCGGCACGAACAGGCCCAGCGGCGTGTTCAGCACGCCCTGCACGCCACGCACATAGCCATGGCCGCTGTTGGTCGGGCCCGACACGAAGCCCTGGGTGGTACCCAGCTGCGCCTGCTGGGCGGGGGTGAGGTAGGAGTTCACGAAGCCCGAGAAGTCGTACGGATACGACGAGTTCGGGTTGATGTAGTCGGTGAGCTTGATGAAGTAGCCCGACAGCGAGACGTAGCCCTTGCTGTTGCCGAAGTAGCGCTCGATGCTCAGGTTGTAGTTCTGGCCCATCGACGGCAGAAGCTTGGCGTTGCCGCCCCCAGCGCTGAAGAATGCCTGGTTCGGATCGGTAGAGGCCAGGTTGGTCAGGTTGCCGCTGATACCAAGGCTCGGGTTGATCTGGTCCATGCGAGGCCGTGCCATGGTGCGGGCAGCGCCAAAACGCAGGTCGGTCTTGTCGGTCAGGCCGAGCACCAGGTTCAGGCTCGGCAGGTAGCGGGTGTAGGTGGTGCCACCCGAAACCGGTACGGTGACGGTGTTGCCGGTGTAGGAACTGCCGGGTTCGACGCGTTCACCGGTGGCGCTCTGGTTGGTGTGTGCGATCTGGATGCCGAAGTTGCCGCGCAGCGGGAAGTTGCCGACCATGGTGTCAAGGTTGAACTGCACATACGGCGTGGTGTCGGTTTCCTTGACCTTCCAGTTGGGCGGAAGCGGGAGGCTCGACTGGAAGGTCGGAACCTGCACGTAGGTGCCGTCGAGGATCGCCGCAATCGGGTCGTAGATCGGCTGCGTGCCCACGCCCATGAAGCTCAGAGGATCGCCGGTGGTGGCCCCGCTGGGCAGCGGTGCGGTCTGGGCGCCCCATGGGTTGGTCATGAACGTCTGGCTGCCGTTGTTGGGCACCAGGAAGCGCTGCTGGATGTTGAAGGTCTTCTTGCGCGTGGCGCGGTCGATGCCGAACTTCACGCTGGCGATCGGGCCGCTGACGAAGCTGCGCTCCAGGCTGAAGCGGATATCGCCGATGTAGTCCATCACGCTCGGGGCGTTGATGAAGCCGCCCTGCACCAGGCCGGCGCCACCGCCCCAGCCCTGCGGATCGGTCAGGTAGGTGTTGGACGGGTTGTAGTTGAGCGTGTTGTTGAGCTGCCACAGTCCGTTGGGGCCGGACTGGGTGAAGTTCACGGTATCAAACGGGCCGTTGCCGCCGCCGTAGGACGGGCCGGAGTAGCTCTCGATGAAGGCATCATGACGCTGGGCACGCGAGTAGCTGGCATCGGCATCGAAGGTCCAGTTTTCGTTGATGTTCCATTTGTTGTTCCAGCCGATGTTGTACACCTTCTTCAGCGAACGGTTGTAGTCGTTGCGCAGCACCGGCTTGACGTTGGTGAAGGTGCCACTGGTGATCAGGCCGTTCTGCACCGTGTAGCCGGGCTGCAGCTGCGCGCCGCTCCAGGCCAGCGGGAACTCGATGCCCTTGGCCTGCTGCCGGTCATGGAAGCGGTCATAGGTCATGTCCAGCGTGCTGGTGAAGTTCTCGTTCGGCTGAAACTGCAGGGTGGCCAGCAGGCCGGTGCGCTTGAACTGGTCGGAGATGGCGTAATTCTTGGAACCGCCGATGATGTAGTTGCCGCCGGTGGTGGGGTAGCCCCAGGGGTTCTCGTGCTGGATCTGGGTGGGGTTGGACTCGAAGTCCACGCCCAGGGTCACGCCGATGGTGTTGTCGGCGTACTGGCGCACCCACACGCCGTTGACCTTGTAGCCCTTGTCGCTGACGCCGCGGCCCTTGGCCACTTGGCCCAGGCTGTCCCAGATATAGCTGGCGTTGAAGGCGGTGACCGGCTTGTCCTGCTCCAGCGGACGGATGGTCTTCATGTTCACCGTGCCGGCCAGGCCCTGGCCCAGCAGGTCGGCGGACGGGCTCAGGTGCACTTCAACGCTGTTGAACCAGCTTGAAGGGTACTGGTCGAACTGCACGCCGCGGTTGTTGCCGGTGGACACCTGCTGACGACCGTTGACCAGGGCGGTGCTGAAGTCCGGGCCCAGGCCGTGAATGGAGAGCACCTGTGGGCGGCCGGCCAGGCGCTGCACGGCCAGGCCGGGCAGGCGGCCGAGCGAGTCGGCGATCGAGGTGCCGGGCAACTTGCCGATCTGTTCGGCGGACACCGCTTCGACAATCACATTGGCATTGCGCTGCGTCGCGATGGAGTTCTGGATGCTGCTGGCGAAGCCGGTGACTTCGACGGTGCCCAGCTTGGTGATCGGTGGACGTTTCTTTTCGTTCTTCTTGCTGGTCTTTTCTTTCGAAGCCTGGCCGTTGTCCTGCGACTGGCCGGCTGCCTGGGCATGAACGCCGGTTGCAGTCATCAGGATTGCCGAAGCCAGTGCGGCGCTCAGCAGATTGCGCTTGAGAATCATCGTGTTTGCCTCCCCGAATGGATCGTGTTGTCAGGAACCTGTGGATGCCAGCGTTGCTCACAGGCTGCGCTGACCAGAAAAATGTCCGCGCTCGTCACTGCCGCGTAACATTTTCTTGATGTTATCCCTGCTTCCGGAGAAATCGGCGGTTCGTGCATACGTATTCATTATCGTGTGCAGGCACGCAGCCGCCTGCATCCGGGCCTCCGAGGCGCCGCCAAGGCTACGGTTTTGCCGGGTTTGTGCATGCATCGCAGTGGGTTCGTGAACTCATGCGCCTCAACATGAATACGTATGCACACCCATCGGCCCCGAGGAGGCTCCGCGGTTAAGCTTGGTCCCGAAATGCTGCCTGGCTGTGAAGTGCAGGTGTGCAGCCAGCGATCGGGGAGCTTCATGAACGAGATTCCATGGTGGCGCGGAGCCGTCATCTACCAGATTTATCCACGCAGCTTTCTCGACACCAATGCCGATGGCGTAGGCGACCTGCCGGGTATCGTCGAGCGACTGGACTACGTGGCCAGTCTCGGTGTCGATGCCATCTGGGTGGCGCCGTTCTTCACCTCGCCGATGGCCGATTTCGGCTACGACATCGCCGATTTTCGCAATGTCGACCCGCTGTTCGGCACGCTGGAAGACTTCGACCGCCTGCTGGCCGAGGCGCACCGGCGCGGCCTGAAAGTGATGATCGACCAGGTGCTCAGTCACACCTCGATCGCGCATCCCTGGTTCCAGGAAAGTCGCGCCAGCCGCGACAACCCGAAAGCGGACTGGTACGTGTGGGCCGATGCCCGGCCGGACGGCACCGCTCCCAACAACTGGATGTCGATTTTCGGCGGTCCCGCATGGCGCTGGGAGCCGCGACGCTGCCAGTACTACCTGCACAATTTCCTGTCCGACCAGCCGGATCTCAACTTCCACAACCCTGCCGTGCGCGATGCGGTTCTGGACAACGTGCAATTCTGGCTCGACCGGGGTGTGGATGGATTCCGGCTCGATTCGATCAACTTCTGCTACCACGACGCCCGGTTGCGCGACAATCCGGCCAAGCCGGTCAGCGAGCGGGTTGGCCGGGGATTTCGCCCCGACAATCCCTATGCTTTCCAGTATCACCATTACAACAACACCCAGCCGGAGAACCTGGCCTTCCTGGAACGCCTGCGTGCCCTGATGGACCACTATGCCGGCTCCACCGCATTGGGGGAAATCTCCTCGGAGGATTCCCTGGCGACCCTGGGTGAATACACCTCGGGGCGGCGCCTGCACATGGGCTACAGCTTCGAGTTGCTGACCGAGGATTTCAGCGCCGGACACATCCGCAGGACCGTCAACAATCTGCAGGCGCACATGCCCGATGGATGGCCCTGCTGGGCGATATCCAATCATGATGTCGAGCGTGTGGTGACCCGATGGGGCGGGCAGAATGCGCCGCCTTTCCTTGCCAACCAGCTGACTGCCATGGTGTGTTCGTTGCGCGGTTCGGTTTGCGTCTACCAGGGCGAGGAACTGGGTTTAACCGAGGCGGATGTGCCTTACGAACTGCTGCAGGATCCGTACGGCATCGCCTTCTGGCCGAATTTCAAGGGCCGGGACGGCTGCCGCACGCCGATGCCCTGGAACGAGCTGCCGTTTGCCGGGTTCAGCACCGTGCAGCCCTGGCTGCCGGTGCCTGCCGAGCACAGCGACGTCGCAGTCAGCCGGCAGGAAGCTGATCCGCGTTCGAGCCTGCATGGCTTTCGCGCCTTCATGGCCTGGCGACGCACGCAGCCGGCGCTGCGCTGGGGCGACATCCGCATGCTGGAAACCGCAGAACCTCTGCTGGCCTTCACGCGCAGCTTCGATGGGGAAACCCTGCTGGTCTGTTTCAACCTTTCAGCCGAATCTGTCGACCTTCCGCTGCCGATCGATGCCCGCGCCGAGCGCATCGAAGCCGACCATCTGCTGCAGGGCGAACTGTCTGCCGGGCGCCTGCACCTGCCCGGTTACGGTGCACTGTTTGCCCGCCTGCCCGGGTGAAGACGACACCGGGCGGGATGCGATGCAGATTGCCGGATCGGTGCTGGGCTGACAAGGCGCGACAGCGCGTCAGAGCGTGCGATTGCCTACCAGCACCACATCGGCCTTGCGGTGTGCGAACAACCCCACGGTCACCACGCCGGCGATCTGGTTGAGTTCGGTCTCCAGTGCGGGCGGGTCGATGATCCTGAGGCCATGCACGTCGATGATCCAGTTGCCGTTGTCGGTCACGGTGCCGTCGCGCCAGACAGGATGCCCGCCAAGCTTGCTGATCTGCCTTCCGACATGGCTGCGCGCCATCGGGATCACCTCGATCGGCAGCGGAAAGCTGCCCAGCAGGTCAACCTGCTTGCTGGCATCGATGATGCACACGAAGCGACGCGAAGCAGCCGCGACGATCTTTTCGCGGGTGAGCGCCGCGCCGCCCCCCTTGATCAGGCGTTTGTGGGGGTCGCACTCGTCGGCGCCGTCCACATACAGTTCGAGCGGGCCGACGGCGTTGAGGTCCATGACCTCGATGCCGTGTTTTTTCAGCAGTTGGGTCGATTGTTCCGAACTGGAGACCGCGCCGCGGATGCGCCGGCGCATGCCGGCCAGCGCCTCGATGAAGTACGCGACGGTGGATCCGGTGCCGACGCCGACGATGCTGTCATCGTCCACATAGGCGAGGGCAGCTTCGGCGGCCTGGCGCTTTTCATCGTTCCGGGTCATATTGGCATGGACTCGTGCATGGGGACATGGTTGCCGAGGATAGCGCACCCGATACGCCGGTTGGCGCACAACGGTCATGCACGGTCGCGTCGATGCATGGCGCGCAGATTCGGCTTCAGCCCCGCCCGGTCTTTTCCAGGCCGAGAATATGTTTCCAGACCGCCGTCTCGACCGGCATCACCGACAGGCGGTTGCCCTTGCGAACCAGCGCAAAGTCGGCAAGCGCGGGATCCTGCTTGAGTTCGGCCAGGCTGATGGTGCGTGCCAGTCGACGTTCGAAAGCGATATCGACCAGCATCCAGCGTGGCTGGGCCCGTGTGCTTGCGGGGTCGAAATGGGCGTTGTCGGGGTCAAACTGGGTGGGGTCGGGGTACGCTTCACTGGCCACCTTGGCGATACCGACGATACCCGGCACTTCGCAGTTGGAGTGGTAGAAGAACACCTTGTCGCCCACCCGCATGCCGTCGCGCATGAAGTTGCGCGCCTGGTAATTGCGTACCCCGTCCCAGGGCTCGGTGCCCTTGCGCTCGAGATCGTCGATCGAGAACGTTTCGGGTTCGGATTTCATCAACCAGTACTGCATCATGGTTCGTCCTGGGGGTTGCAGTTGATCAGGGTCCGGTCGGTGGCGATGTAATCTAGGCGCACATCCCATGCGGCCGGTTCGAGTTCGTCTACGCCCTGAAACCCATAGCCGACGCCGATCAGCAACGGGCGCGAGGGACGCGGTGCATCCCGCAGGAAGGCGAAACTGGCATCGTAGTATCCGCCCCCATGGCCGAGCCGGTGGCCCCGCGGATCGAAGGCCAGCAGAGGCACCAGCACCACGTCCATGGCCGCGGGCGGCTGGGTGTCCGGCGCACGCACAGGTTCGGGGATGCCGTAGCGGTTAGGCTCGACCGGATCGCCCAGTTTCCATGGCGCAAAGAGCATCTGGCGCGGGCCCTCGATCCGGGGCAGGAAGATGTGCTGTTCGCGCATGGCTGCTGCAGCAAGCACGAGGTTGAGCGGCAGTTCGCCATGGCAGGCCCAGTACGCGGCGATCCTCGGGGCCGTGGTGAATGCGTCCAGCGTTTCCAGGTTCCGCCGCAGTCCCTGGGCGGCACTCATGCGCGTCGCCGGGTCCAGGGCACGCCGGCGAAGGGTCATCTGTTCCCGCAGCTTGTCGCGCGCTTCCTGCATGTGGTTCAAGGGCAGGCTCCGGGCGACCTCAGGATGCGGCCGCGATGCAGGTTGGACATGGGCATCCACGGTGCCGCGGAAAAGAATGGGGAGGTGTTCTCCACCGTGCCGATGCGCATCGAACGACCTTGATCCGGGAGGATCAGGTGGGTGGGCGTACGTGACGCTTCAGGCTTTCCGTACGTGACGGACATGCTCACCGGTCACGGAGTGGCCGACCCGGGTCGGACGTTAGGAACAAGGCAAATGGAACGAGACGCTGTCGTACACCGCAGGGAACACCTTGACGGACATTCTACCTCGCCGGCAGCGGTTCTTGCATCCGTTTACGCCAAGTTGTCGAGTGGACCACGGTATGGTGCCGGTCAGGTATGGGGCATATTGGCGCGCTCGAGCGCGCTCGCCAGCTTGCGGCGCAGGTTCTCGATGCCTTCGCCGAACACGCGTTGTTCCGATTCGTGACGCTGGCGGATCTCCAGCAACTCATGGGCGATGCTGAGCGCGGTCAGAACGGCAAGGCGATCGAAACCGGGGCTGTGCGCGTTGGCGCGCAATTCACGCATCTTGGTGTCGAGGTAGCTGGCGGCGGCCAGTAGTCCTGCGCGCTCTTCCGGCTCGCATGCGACCAGGAATTCGCGGTCGTTGAGTCGGATCGTGATCGGCTCGGACATGGGATGCCTTTTTCGTTCGGGCGACCGGAGGTCAGCCCTGGTTTTCCAGCGATTTCAGTCGCTGGATCATGGCTTCGACACGGCTGCGCGCCTGCTCGTTGCGGGCCAGCAGGCCCGCACGCTCGGTGGCCAGTTGTTCCTGGCTGTGTCGCAGGCTGCGGTTTTCCTCGTCCATGCGCTGCACGGTCTTGAGCAACTGGTCGAGGGTCTCCGACAACGCGGCGAGTTCGTTTTTCAGGGGATCGGATTCGTTCATACGGGTTCGTGCAAACGAGCGGTCACAACCTGCTTTTTCGCATCAAGCAGGGGTGTGGCGCAAGTCCTGTGCATTCTCAATGCGAATCCTGGGTGCGTTTGGCGAACCTTCGACGGCGCTCGCGGTCGCGGCAGAAGGCCAGGCATTTGTCCGCCGTCAGCGGTGGTGAAAGCCAGTTGCCCTGGATCAGGTCGCAGTCGTGTTCCTTCAGATAGGCGGCCTGCTCGGACGTCTCGACACCCTCCGCGACCACCTGCAGCCCCAGTGAATGCGCCATGGCGATGATGGTGGCGGTGATGGCTTCATCGTCCGGATCGGTGGTGATGTCGCCGACGAATGCCTGGTCGATCTTGAGCACCGTAAGGGGCAGGCGCTTGAGGTAGGACAGCGAGGAATAGCCGGTGCCGAAATCGTCGATCGCCAGCCGGAAGCCGATTTCGCGCAATTCGCCGAGGGTACGCATGGATTGCTCGACATTGGCCATGACCGTGCTTTCGGTCAGCTCCAGCTCGATGTGCTGCGCCGGCAGGCCATGTTGCAAAAGGGTGTTGCGCAGACGCTTGGCCAGACCGCTGCGCTGCAACTGGACCATCGACAGGTTCACGGCCATGGTCAGGCTCTCCAGGCCCTGTTCGCGCCATGCCCGCAGGTCGCGGCAGGCCTGGTCGAGCACGAACTGGCCGATGTCCATGATCATCCCGGTTTCCTCGGCCAGCGGAATGAACACCGTGGGCGGTACCTTGCCCAATTCCTCGTTGTGCCAGCGGATCAGCGCCTCGACCCCGACCACCCGATGGTCGTCCAGCGTCAGTTTCGGCTGGTACACCAGCGACAGTTCGTTGCGCTCCAGTGCCCGGCGCAGCGCGCCGGCCATTGTCGCCCGCAGGTGGGCGTCGGCATCCATGGCTTCGTTGTAGACCATCCAGGTATTGCGGCCATGTTCCTTCGCCTGGTACATCGCGGTATCGGCGTGCTTGAGCAGTTCGTTGGGAATCTGCCCGTGATCGGGGTACATGGATATCCCGATCGAGGGCGAGATCAGGATTTCCTGGTGCGACTCCAGGGCCAGGGACTCGGTGAACGCATTGATGATCTTGTGTGCGATGCCGATGATCTCGCCGGGGCCGCCCATGTCTTCCAGGACCACGGTGAATTCATCGCCGCCGACGCGGGCGACCGTGTCCTGTTCGCGCACGCACTGGCGTAGGCGTATGCCGGCGGCCTTCAGAAGGCGGTCGCCGGTGGTGTGACCCATCGAATCATTGACGTGCTTGAAGCGGTCCAGGTCGACGTAGAGCAGGGCCAGGCGGTGTCCGTTGCGCCTGGCACGCAGGATGGCATCGGCGAGACGTTCCCCGAGCAGGGTGCGATTGGGCAGGCCCGTGAGCATGTCGTAGTTGGCCAGGTATCGCAGTTCCTGTTCGGCGCGCTTGCGGTCGGTGATGTCGGTCATGACCGCGACGTAATGGGTGCGCTGGCCGTGGGCATTGCAGACCTCGCGCAACTCCACCCAGCACAGGAAATCGCTGCCGTTCTTGCGTCGCTGCCAGAGTTCGCCGCGCCAGTGGCCCTGGCCCTGCAATTCCCTTCTCAGGTGCGCATAGATGCTGTCCGGCTGCTGGATGCAGTTGAGCAGGGAGGTGTCGCGCCCGCGAACTTCGTCGTTGCTGTAGCCGGTGATGCTGGTGAACGCCGCATTCACCGAACTGAAACGGAAATCCAGATCGCATACCGCGACCGCTTCGCTCATGCTGCGGATGACTTCCGTGGCGATGCGCCTTTCGCGGTCCTCGGACCTGACCCGGGTGATGTCGCGTGCGGTGCCCGAGATGCGTGACGGCTTGCCGTGCGCGTCGCGGCCGACGATCTTGCCGCGCCCGAGCACCCAGATCCATTCGCCCTTCGCGTTCTTGAGCCGGTATGCGGCCTCGAAGTGGTCGGCATCGCCCTCCAGGCAGCGTGACAGGGCCTGACGCACAAGTTCAAGGTCGTCCGGATGGATCACATAATTGCACCAGTCGTCAAAATCGATGTCGGAGGCGCTTCCCTCACCTAGCAACTGGTCCGCGCCCATCCGGTAGAGCCGATTTTCGTGCAGGTGCAGATCCCAGAAGGCATCGCCCGAACCCCACAAGGCCATGCTCAGGCGACCCTCGCGTTCGCGCAGTTGTTCCTGGTGCTTGCGTTCATGGATGCGTCGCGCACGCCATGCCGCGTACAGGGCGAGCAGCAGCAAGATCGCAAGCAAGGCATAAACCATGTACATCATCCGTGTCGCCCACCAGGGTGGAATGACCGTCACATCCAGGTGCAATACGTGCGTGCTGAAAAGGCCGCTGTGGTTGCTGCCCTGGACCTCGAACTGGTAGTGCCCCGCGGGCAGGTTGGTATAGGTGGCGCTGTGCCGGTTTCCATCGTCGATCCAGTGCCGGTCGAAACCGGTCAGGCGATGCCGGAAGCGATTCTGACGGGGCGAGGTGAAGTCCATGGCTGCATAGTCGAAACGGATCGAGCGCGAGGACTCCCGCATGGCGATGCGGCCATTTTCGGCCAGCACGGGAATTTCATCCGCACTCACGTGAATGCCGGTAAACGCGACCTGTGGCATGAAACTGCTGGGACGGATCCGCGCCGGGTCGACTTCGTCAAATCCGTTCACGCCGCCGAAGATCAGGTTTCCGCGCCGTGTCCGCAGGCAGGCATTGGAGTTGTACTCCATGCCCTGCAGGCCGTCCTGCACCGTGAACGCCATGATCTTGCCACTGACGGGGTTCAGGCGTACCACGCCCCGATTGGTACTGAGCCACAGATTGTGTGCGGCATCTTCGCGCATGCAGTAGATGGTGTCGTCGGGAAGCCCGTTGCGACTGGTGATCCGGTTGAAGTGTGCGCCGCTGGCATCGAGTGAAATCAGCCGGTCCAGTCCGGACTGGGTGCCTACCCACAACTGGCCGGCATGGTCGACGAGCAGGCTCATCACCACATGGCTGCTGAGGCTGTCGTTGTTTCCCGCCTGTTCATGGAAGGTGCGCATGGAGCCGCTGGCCGGGTCGTACACGCTGAGGCCGGAACTGGTTCCGATCCACACCCGGCCCTGCGGGTCCTGTGCGAGGGCCACCACGATGCCGGCCGCCAGGCTTTGCAGCTTGCCGGGCACATGCTGAAGGTGTGCGATGCGCTTGCCGTTGCCGTAAACGTAGACTCCACCCCCGTCGTACATGCCCAGCCAGAGCTTGCCGTCGCGTGTACGAAGCAGGCTGCGCACCGGCCTGGATGCCAGTGCAGAGTCGGTGTAGCGGGCGATCTTGCGCGATGGATCCAGGGTCAGCGGACCGCGGTCGGTGGCCAGCCAGAACCGGTGACCGTCGCGAGCCAGCGCAAAGACGCTGATGGGTGTCGCTGGCTGCACGGATAGTGCCTTGCGCAACAACGGTGTGAGACTGTCGAAGTTGTCCGTGGTCGGATCGTAGCGATGCAGCCCGGACCCACCCAGTCCGAGCCAGATGCGCCCCGAGTCATCCTCGTACAGCGCGCGCACGTTGTTGCTGGCGAAACGGTTATTGCCGGCCTGGGTGTCGGAAATGAACCGGAAAGGCGCCCCGTCTGGATTGAAATAGGATGCCCCCCGGGTCACGCCGCCGGTCCAGACCAGTCCGGAACGGTCCACGTACAGCTTGCGAATCGTGATGTCCGGCAAGGAGCCTGGCATGCCCGATTGCGGCTGCAGCAGCTTCGGATGCTGTTCATCGGGATCCAGTCCCAGCAGGCCAACCGACTCGACCGCGGCCCAGATGCGCCTGTCATGATCCTCGACCAGCGCATCGATGGCGCCGGCTTTCATCGTTTCCGCCTTGTCGGGCCAGATCTTCGAAGTCACCCCGCTGCCAGGGTCGAGGTGGTAGATGCCACTGGCCGTACCCAGCAGCAGGCTGCCGTTGCTGCGGCACAGCAGGCTGCGGGTATCGGATCGGTCGATGTGCACCGCGTGCGTGTGCGCGGCATCCCTGCCGATCACGACCAGCTGCTGTCCATGCAGCCCGTAGAACATGTCCCGGTTGCCGCATTGGGCCAGCAAGGTGCCCGCTTGCGGCGCAGCCGAATCGCTGCGCCACAATGTCCGCAGCGGGCGTTTGCCGGGTCCGAGTGCATGGATGGCGGTGTGATCGGCAATCAACAGCCGCTTGCCGCGGCCACCCGAAAGGGCCGTGATCCCGTCAAAGTGCGCGCGCGATAGGCCGTGTGTTGGCAGCACCCGGTCCCGTTGCGGGTCGTAGAGGACCAGGCCCCCGACCTTGCTCGCCACCCACAGGTGGCCCTGGCCGTCACTGGCCAGGGCGCTGATGACATTGTCCGGCAGGCTGTCGCTGCGGTCGGCGTCGTGGTGGAAACGTTGCAGGTGGTAGCCGTCGAAGCGATGCAGCCCGCCTTGGGTGCCGATCCACATGAAGCCCTGGTCGCCCTGCAGGAGTGCGCCCACGGTGTTTTGCGCCAGGCCCTGGGCCGGGCCGATGTGTTCGAAATAGTAGTTGCGCACATGGGCGGGGGAGGCTGCCGAGAGCAGGCAGCCAAGCACAGTCGCCATGGGTGCGAGCAGTCGGGACGTGAGCCGTGTCGGCACGGACGTCGGCGGCTTGGCCGCGCTCCGCTTTCGCTGGCGGACATGCGCAAGCAGGCACGCGGACATCATGCCACCTGGGCCATGGATGGAATCGGGTGCATCCGCACGTCCTTCGGTTGGTCGTTCCCCTTGCACCAGTGTAGGCAATTGCCCGGATGGGTGCCAGAATGCCGGCCATGAGACATATCCGGCATGACGAACTCGAAGCCACGCTGGCGCGTGCCAAGGCAGGTGTCGGCGCCAGCGAGCTTCATGGATCGGTCACGGGCCTGGTGTGCGGTGGAAGCGGGACGGGCACGGACGGAATGCTGGAACTGCTTGGTCTGGATACAGGCGGGGAGGCATCGCGCCGGCAACTGGCTTCGCAGGTGCAGGCCCTGTACGGGGAATGTCGAGTGGCGCTTGATGATGTCGAGTTGGGTTTCCAGCCCATGCTGCCCGATGCCGCGCTGCCGGTACCCGAGCGCAGCGATGCGCTTGTCGCCTGGTGCCGCGGGTTTCTGGGCGGATTCGGTCTGGCAGTCGGCGGCCGCGACCGGGAGTGGTCGGACGATGGTGAGGAGATCCTGCGCGACCTGGGCACCATTGCCGCCTCCGAGCTTGCTTGCGGCGATGGCGAGGAGGACGAGCAGTCGCTGATGGAAGTGAGCGAATACGTGCGCGTGGGCGTGCTGCTGTTGCACGCGGAAGTGCATGGCCGCAGCCGTCCCGAAGCGGGGGGCAGGGACGCAGCGCGCGGCAGCGTGCATTGACATGGATGTCCGCAGTGAGCCGCGCCGGCGCAACCGCAAGCAAACCGTTGCCGCACGCGACATGAACGAACTCGCGCGCCGTCGTCGCCAGTTGATGCGCATGGCCGGCGAGGATGCCGCCCTGCTGGTCGCCGCCGCACCGCAGCGCATGCGCAGTGCGGACGCAGCCTGGCCGTACCGCCAGGACTCCGATTTCCATTACCTGACGGGGTTTCCCGAACCCGATGCCGTCCTGGCGCTGCTGCCCGGGCGCGAGCCGGCCGAATCGATCCTGTTCTGCCGCGAGCGCGACCCTGACGGCGAGCGCCTGGACGGCCCGCGGCTGGGCACCGAGGGTGCGGTCGAGACCTGCGGAGTCGATGATGCCTTTCCCATCGAGGACATCGACGACATCCTGCCCGGCATGCTCGAGGGTCGTGCCCGCGTGTATTGCCATTTCGGCCAGGAACAGGAATTCGACGCGCGCCTGCTGGGCTGGATGCGCAGGCTTCGCGCATTGCGTGGCGGTGGCGTGGTGCCCAAGGAATTCGTGGCACTGGGCTACCTGCTGCACGACATGCGCCTGTACAAGTCGCCGGCCGAGGTCCGCCTCATGCGTCGTGCGGCCCGGATTTCGGTGCAGGCCCACTGCTCGGCGATGACCATGGCGCGGGCCGGTGTCGGCGAATTCGAGATCGAGGCCGAAATGCAGCGCGTGATGCGCGTCCATGGTGCGGTACCCGCCTACATGCCCAGTGTGGCCGGTGGCGCCAATGCCTGCACGCTGCACTACACCGCCAACCGGGATTGCCTGGAGGAAGGCATGCTGTTGCTGGTCGATGCCGGCGCCGAGGTGGATTGTTATGCCACCGACATCACCCGCAGCTTTCCCGTCAGCGGGCGTTTCACGCGCGACCAGCGTCGCCTCTACGATATCGTGCTGGCGGCGCAGGAGGCCGCCATCGAGCAGGTGTGCCCCGGCAAGGCCTTCAGTGCCGCCCATGAAGCAGCCGTGGACGTGATCATCGACGGCTTGCGCGCACTCAAGCTACTGCGCGAGAGCAAGGCCAGAGCCTTGCGCGAGGGCAGTTACCGCCGCTATTTCCCGCACAAGACCGGCCATTGGCTGGGCATGGACGTGCACGATGTCGGTGACTACCGCATCGATGGTGAACCGCGCCTGCTCGAGCCGGGCATGGTGGTGACCGTCGAACCGGGGCTGTACATCCCGCTCCAGGCCGGGGCTGACGCTGCACGCTGGGCCGGCACCGGCATCCGCATCGAGGACGACGTACTGGTTGGCCGCAATGGTCCGCAGGTGCTTACCGACGGGGTGCCCAAGGCGCCGCAGGACATCGAAGCACTACGCATGTCCGCCTGACTCCGGACAAGGTGACCGCACGTGGCGCGGGTGTCGGCCTGCTTCAGGCCAGCGCGGCGAATGCATCGCGCGTCATGTTCTCCGGGTCGCCGTCGGTGCAGGCCACATCGTCCTCGATGCGGATGCCGCCGAACCCCCGCAGGGCCTCGATGCGTTCCCAGGCGACATGGCGGGCCTCGGGACGCTGGCGCAGTTCGTCCAGCAGCATGTCGATGAAATACAGGCCCGGCTCGATGGTGACCACCATGCCCGCTTCCAGGGTGCGCGTCAGGCGCAGGAACGGGTGGTCCCCGGGCGCAGCTTGTGTTCCCCCCTGCGGATCGCGCAGGAATCCCCCGACATCATGCACCTGCAGCCCGATCAGGTGACCCAGGCCATGGGGGAAGAATGCCGAGGTAACCCGGCGATCGACCATGGCTTGCGGACTCATGTCGACCAGGCCGTGTGCGTGCAACACGCCCGCCAGCAGCCTGTGCGCCTCAAGGTGCAGCGCACGGTAGTCCTGGCCGGCACGAACCTTGCCGCACAGGGTCTGCTGGAGTTGTTCCATGCTGTCGATCAGGGCCTGGAAATCACCGGCATCCGGTGCTGCGTAGGTGCGGGTGATGTCGCTGGCATAGCCGGCACTTTGCGCGCCGGCATCGATCAGCAGCGAGTGGCCCTGTCGTGGCGGGGTGCGGTCGAAATGCATGTAGTGCAGCACCGCCCCGTGTTCGTTCAGACCGATGATGCTGCCGTAGGGCAGTTCGGATTCGGTCTGGCCGGCGGCATGCTGGAAGGCCATGTGGATGCCGAATTCGCTTTCGCCGGCGCGGAAGGCGGCCTCGGCGGCGCGGTGTCCACGAGCTCCGAGAAGGCTGGCTTCGCGCATGCGCAAGCGTTCGTAATCAGTCTTGAAGGCACGCTGATAATCGAGATGGTCGATCAGCGCCTGCGGCGGGTCGGGAATGAAATCACCAATGGCATCGCGTGCCTGGCCGAGGATCGCGCAACGGGACGGATCCTTCGGCAGCAGGGCACGCGCCTGGTCGGCTTCGCGAATGATGCGGATGTCGAAATGTTCGACCCAGTACCCGTCCGGTTCGTCAGGCACCACGTGCCAGTAGTCCCTGGGCTGCAGGAAGATCAGCAGGGGCTTGTGTCCGGGGGTGTATACGATCCAGCTGCCGGGAGCATCCGGCAGGGGAAGCCACTGCCTGAAGCTCGGGTGTGCCACGAATGGGTAGTGCAGGTCGTCGCGATAGCGGGTGATCGGGTGGCCGGCGGCAACCGCCAGATGGTCGCGGCCGACCGTTTCGAGCGCGGCATCGCAATGCTGCCGCAGGGAGGCCAGGTGCAGGGGGTAGGCTTGGGCGAGGTCTTGCTCGAGCATGCTCGGGTCCGGCGTGGGGGACACCATGGTGCCGCGAAACCCCCGTCAGGGCCAAGCCGTCCCTTGCACACGGCTGATTTCAGTGCGCCGAATCGGGAGCTGTCTCGACCCAGGAACGCAGCTTGTGGCCGTCTGCCTCGCTGATGGCGATGATGCGAAAGCCGGTCCAGTGCTGGCCGGGGATGTTGGCCGCTTCGCTCCACTGTTCGTGCACACCGAATTCGATGGTCTGCCCCTGTCCGCTCCGCGAGGGCAGGCTCACGCGCAGCTGGTAGATTGCGTCGGCGACCAGCGGCTGGTCGCTGATCAGCAGCATGCCGGTGCTGGACAGGTTGCCGACATGCCCGATCCGCTGTTCGCTGATCGCGTTGTCGACGGGGATGATCATGTCCACCTGGCGTCGTGGTGCCCGGCGATGCTCGCTGCCGCTCATGCGCTCTGCTCCTCGATGTTGCGGGCAAACTTGCCGAGTCCCTTGACGATGGCATTCCAGGCGCGATCAAGCAGGGACTCGCCCTGTTCCTCGGGCAGGCGCACCGTACCCGAAGCCATCCGCTGCGCGAGATCGCGGATCGTGCTCACGTCCTCGCGCACGCCGCGCTGGCTGACCACCAGACAATGTCCGGTAACGGGCGAGAACCACGCCAGCTTGCGGCGCACCACGCGCTTGTCGGGGCGGATGAATTCGAGCCAGGTGCCGTAACGCAGCTGGCGCAAGCGCTCGATGGCTTCCTGCACTGCCGGATCCTGGTCCCCGGCGGGTTCTTCCGCCGCCTTCTTTTTCCCGCCTTCTTCGTCTTCCGCGCTGCCCAGCCGCTGGCGCTGTTTCAGGCGCATGGCCAGTTCGGTGCGCGTCAGCTCGTGGTCGCCGAGATCCTCCCTGGTGGTTTCGTCCCTGGGCGTGACCACATGCCGGGCGATCTGTTCGGCCTCGTCGCCATGAATGCCGACCTGTCCCAGACCTTCGGTGATTTCCGTGCGCAGTTCGGGATCGTCGCTGTCGACCTGACGCCGAAGCATGCGGTCGGTGACTTCCAGGCGGTGGCGGAAGGCCTTGCTGCGCTCGCCCCAGCGCAGCATCGACAGCGCCAGGACGTCGGTCCAGGCTTGTTCCATCATGGTCCGCAGCAGGCCGCCGGCATCACTGGCACTCAGGCGCTCGGCAATCAGCTCGCTGGCGCGGTTGCGTGCCAGCTGTAGCCGCTCGCGGCCCTGGGCGGCTTCCAGGTGCCGACGTTCGCTGATCTCGGCGCGCCGTCGCAGCACGGCAAGCTGGCTGTCCAGGTCTTCGTGCAGTTCCTTGAGCAGGCCGACATCGCCATTGAACTCCTCGGCGGTGCGGTTGACCACGTTCTGCAGTTTGCGGGCAAGTACCGGATCGGCTTCCTCGCCGGCACCATCAAGCCATTGCATCGCGGTGTCGAGCACCGAGCCGAGCAGTTGCCGGGCCGGATGTTCCCGTTCGGAGAAGAACTCCGGTTGCGCCAGTGCCACACGCAGCATGGGTACCTGCAGGCGCGACATCAGGTTCGCGGTATGGCCGTCGACCGGCATGTCGCGACCCAGGTGGTCGAACAGCATCGACATCAGGTCGACGGTATCGGCCTGTTCGGGCTCCAGAGCCAGTGGCTTGCCATCCGGGGACAGGCTGCGCAACTGGGCCTGCATGTCCTGACGCAGGTGTTTCATGCCACGGACATGGCGCACACCGTCTTCCAGCACCGTGGTGTCGGGATTGCCCTGCAATCGGGCCAGTACCGTCTGCAATTGTTCCGGACTGCTGGTCGGGCCGGTCGGCGCCGTGGCTTCCTGGTCGAGGCCCAGGGCATGGCGGCGGCGTGCCAGCAGGCCGCGCAGCACACTGAATGCGGCCGTGGTCTGTTCGTCGGACGGACGCGATGCCATGCGCGGGGATGGTTCACCGGCCGGTTCGCTCTGTCTGGCCGGACCGGTTTTCTTCGGCGCTGCCTCTGCCTCGTCCGCGCCGGTCTCCTCCATGCGCGTGCGTTTGACCATCAATGTGCGCAATTCCGGCAGCAGGCCCTGGGCGGCCATCAGGGTGTTCGCCGCTTCGAACATGCGCGGTGCATCCCGCAACAGGCGGCGACCGAACAACTGGTGAAGATGACGCTGATGGACGGCCGGCAGGTCAAGTTCGTCGCTGGCGTCGCGCCACGCCGTGCAGATCGCGTGCGGCCCCATGGGCAGGGCATCCGATTCCACCACCGGTATGCCAGCGAGGGCAGCGAACCGGTACCCCAGCTCGAGCAGCGGAATACCCGAGCGCAGTTCGACCCGGGCCTCGGTGCCGTGCAGGATGGTGTTTTCTTCCTGTTCGTCCTGCTCGAGCAGGCGCAGGCGCTTGTCGTCGGGTTCGTCCGGCGACTCCGCTTGCGGTCCGAGGTGGTAATTCAGGAACCCTTCGCCGAGCATGCTGAGGATACGCGGCGACATGTCGGCGCGGCCGCGGCGCACTTCGCGCTGCGAAGCCAGGCACACTTCCTGTTCGGTGTTGTTGCTGGCCTGGTCGGCCAGCTGGAACATCTGCTGGTCGAAGTCGTCCAGGGTCTGCTTGATCAGTGGTTGCAGCGTGGCTTCACAGACATCGCGCACACGCTGCAGGAGCTGTCTTGCGCGCGGCGGCAAAGGCGCTGCCTTTTTCGCACCCGATGAATGATTTCCGGGACTACCCATACCGCCCCCATCCCTAGCGTTTCGAGGATTGTACGTCATCATGGCTGATCCTTGCGTCCATGAACAATGCAATGGCGTCATTAAGGAATCGCTGTCCGAGTGGCGTGGCGCGCAGGTGGTGTGATGAGGCCTCGAGCCAGCCGCGATCGACACCCGTCTGCCATGCAGCCCGGATGTCCTCGAAGGTGCATCCGGTGCGCGCAGGAAAGGCCTCGATCGGGGTCCCGTCGATCAGGCGCAGGGCATTGAGCATGTACTCGAACACCCGATCCGTCTTTCCCACCGCCTGGTCACCCGCAAGCCGCGAGGCGTGATCTCCGGCTTCCAGGTAACGCCTGGGATGACGCTGTTTCCAGCGCCTGTGGATGGTGTTTCCGCGGCTGATCTTGCCGTGCGCCCCGGCACCGATGCCCAGGTAGTCGCCGTAGCACCAGTAATTGAGGTTGTGCACGCAGCGGCGATCCGCGCGGGCATAGGCGGATACCTCGTATTGCGCGTACCCGGCGCTGGCCAGGCGTTGCTGGCAGGCTTCCTGCATGTCCCAGGCGGCATCCTCGTCCGGCAATGGGGGAGGATGCGCCGCAAAAGCGGTGTTCGGTTCCAGGGTCAACTGGTAGTGCGAGACATGTTCGGGCTGCAGGTCGATGGCCAGGTCCATATCCCGCAGTGCGCCATCGAGATCCTGGTCGGGGAGCGCATACATCAGGTCCAGGTTGATGTTGTCGAATCCGGCCTTGCGGGCCAGGGCAAAGGCGTGCGACGCGTCGTTGGCCGAATGGATGCGACCGAGGCGGTGCAGCGCCTTGTCGTCGAAACTCTGCACGCCCAGTGACAGACGGTTCACTCCTGCGCCACGGTAGTCCTCGAAGCGGCCGTGCTCGATCGTTCCGGGATTGGTTTCCAGGGTAATCTCGGCATCGGGCGCGAAAGGCAGGCGTGCGCGGGCCGCATCCAGCAGCCGGGCAACCTGCGTCGGCGGGAACAGGCTGGGGGTGCCACCCCCGAAGAACACGCCGACGATCGGGCGCGCGTCCATGGCCAGTCCGGAATCGGCCAGGTCGCCATCGAGATCGGCAATCAGCGCATCGACGTAGCCGGCATAGTCCGGCACGGCATCGTGCAGGCCGTGCGAGTTGAAATCGCAGTAGGGGCATTTGCGCACGCACCAGGGCATATGCACGTACAGAGTCAGGGGAGGGACGATGGGCATCGTGGCGTAATGGCTGTCTGCGTGATCAGGACGTGCCGCCGGGCGTGGCCCGAAGCTGCGTGAAAGCCTCGCGCAGTCGGGCCAGGGCGCGGCCGCGATGACTGAGGCGGTTCTTCAGCGATGCATCCAGTTCGGCGGCGCTCACGGTGTGGCCATCGGGAGCGAACAGCGGGTCATAGCCGAAGCCGCCCTTGCCGCGGGGGGCGTGGAGAATGCGCCCGTGCCAGCGGCCTTCGGCGATCAGCGGCGCCGGGTCGTCGGCATGGCGCAGCAGGACCAGCACGCACAGGAAAAAGGCGCTGCGGTGGTGTTCGGGACAGTCTTTCAGCGCATGCAGAAGTTTTGCGTTGTTGGCGGCATGGTCCCCGTGCCTGCCGGCATAACGTGCCGAGTGCAGGCCCGGCGCGCCATCCAGCGCATGCACGCACAGTCCGGAGTCGTCGGCCAGTGCCGGCAGTCCGGTCAGACGCGCCGCATGGCGTGCTTTCAACAGGGCGTTTTCGACAAAAGTGGTGCCCGTTTCATCGGCATCGGCTACGTCCAGTTCGCCCTGCGCGACCAGTTCGAAGTCCAGGTCGGCAAGCAACTGACGCAGCTCCTGCAGCTTTCCGGCATTGCCGCTGGCCAGCACCATGCGCCGGTTCATTGCCGCACCTCCTTCATTCGGCCAGTGCAGCGCGCTGCGCGGCAATGAGTTCACCGATACCCTTGGTGGCCAGGTCGAGCAGGGCGTCCATTTCATCGCGACGGAAAGCATGGCCTTCGGCCGTGCCCTGGACTTCGATGAAACCCCCGCCGTCGTTCATCACCACGTTCATGTCGGTGTCGCAGTTCGAATCCTCCGCGTAGTCCAGGTCCAGCACCGGCCGCCCCCCGTGGATGCCGACCGATACGGCCGCGACGGCCCCGACCACGGGGTTGCGCCTGAGGTTCTCGCGCTTCATCAGCACGTTCACGGCGTCGACCAGGGCCACGTAGGCACCGGTAATGGCCGCGGTCCGCGTGCCGCCGTCAGCCTGCAGCACGTCGCAGTCCAGCGTGATGACGCGCTCGCCCAGGGCCTGGCGGTTGACGCAGGCGCGCAGGCTGCGACCGATCAGTCGCTGGATCTCCTGGGTGCGGCCGCTCTGCCTGCCGCGCGCGGCTTCGCGTGGCGAACGGCTGCCGGTGGCGCGGGGCAGCATGCCGTACTCGGCAGTCACCCAGCCCTCGCCCTTGCCGCGCATCCATGCCGGCACCCGGTCCTCGATACTGGCCGTGCAAAGCACGCGGGTATCGCCGAAGTGCACCAGCACCGAGCCTTCGGCATGGCGGGTGAAGTGGCGTTCGAGGATGACCGGGCGCAGTTCGTCGGCGCGGCGTCCGCTGGGGCGGGAGTACTCATTCATGGGATGTCCGGTTTGCGGATGGGGGCAAGGGATGAGCATGATACCCGCACCGGCATTGGGCAGTCGGGGCGTGATGCGTTTACCATGGCGACCTTCACCCACCGGATGACGATCGATGATCCGCAGCATGACCGCCTATGCGTCGGCCGAGGTCCATGGACCGGTCGGCATGCTGGTGTGCGAGGTGCGCACGGTCAACCACCGCTACCTGGAACTCAGTCCACGGCTGCCCGAGGAGCTGCGCGTGTTCGAGCCGCAGGTTCGCGAGCTCGTTGCCGCCCGATTGTCACGCGGCAAGGTGGATGTCACGGTGCGATTGCGTGGCGATGAACGTGCCGATGCATGGGAAGTCAATCCCGACCTGTTGCACCGATTGGCCGATCTGCACCGGCAACTGGCGGCGCAGTTCCCGGGCCTGGGCGTACAGACCACCGAGTTGCTGCAGTTCCCCGGTGTGCTGCGTCAGCCCGAAGTCGATCGGGATGCAATGCTCCAGGCCTTGCGAAGCGCCCTGCAGCAGGCGCTGGATGCCCTGACTGCTGCCCGCGAACGCGAGGGTGGCCAGTTGGCCGGGCTGATGGGCGAACGCCTGGGCGGCATGGCCGCGATCGTGGCGCAGCTGCGCCAGATCATGCCCGACATCCGCGCCGGGCTGCGCGCGCGCCTGCAGGCGCGCCTGTCCGATCTGGCGCAGCCGGCCGACCCGGGCCGGCTGGAGCAGGAACTGGTATTGCAGGTCACCCGGGCCGATGTCGACGAGGAGCTGGATCGCCTCGACACCCACATCGCAGAAGCGCGCCGCGTGCTCGGCCTGGACGAACCGGTCGGCCGGCGCCTGGATTTCCTGATGCAGGAGTTCAACCGGGAAGCCAATACCCTGGGGTCCAAGGCGGTGTATGTGCGCAGCACCAACGCCGCGGTCGAACTGAAGGTGCTCATCGAGCAGATGCGCGAACAGGTGCAGAACATCGAATGAAAACGCCAGGCACGCTGTTCGTGGTGGCCGCACCCTCCGGCGCCGGCAAGTCCACCCTGGTCAATGCGCTGCTGGAGCGCGAACCGGGGATCGTGCTGTCGATATCGCACACCACGCGTGCGCCGCGGCCCGGCGAAAGCGAAGGGCATCATTACCACTTCGTCTCGCACGAAACCTTTCGCCGGATGATCGACGAGGGCCAGTTCTTCGAATACGCGACTGTGCATGGCGACATGAAAGGCACTTCGCTGACGGCGGTGGCGCCGCTGCTGGAACAGGGGCAGGACGTGTTGCTGGAAATCGACTGGCAGGGGGCGCGACAGGTACGCGAGAAGGTGCCCGATTGCCAGAGCATCTTCATCCTGCCGCCTTCCCGCGCCGAGCTGGAGCGTCGCCTGCGCGCACGAGCCACCGACAGCGAGGCGACCATCGAGCGTCGACTGGCCGATTCGCGCGTCGATATCGCGCACGCGCATGAATTCGACTTCATCGTCGTCAACGACCGTTTCGGCGATGCGCTCGATGCCATGCTATCGATCGTGCACGCGGTCCGGTCGCGCACGCCGCTGCAGCGAGTCAGGCATGAGGCGCTGATCGCCGAATTGCTCGGTAAAGCTCCCGGCCCGTTGGCGTGAGGGGGGATTTCCGTGTCTTTTCATGCACCGGATGGTGCCCTGCGCCGCGGTGCATGTTGCCATGCTGGCCGACCCGCCTCTAGTGGGCTATCGTTGCTCTCCCATGAGCGAAACCCTTTCCCGGACCGATCCCATGCCTGCCGATGACGCCCTGGTCCGCGTACGCGGCCTGACCACCCGATTGGGCGACAGGGTCGTGTTCGACGGACTTGACCTTGAGATCCCGCGCGGCAAGGTGACGGCGATCATGGGCCCCAGCGGTACCGGCAAGACCACCCTGCTCAAGCACATCACCGGGCAGATGCAGGCCGATGCCGGCGAAGTGCTCGTCGACGGCCGGGACGTGGCCAGGCTTTCCCGCGAGGGCCTGTTCACGTTGCGCGAACGCATCGGCTACCTGTTCCAGAATTCGGCCCTGCTGACCGATTTTGATGTCTACGAGAACGTGGCCTTTCCGTTGCGCCAGCACACCCGGCTGCCGGAGGAGCTGATCCGCAACATCGTGTTGACCAAGTTGCAGGCCGTCGGCCTGCGCGGCGCGGCACGGCTGATGCCCAGCGAGCTTTCCGGCGGCATGGCGCGACGGGTGGCGCTGGCGCGTGCCATCGTCTTCGATCCGATGCTGATCCTGTATGACGAGCCGTTCGTCGGCCTGGATCCGATCGCGCTGAACCAGGTGCTGAAGCTGATTTCCACCCTGAACCAGACGCTGGGCATCACCAGCGTGCTGGTGGCGCACGAGCTGGCTGCGATCCAGAGGGTCGCCGATCGCGTGATCCTGATTGCCAATGGCAAGGTCGTGGCATCGGGGGATCCGCAACACATCGCGCAGGACGGCTCGCCTTGGACCCGTCAGTTTTTCGGCGGCGAGGCCGACGGTCCGGTGCCGTTCCACTATCCGGCGGACGACTATGCCGTCGACCTGGGACTCAAGGAGCCTGCATGAACGCGCGCGTGAAGCCCCGCAACATCCTGGTCGACGGACTGGCCCAGATCGGCGAGGCAGGGTTGTTCCTGCCCACCCTGCTGGCCGCGGTGCCGCGCAGCCTGCGCTACTTCCGCGAGACGGTGCGCCAGATCTGGTTCGTGGGCGCGATGAGCCTGATCATCATCATGACCAGTGGCCTGTTCGTGGGCATGGTGCTCGCGTTGCAGCTCTATCACGTGTTGGCGATCTTCGGCGGCACGGCATCGACCGGCACCGTGGTGGCGCTGGCGGTCTATCGCGAACTAGGCCCGGTAGTGACGGCGTTGCTGTTTGCCGGTCGCGCCGGTACCTCGATCACCGCCGAAATCGGCCTGATGCGGGCCACCGACCAGCTTTCGGCGATGGAGATGATGGCGGTCGACCCGGTGGCCTACGTGGCGACGCCACGCTTCCTGGCTGGTGTGGTAGCCATGCCATTGCTGTGCTGCGTTTTTTCCGCCATGGCCATTCTCGGTGGTCATCTGGTGGGGGTGACATGGCTGGGCATCGACAACGGCACCTTCTGGTCCAACATGACGTCGAACGTGCATGTGTGGAAGGACGTCATCGACGGCGTGGTCTGGAAGAGCCTGGCCTTCGGCGCCGTGGTTTCGCTGATTTCGGTGCACCAGGGCTACACCACCCCGCCGACCAGCGAGGGCGTGGCCTATGCCACCACCCGCACGGTGGTGGCCTCCTCCATTGCCATCCTGGCGCTCGACTTCGTGTTGACGGCCTTCATGATGTGACCCTTGCAATGTGCCGTATCACATACCGTGACCCTTCATAACCGACCGATTCCATTGAGGATGATGCCGTGACCCAGAGACGTTCCTATGCCGTCGGCACTGGCCTGTTCATTGTGCTGGGCTTTGCCGCGCTGGCCTACCTGGCGACCCAGACCACCACCCTGGTCAACATGGATGGGGGCGCCACCTATTCGGTCACGGCCAGTTTCACCAATGTCGGGCAGCTCAAGGACCGTGCACCGGTGAAGATGGCCGGCGTGCGGATCGGTTCGGTGAGCTCCATCCAGCTCGACCCGAAAAGCCTGAATGCCAGGGTAACCATGGACATCAACAAGCGCTTCGACCAGATTCCGGCCGATTCCTCCGCCTCGGTGTTAACCAGCGGTTTATTGGGCGACCAGTACATTGGCATCCAGCCGGGCGGTTCGCCCGAGAACCTGAAGAACGGCAGCCAGATCATCCTGACCCAGTCGGCGATCCAGCTCGAGGACCTGATCGGCAAGTTCCTGGTCAACGGCTCGCCCAACAGCAAGAAGGGCAAATGAGTCCACACGCTTGCCGCTTCCACCCTGCACGGAGATGTATCCCATGAAATCCCGTTACCCGGCACTGGCCCTGGCCTGCGCCCTGCTTTCGCCAGCGATTGCCCTGGCTGCACCCCAGCAGCCCCCGTCTGCATCGACATCGGCATCCGCGCCGGCACAGGCCGCCCAGGATGCCAAACCCGAGCAGGTAATCCAGGCCATCGTGCAGGACCTGGATCATGCGGTTGCCGGTCACCGGACCGAATTGAAGAAGGACAAGAAGAAGCTGATCGGCATCATCAACGGCATCTTCCTGCCGCACTTCGACATGGACTATGCGTCCATACTGGTGCTTGGCCGTTATGCCAGGCAGGCCACCCCCGAGCAGCGGCAACGGTTCACGACGGCATTCTATGACTCGATCACCCACCGCTATGCCGAAGGCCTGCTCAATTACACCAAGGGCAGCGTGACGGTGCTGCCTTTCCGGGGCCAGCTCAATCCGTTCCGCACCATCGTGCGCACCCAGGTCATGCTCGATGACGGCAAGACGGTATCCGTCGACTACGCCTTCCGCCGGACCGACAGCGGAAAGTGGAAAGTCTACGACGTGATCATCGAGGGCATTTCCTACATCACCAACTACCGCGCCCAGGTGGCCGCCGAAATCCAGAGAATCGGCCTGGACGCCCTGATCAAGCGGTTGCAGGACAACGGGGCACAGACGCTGGAAACCATGAAGAAGGCCTCGGGAAGCTGATTTGGCCATGCATGAGGCAGGGTTTCAGGTGAAGCGTGGTGTACCCGATACGCTCGAGGTGTCCGGTGCGCTCAATTTCCACACGGCGGCTCGGGTGCTGGCCGTGGCGGACCCGTTGCTTGCCGGTGGGGATGTACGCATGCTCGACCTGTCGGGCGTAAGAGAGGCTGATAGTGCAGGGCTGGCTTGTGTTCTGTCCCTGCTCTCGCGATCCGGTCGGCAGGGCGTGCGGCTCCAGGTCCGGGGGATGCCCGGAAGCCTGAAGCGCTTGGCCGAGGTGAGCGACGTCGAAGCGTTGCTCGGCTGAGCTGCGAGCATGCCCGAATCGTCATCGTTCACCGCCAGGTTGCGCGAGGCGCGGGCGGATGACGCACAGGCAATCTGCGATATCTACAATCCCTTCGTGCTGGAAAGTTGCGTTTCCTTCGAGGAAACCGCAGTCAAACCCGAGGAGATGGTCCAGCGCATGCGCACGCACGGCCCGACACATCCCTGGCTGGTGATGGAGTCCGACGGCAGTGTGGAAGCCTATGCCTATGCGGTGCCCTGGCGCGTCCGCCCGGCCTATCGCTACAGCGTGGAATGTTCGGTTTATGTTGCACCGTCGGCACGGCGGCGTGGCCATGCCCGGCGGCTTTACGCGGCCCTGTTCGAACGCCTGCGCGCGGCAGGCATGCACAGCGTGATAGCCGGTATCGCACTACCCAACGAGGCCAGCGTCGCCTTGCACGAGGCCATGGGCATGCGCAAGGTGGCGCATTTCGCGCAGGTGGGGCGCAAGTTCGACAGCTGGCTGGATGTGGGCTACTGGCAACGGGAGCTGTGATTGCACCCAAACCGGTATCCGCTCAGGACGGCCCCGAGCTGGATGCCGATGCCGGGGTTGAGGCAGCAGCTGAGTGACCCGTCGTTTGCGTCTGGGGGTGCTGCTTGTGTTCCCATTCCCGCTGCTGTTTCAGCAGTTCCTCGGGGTTGAAGCCCGGCTCGTCCAGGCCTTCCATGCGGTTGATCACCGAGGCCGGTGGGTTGCCGTTGTAGATTTTGTAGACGCGGGCCTGGAGGTAGGCGCTGCGAAGCGCCACATACGGATCGAAGGAGGAATTGAGGAAGCCTTCCGCATCCATGGCCCGCGAGCGCAGGGACACGTAGTACAGGGCGGTCGGGATGTATTCCTGGCCATGCGTGAAGCGGCTCTGGTTGCGGGTATAGATCGACATGGGGTTCAGGTAGTAGCTGTCGACCGGGATGCTCCACACGTCGCGACCCGTGCTCGGGCCGAGAAAGGGCAGCATCAGGTAGGGGCCTTGCGGCACCCCCCAGCGGGCCAGCGTCACGCCGAAATCGGTGGAACCCTGCGGCAGGCCCATGCGGCTGGCAGGGTCGAAAAAGCCACCCAGTCCCAGGGTCAGGTTGACCACGAAGCGCGCGCTGTCGGAAAGCGCGCGTTCGGGACGCCATTGCAGCAGGTCATTGGCCACCGAGATTGGCAGGCGGATGTTGGTGAAAAAGTCGTTGATCGAGCGCCGTACCGGCGGGTTGGTGACCTTGCGGTAGCCGACGGCGACCGGGCGTATCACGGCCTTGTCGACGGCATTGTTGAATGCGTAGACCTTGCGGTTGAAATGCTCGTAGGGATCGACGGAGCGAGGTTTGCTGGTGGCGCAGCCGGCCACGACGGCAACAATGACCAGCATGCCGGACAGGCGCAGCAGATAAGGCAGGTTTGTGCGCATGGGGAATCGCCATACTCCATATGAACTGCAGAGTTTACTTATAATGGTTCAAGCTTTCCACAGGCCCGTGTCCGGCGAGGTACGTGGGCGACTGGCGTTGCCAGCCATGCATGCCCGCGGCTACACTCTCCGGTCTGCATAAATCACTTTTTTTCAAGGAATTTCAGATGGCCCGCATTACCGTCGAGGACTGCCTGCAGGTGGTCGACAACCGTTTCGAGCTGGTACTCATGGCAACACGTCGTGCGCGCCAGCTGGCCAATGGCGCCGAGCCGCTGGTCGAACCGCAACATGACAAGCCCAGCGTGCTGGCCTTGCGCGAAATCGCCGGCGAACGCATTGACGAAGCCACCATCGACGAGCTGGACCGCGCCGAGCGCGAGCGTGCCGAGCGCGAAGCGCTGGAATGGGCTGCGGCCGAGGTCGACGAGGAAGTTGCGGCCAAAGCGTCGGACGAATAAGCCATGACCGGCCCTTGTCGACGCGCGCCGAGGCACATGCGCAACCGATCGACAACCGGGCTGGCGCGTGGGCATTCATGCAACAAAGGGGGCGGCGGCTGCCGCGGCCGTTGATTACCCACGTGCGCACGGCCACTCCCTCCGATCCTGCCCTTCCGACCGAGTTGCCGGGCGATGTGCAGGCCTTGCTGGAGCGCCTTTCGGCTTACCTGCACGCCGATGACGTGGCGCGTGTGCGCATGGCCTACGCAATGGGCGCCAATGCGCATGCCGGACAAACGCGCAGGAGTGGCGAGCCCTACATCACCCATCCGGTCGCGGTGGCCACGCTGCTTGCCGATCTTCGCATGGACGCGGAAACCATCGTGGCGGCCATCCTCCACGACACCCTCGAGGACACGCAACTGGACCGCGAACGCATCGCCTCGGAGTTCGGGGACGTTGTGGTGGAACTGGTGGAAGGGGTGACCAAGCTCGACAGCGTGCGCTTTCGCAGCCGCCAGGAAGCGGCCGCGGAAAGTTTCCGCAAGATGTTGCTGGCCATGGCGCGCGATCTGCGCGTGATCCTGATCAAGCTTGCCGACCGGCTGCACAACATGCGCACGCTGGGTGCCAAGGATGGGTCCTCGCGACACCGCATCGCACGCGAGACGCTGGAGATCTATGCACCGATAGCCCAACGACTGGGCATGAACCGGATCAAGGCGGAACTGTAGGACCTTGGCTTTCATGCCCTGTATCCCGACCGGCACCGGGTGATCAGTGCGCGCATTCGCAGTGCGCTCGGCAATCGGCGCGAGGCCATGCAGCGCATCGAGGAAGCGCTCGACAAGCGACTGGGCGCGGAGGGCATCCCCGCCCGCGTGGTCAGTCGCGTCAAGGCGCCCTACAGCGTGTACAGCAAGATGCGCCGCGAGCACAAATCTTTCGATGATGTCATGGACGTCTATGGTTTTCGCGTCGTCACTGACAGCATCATGCATTGCTATTACGCGCTAGGCGCCATCCATGCCCTGTACAAACCGGTGGAGAGCCGGTTCAAGGATTTCATCGCCATTCCCAAGGCCAACGGTTACCAGTCACTGCATACGGTGGTCTTCGGCCCGTTCGGCACGCCGATCGAGATCCAGGTGCGTACCGAGGAGATGGACTCGGTGGCCGAACGCGGTGTCGCGGCGCACTGGATCTACAAGACCGACAACGGACCGGCCAACAGCGCCCAGGTACGGGCACGCGAATGGCTGGCCGGACTGGTGGAACGTCAGGCCGTGACCGACTCCTCGTCCGAATTCATCGAGAACGTGAAGGTCGACCTGTTCCCCGACGAGGTCTACCTGTTCACGCCCAAGGGCGAAATCATGGCCTTGCCGCGCAATGCCACCGCCATCGATTTCGCCTATGCCGTGCATACCGATGTCGGCGACCATGCCGTCTCGGCGCGCGTCAATGACCGGCTGGTGCCCTTGCGTACCCGGCTCGAGTCGGGTCAGCGCGTGGAGATCATCACGGCGCCCTCCTCGATGCCGCGTCTGGACTGGCTCGATGTGGTGGTCACCGGCAAGGCGCGTACCGCCATTCGCCAGTTCATCAAGCACCTGCAGCACGAGGATGCGGTGCAATTCGGTCATCGCATGCTCGACCGTGCCCTGGATGCCAACGGCGCCAGCCTCGACGATATCCGTCCGAAAACGCTTGAACGCTATCTTGCCGACAACAGGCTCAAGCGCCTGGAGGAGCTTTTGGCCGATATTGCTCTGGGCAATCGCATGCCCGACCAGGTTGCGCAGGAACTGCTCGGTTCCACAGGTGTGCGGAGTCCGGGGCAGGTGGCCACGGACAATATCCGCATCACCGGTGACGAACGGGGCGTGATCAGTTTCGGCAATTGCTGCCACCCGTTGCCCGGTGACGAGATCATCGGCTACCTGTCCGCCGGCAAGGGCATCGTGGTGCATCGCACCGAATGTCCGAACATGGTGGAGTTTCGCAAATCGCCCCAGCGTTGCATTGGCATCGACTGGGATCGTGAGGTGCATGGCGATTTCAAGGTCGAGCTGCGCATCGAGGTGGTCAACAGAACCGGCGTGTTGGCCACGGTCGCTGCCGCCATCGCGGCTGCCGATTCCAACATCGAAAATGTCGAATACATCGAGCGTGACCTGACCGCATCGACCCTGCTGTTCATGATCGAGGTGAAAAACCGCAAGCACCTGGCCGACGTGATGCGACGGGTCCGTCGTTCCGGCGTGGTCAATGGGATCTATCGCTACCCGGTGTGAAGCATCGTTGCCGGATGCATCGTGAAGGCAGATCCCGCGGGTCCCTTGCTAAGATTGCTTTCTCCGTCCTTACCCGTTCCGAGGCCGACATGAACCGCACTTGCATCCAGACCGAACATGCCCCGGCCGCCATCGGCCCCTATTCGCAGGCCGTCCGGGCAGGCAACACCGTGTACCTGTCTGGACAGATACCTCTCGATCCGGCCTCCGGGCAGCTTGTGCATGGCGATATCAGCAAGCAGGCGCAATGCGTGTTCGACAATCTCAAGGCGGTGTGCGAGGCCGCGGGAGGCGATCTGGACGCCGTCGTGCGCATCGGTATCTACCTGACCGATCTTGCACATTTCGCCGCCGTCAATGCCGTCATGGAGACGTGCTTCAATGCGCCGTATCCGGCACGCGCCACCGTCCAGGTGGCCGCACTGCCCAAGGCGGCGCAGGTCGAGGTCGATGCCATCATGGTGCTGGACTGATTGCCTGCGTGATGGTGTTTTCCTACGCGTCGCATGTCGTCCACCTGCCAGACATCGGGCGATCGGTGCGGCAGACTGTTCGTTGATGAACCGTACGGAAGCTTCCGCCAGCGACGACAACGGCCGGGCACCGGTCACCACGCTGAAGGGCGTGGGTCCGGCGCTTGCGGCCACGCTTGGCAAGCTCGGCATCGCCCGGGTCCAGGATCTCTGGTTCCATCTTCCCCTGCGCTACGAGGATCGTACGTGCATTACGCCGATCCGTGAACTGGTGGCCGGCCAGCCGGCGCAGGTGGAAGGCGTGGTCGAGGCCGTGGAAAGCGGCTTTCGCTTCCGCGCACAGCTGAAGGTGGCACTGGGCGATGCTTCGGCAGGCACCGTGCTGTTGCGTTTTTTCCATTTCCGCCGTGCCCAGATTGAACAGTTGCCCCCGGGGACGCGTCTGCGTTGTTACGGCGATGTGCGCATGGGTGCACAGGGTCCGGAAATGATCCACCCGCAATACCAGCGCGTGCGCGAGGGAACCCCTCTCGAAGCGCGCCTGACGCCGGTCTACCCGGCTTCCGGCGGCTTGGGCCAGAAACGGCTGAGGACTCTGATCGGCCAGGCTCTGGAACGGCTTCCGGATGATTGCGTGCTGGAACTGATACCCGAAGCGCTGCGTCAGGATCTGGGCCTGGGATCGTTGCGCGAGGCGCTGCTGACCGTGCACCGACCGCCCCCGGGCGCCGACCTTTCCGCACTTGCATGCGGCACGCACACGGCCCAGCAACGCCTCGCGTTCGAGGAACTGTTGACCCAGCATATCGGCCTTCGGCAACTGCGGGCACGGGTGCGCAGTCATCGAGCCCCGGTTCTCGGCGCAACTGGTGCATTGCGTGAGAAGCTGCTCGAACGGCTCCCGTTCACCCTGACCGATGCGCAACAGCGCGTGAGCAGGGAAATCCTGGCCGACCTCGGGCAGGACAGGCCTATGCTGCGGCTGGTGCAGGGCGATGTCGGCAGTGGCAAGACCGTGGTCGCCGCGCTGGCGGCATTGACGGCCATGGAATGCGGATGGCAGGCCGCGATGATGGCCCCTACCGAGCTGCTGGCAGAACAGCACCGGGCCAACCTGCGCGCCTGGCTCGAACCGTTGGGGATCGAGGTGGCGTGGCTTGCCGGCAAGGTGCAGGGCAGGGCGCGCAAGCATGCTCTGCAGGCCCTGAGCCATGGAGCGCAGATGGTTGTCGGTACGCATGCACTGATGCAGCAAGGTGTGGTGTTCGACCGGCTGGGTCTGGTCATCATCGACGAGCAGCATCGCTTTGGCGTGCATCAGCGGCTTGCCCTTCGCGACAAGGGAGGTGCGCAAGATCGCGTTCCGCACCAACTGGTGCTTACGGCCACGCCCATACCGCGCACGCTTGCCATGAGCGCCTATGCCGACCTGGATGTATCCGCGATCGATGAATTGCCGCCAGGACGCACACCGGTGCAGACCGTGGCGGTTAGTGGCAGCCGTCGCGGGGAGGTCATCGAACGGCTGCGCGTGGCATGCGCACAGGGTCGCCAGGCATACTGGGTCTGCACCCTGATCGAGGAATCCGACCAGCTCGCCGCGCAGGCCGCCGAGGTGGTCCATGCCGAACTGCAGGCGGCCCTGCCGGATCTGCAGGTCGGCCTGGTTCACGGGCGCATGAAGTCACGTGATCGGCATGCGGTCATGCAGGCGTTCAAGAACGGCGACGTTGCGGTGCTCGTCGCCACCACGGTGATCGAAGTCGGCGTCGATGTGCCCAATGCCAGCCTGATGGTGATCGAGAACGCCGAGCGCCTGGGGCTGGCGCAGTTGCATCAGTTGCGCGGCAGGGTGGGGCGCGGCAACGTGGCATCCAGCTGTGTGCTGCTGTATCACCCACCCCTGTCGGCTCTGGCGCGCGAGCGACTCGGGGTGATGCGGCAGACCTGCGACGGCTTCCGCATCGCCGAGAAGGACCTGCAATTGCGCGGGCCGGGAGAAGTACTGGGTACACGCCAGACCGGGCGCATGGAGTTTCGCGTGGCCGACCTGGCACGCGATGCGCATCTGCTGCCCGCAGTACAACGTCTCGGGGATGCCTTGCTTCGTGATGCTCCCGGCCAGGCGGAACGTCTTGTCCAGCGCTGGGTGGGTTCGTCCGCCAGATATGCCGATGCCTGATGCTTCGGGTCGCCGGCCACGCAAGGGCACGCTATGCTGTGCGTTTGACTGGCGGAGACCGGCATGATCCGTACCCCGTTGATCATCGACACCGATCCTGGCGTCGATGATGCACTGGCCCTGATGATGGCCCACGCCCACACCGAGGTATTGGCCCTGACCATCGCTGCAGGCAATGTGGGACTCACGCATACGGTGCGCAATGCCCTGACCCTGATGGAACGGATCGGCGCGAGCACCCCGGTATATCCCGGTTGCCCGGTTCCCCTGGTGCGCGCGCCTTCCGAGGATGCAGCACTGGTGCACGGGACGGACGGCTTTGGCGATGTCGGCTTTCCGGAACCTGCCCGCCGGGCCGAGACCGAGACAGCGGCCTTGGCGCTGGTGCGGCTCAGTGCCGAGCACCCCGGTGCCACGCTGGTGGCCCTGGGCCCGCTGACCAATCTCGCACTGGCGCTGCGACTGGATGCGGATCTTCCCTCGCGCATCGGGCGCCTGGTGGTGATGGGTGGCGCCGTCAACGGGCATGGCAATACCCTGTCGACCCCGGCCGAATTCAACATCGGGTTCGATCCGGAGGCCGCACATGTGGTGTTCGAATCCTTTCCTTTGCTTGAGCTGGTGGACTGGGAGGCATCGGTGCGTCATGCCATCGACGAGCAGACCTTCGACCGCTGGCTCGATGCCGGGAACGAACGTGGCGAGTTCTATCGCCGTATCGGCGCCACTTCGCGTGCCTGGAATGCGCGGCGCGGGCGCAGCGGCATCATCGCCGCGGATGCTCTGGCCATGGCCGTGGCGCTGGACCCGGATGCGGTGTTGCGCTCCGAATGCCATCCCGTGGCCATCGAGCTGGAGGGCGGCCTGACCCGTGGCGCCACCGTGGTCGACTGGGAGGCGCGACTGGAGCATCCGGCCAATGCGAAGATCGTGTTCGACGTGGACATGCAGCGGTTCGGATCCCTGGTGGCCAGGGCGCTTGGTGCTGCATGAAAGGGCGCATGCATGCTTGCGACATAGGTGTCCACGGCGCTAGAATGCCCGTCTTTTCCCCGCGCATCTGCCCGGAGCGAGCCATGAAACCCGAGATCCATCCGAACTACCAGCCGGTGGTGTTCCAGGACCAGTCGTCCGATTTTGCCTTCCTGACGAAATCGACCATGACCAGCAAGGACACCATCAAGTGGGAGGACGGCAACGAGTATCCGCTGGTCAAGGTGGAAATCTCCAGCCATTCGCATCCGTTCTACACCGGCAAGCAGAAGACCATCGACGCGGGCGGCCGCGTGGACAAATTCCGCCGTCGCTACGGCGCGAAATAGACCGTTGCCACGACTCCGTTCCGGTCGGGACGGATGATCGGGTTGTGATGGATCCGCAAGAACCGTGCACCTGCCAGTGCGCGGTTTTTTGCGTTTGCGGTGCCGGTTGACTGCTCCGTACCCCGTCCGTACGCAAGCGTCTTGTGCCATAATTGTGCGCTGTCGGGTCCGCAAATACCCGAAGGCGAGGGCCGATTCTGCCGCCCTTTGCAAAGCCAGATTCCCGTCCCCACCGGTGCTGCGGCCGCGACTGCACCGGAATCGAATGCCAAGGAGTACGCCGTGTCCGACAAGACCGTGAAGCTGACCGACGAAAGCAGCCAGACCAGCATCGACCTGCCGCTGATCAAACCCACGCTCGGGCCGTCCTGCATCGACATCTCGCCCCTGTACAAGAGCACCGGCCACTTCACCTTCGACCCGGGATTCGCTGCGACCGCCAGTACCCGCAGCGCCATCACCTACATCGACGGCGACAAGGGGGTGTTGCTGTATCGCGGTTACCCGATCGAGCAGCTGGCCGAGCAGTCGAGCTTTCTCGAAGTGGCCTATCTCCTGCTCAACGGCGAACTTCCCGATGCGCAGGAATCGAAGACCTTCGAGCACCATGTCACGCATCACTCGATGATGCACGAGTCGCTCAAGCACTTCTTCCGCGGGTTCCATTACGACGCCCATCCGATGGCCATGCTGTGCAGCGCGGTGGCCTCGCTGTCGGCGTTCTACCATGACGACCTGGATATCGACGATCCTGCCCAGCGCAAGATGGCGGCCATCCGGCTGATTGCGAAGATGCCGACCATTGCCGCTGCTGCCTACCGCTACACGATCGGCTGGCCGATCCGCTATCCACGCAACAACCTGGACTACTGCGACCGCTTCCTGCACCAGTTGTTCGAGGTGCCGAGCGAGCCGCTCGAACTCAATCCGGTGATGGCCAAGGCGCTTGACCTGCTGTTCATCCTGCATGCCGACCACGAGCAGAATGCCTCGACCTCGACCGTGCGCCTGGTCGGTTCCACCGGCGCCAATCCGTATGCCTCGGTGGCGGCCGGCATTGCTGCCTTGTGGGGGCCGGCACATGGTGGCGCCAACGAGGCGGTGCTGAAAATGCTTGAGGATATCGGCACGCCGGACAACGTCGCGAGTGCCGTCAACCGCGCCAAGGACAGGGACGATCCCTTCCGGCTGATGGGCTTTGGCCACCGCGTCTACAAGAATTTCGATCCACGCGCAAAGATCATCCGCAAGACCTGTCATGAGGTGCTCGATGAACTGGGCGTTTCCGACCCGCTCCTGGACGTGGCCATGAAGCTGGAGGAGGTCGCGCTCAAGGATGAATACTTCGTCGAGCGCAAGCTCTATCCCAATGTCGATTTCTATTCCGGCATCATCTACAAGGCACTGGGCATTCCCACCGAGATGTTCACCGTGATGTTCGCCATCGCCCGTACCTCGGGCTGGATTGCCCACTGGATCGAGCACCATGAAACCCCCGGCTCGCGCATTGGCCGGCCACGGCAGGTCTATACCGGCGCAACGCCGCGCGACTACGTGCCGCTGGATAAGCGTTGAGCTTTGCGGGCCTCATGCATACGAAAAACGCCCTGTGTATCAGGGCGTTTTTCGTTGCCGGGGCGCCAGGCCAGGGCACGGCGCAAATTCAGCTTTGAAGCGCATGGGCCAACATGGCCTCGAAATCCTCGTCGCTGGAAGGGTCCGGGTCGGCCAGTAATGCGTCCACGGCGCTCAGCGAGGCACGCTGCATGGGGCGCTCGTCGATGCGGTTGAGGGGTGCCTGGCGCAGGGCGTCGCGCGGGAACACGGTGAGGTCGAAAGCCAGTTCGTCGGCCTGGAACAGGAAGGCCGGATAGTCTCCATGGCAGTCACGTGTCTTGCGTACGCGTCGATTGACCACCTGGTGGGGTATGCCGCGTTCGTCGAGAAAACGCGGTACCGCATCGGGGTCGTCACAGAACAGATGCAGGCAGACCGCGGAGTGGTGGTCAGCCGTGCCTTCGAGCACCGCACCGACCAGGCGCGGTTCGAAGCGCGCCAGGAAGCCCATGGCTTCACGCGCGGCTTCACGCCGACGCCGCAATGCATGCGGCTGTTCGTGTCCGTGGAAGATCCGCTGGTGCTCGCGCAAGGCCTGCTCGATTTCGCGGTTGCGGGGCAGGGCCTGGTCGTCGACCACCCCCATGCGTTCGGCAGCCTTGAGCTTGGCCTGGTGGAAATCGCGAATCCCGTGCTCGCTCATCAGGCGGGCAGCTTCCTGGGCCACACGCTGACGATGCCGATGCAGGCGATCCAGGGCGTGTATGCGGTGATGACGGCCTCGGGCCATGGCGTGCCTCCGTCCTGCGCGCCTACAGCCTACCCGAGCGGGACGGTCCGTGGAAGACGCCACGATTGATCGGCAAGGCCGTTCGCTGTCCGGTCAGAAGATGTCGTAGGCGTGCTTCTGGTTTTTCTCGAGTCGTGCCTTGCGCGCCAGTTCCTGCAGGTGAGGCACGTCCTCGACCTTGAAGATCTCCTGCATCGCATCCGGGTCGTCGGGCGTGGTGGGCAGTCCGGTCTTCTTGTTGATCAGCAGGGTGGTGATGCCGGGTGGCTGCGCCAGAGCGGATTCAGGCACGCCCTTGAGCACGTCACCCATGTAGCTCATCCAGACCGGCAGCGCGGCGGTGGCGCCGAATTCCTTGCCCAGGCTGGTGTAATTGTCGAAGCCGACCCAGACCGTGGTGACGAGCTTGTCGTTGAAGCCGCAGAACCAGGCGTCGCGGTGGTCGTTGGTGGTGCCGGTCTTGCCGGCCAGGTCGGGCCGGTGCAGGGCGCGTGCAGCAATGCCGGTGCCGTGCAGGATCACGTCCTTCATCAGGGATGTGGTCAGGTAATCGTTGCGAATGTTGATGACCCTCGGCGCCAGCCGTGGCGTGGCCGCGCTGGCGGCCGAAGCGGGTGCACTGCCTGCGGAGGCAGGCTGTATGCTTGCAGGAACTGCCGGGCTGCTGGCGGCGGCAATAGGCTGAAGTGCAAGCAGACCACTGGCTCCGGCATATTGCGCTCCCGCCACCTCGGAACTGGTGGGGGCGGGGGGCAGGGTGTCGTAGGGTATGTGCTGCAACAGGCGCGCCTCGCAGTGACGGCAGGCACGCAGCGGGTCGGCCTTGTAGATGGCCTGGCCATCCCGGTTGTCGATTTCCTGGATGAAATAGGGATCGACCAGATACCCCCCGTTGGCGAACACGGCATAGGCGCGAGCCATGCTCAGAGGCGAGACTGAAGCCGTTCCGAGCGCCATGGACAGATCATCCGGAACGGTGTCGGGCGGAAAACCGAACCGCAGCACGTATTCGCGCGCGAAGCGCAGGCCCAGGGTATCGAGCAGACGGACCGACACCAGGTTTTTCGACTCGATGAGGGCGGTACGAAGGCGGATCGGTCCGTCGAATTTCCCGTCGTCGTTGGAAGGAGTCCATTCGCCATTGGCCTTGGCCGGGTCGGCCAGTACCACCGGGGCATCGTTGATGATGCTTGCCGGTGTGTAGCCGCGTTCCAGGGCGGCGGAATAAATGAACGGCTTGAAGCTGGAACCGGGCTGGCGACCGCTGCCCGGCATCAGCGCGCGATTGAATTTGCTGAGCCGGAAGCTGAAACCACCGACCAGAGCGCGGATGGCGCCATTGTCAGGGTCCAGGGAAACCAGCCCGCTTTGCGCGGCAGGGATCTGCGCCAGTTGCCATTGACCCTTGGCATCGCGTTGCAATCGCACGATGTCGCCGCGCTTGAGCACGGCATTGACACGGGTCGGGACCGGTCCGACGCTGCGTGGCGAGAGGTACTTGCGCGCCCAGCGCATGGCATCGAGCGTGAGCGTCACCATGCTGCCGTCGGCCAGGCGCAGGTCGGCCTTGCCGGGGTGGCTGTCGATGACCAGGGCGGGAACCAGCCCGGCAATTTCCGTGTAATTGGAAAGGATGTTCCCGGTATCGGCTGCATCCGGCTGTGGCGGAAGCTGCACATGAGCTTCCGGACCGCGATAGCCGTGGCGTTGGTCATAGGCGATCAGCCCCGAACGCAGGGCCTTGCGGGCGGCATCCTGGTCCTTGCCCAGGATCGTGGTGCGAATCACGTAACCGTCGGTGAGCGCCGCATTGCCCAGTTTGTCCAACGCTGCCTGGCGCACCATCTCGGCTAGGTAGGGAGCATGCACCACGATCGGCAGGTCGTGCGGCGAGCCGTGAATCGGGGTGGCCTTGGCGGCCTCGTACTGCGCGTGGGTGATGAACTGATTGGCCAGCATGCGATCGAGCACGTAATTGCGCCGGGCAAGGGCGCGACGGGGATGATCGATCGGATTGACCAGGGATGGCAGCTGGAAGGTGCCGGCGATCATCGCGCATTCGGCAATCGTGAGCTGATCGAGTTTCTTGCCGTAGTAGTACTGCGCCGCCGCTGCCACGCCATAGGTGCGGTGGCCGAGGAACATCTTGTTGAGATAAAGCTGCAGGATCTGGTCCTTGCTCAGCTCGTCCTCGATGCGAAAGGCGGTGAAAATTTCGGTGATCTTGCGGGTATAGGTCTTTTGCGAGCTCAGAAAGAAGTTTCTGGCGACTTGCTGGGTGATGGTCGAGCCACCCTGGGTCTTCTTGCCGCCGCTGAGCACCACATGGATTGCGGCGCGCACGATGCCGGTCCAGTCAACCCCGCCGTGATGGTAGAAATCGGCATCCTCGGCGGCCAGCACCGCATGCTTGAGGCGGGCCGGGACGTTTTGGATATCGACGGGCAGGCGACGCATCTCGCCAAATTCGGCGATCAGCTTGCCATCGGCGCTCAGCACGCGAAGAGGCACCTGCATCTGCACGTCTTTCAGGGATTGAACCGAGGGCAGGCGCGGCGAGATCAGCCAGTAGGCGATACCGATGGCGCAGGCTCCCAGCAGAGCGCCCGCCAGCGCGAGGATCATTGCGTAGCGGAACAGTCGCTTGTACTTGGGCATGGACGGATGGCAGTCGCTGACGGGAGGAGAATGCAAAGGCGCAGTATAGATCGCCGGGCACCAACAAGTTCAAGGCAGCATACGCCATGCGGCATGACGGCACGTCGAATCCTGTGGCGGGCCGGTCAGCACGGGGTCCATGCTGCGGCCCAGATCACGGAATACCAGCCAGACGTGCGATCGGTCACGACTTTCCGAATCCGTTTGAGGATCTACGGCACAAAGTTGTCGACTTACCTGAAATTGCGGCTAGGATGTTTGCCCGGGATCGGCCCGTGCTGCGCGCTACGCATGCATGACTTCCGATCCAGGGTTGGAGTACGGTGATGTCGGTGTCGAATTTGTCAATTATTGCACTGTTGCCAATCGGTTAAAATTCATATTTAATGTCGACGCGCACCTTTCGCACCTAAACGCGTATGGGGAAGGGGGAAACGTGAGCCTGTTCACGCCCAAGAAACCGCCGCTGATCGGCGTAGACATCAGCTCCACCGCGGTCAAGCTGTTGCAGCTGAGCCGTCCGGGCGGGCGATACCGCGTGGAACACTATGCGGTCGAACCCTTGCCGCCGAATGCGGTGGTCGAAAAGAATATCGTCGAGGTCGAGGCGGTCGGCGATGCCATTCGCCGTGCCTACGCACGCTCCGGCGCCCGGACCAGGTACGCCTGCGCCGCCGTGAGCGGTTCGTCGGTGATCACCAAGGTGATCCCGATGGCCTCGGATCTGTCCGAGGACGACCTCGAGGCGAATGTGCAGGTCGAGGCCAACCAGTACATTCCCTATCCGATCGAGGAAGTCAGCCTCGACTTCGAGAAGATCGGACCGGTGCGCGACAACCCGGAAATGAGCAACGTGCTGCTCGCTGCCTCGCGCACCGAGAACGTCGACATGCGCGTGGCTGCACTCGACCTCGGCGGCCTGACGGCCAAGGTGATCGATGTCGAAGCCTTCGCGATGGAGAATGCCTTCGCGCTGATTGCCGATCAGCTGTCCGTTGCCCGCGATGCCCTGGTGGCCGTGGTTGATGTCGGCGCCACCATGACCACGCTGTCGGTGCTCAAGAACCAGCGCACCATCTATTCGCGCGAGCAGGTGTTCGGCGGCAAGCAACTGACCGACGAGATCATGCGTCGCTACGGCTTGTCCTACGAGGAGGCCGGACGCGCCAAGCGACAGGGCGGGCTCCCCGAGACTTACGAAGAGGAGGCCCTGGAGCCGTTCAAGGAATCGTTGGTCCAGCAGATCGGCCGTCTGCTCCAGTTCTTCTTCGCCGGCAGCGAATACAGCAAGGTCGACCAGATCGTGCTGGCGGGTGGTTCGGGCGGCATCGAAGGGGTCAGTGACATGGTCGAGGACCAGGTCGGCGTGCCCTGTGTGGTCGCCAACCCGCTGGCGCAGATGTCCATCGCCTCGCGTTCCCAGGCCCAGCAACTGGCAGCCGACGCGCCTTCGCTGATGATCGCCGCCGGTCTCGCCATGAGGAGTTTCGACTGATGGCGCGCATAAACCTGCTTCCCTGGCGCGCCGAACGGCGCAAGCAGCGGGAACACGAATTCTTCGTGCACCTTGGGCTTGCCGCCGCCGGCGGGCTGGCGCTGGTGGTCATCTGGGCAATGTGGATGAACATCCGCATCGATAACCAGAACCAGCGCAATGCCTACCTCAAGGCACAGATCCACCAGCTCGATCAGCGCATCGCGCAGATCAAGAACCTGGAAAAGGTTCGCGACCACCTGCTGGCGCGCAAGCGCATCATCGAGAAACTGCAGGCTGACCGCTCGAAGATGGTACATCTGTTCGACGAGCTGGTGAAGACGATTCCGCCGAGCGTGCGCCTGACCGAACTGGTGCAGCAGGGTGACACGCTGAAGCTCAAGGGCGTCGCCCAGTCCAATGCCAGCGTGGCCGAATACATGCGCAACCTCGAGCGCTCGCCGTGGATGAGCCGGATCGAGCTGGGCCGTATCGACAACAAGCATGCCGATTCGCGGATGCCCTATGTGTTCAATCTGAGCATGAAGATGGTCAAGCCCAAGTCCGAAGGAGCTTCGGCAGACGCGGGTGACGGCGGAAGCGGTGCCCGCGCCAAGGCGAAGGGAGGGGCAAAATCATGAGCCTGATCGATGACCTTCGCAACCTTGACCGCAACAACATCGGCGGCTGGTCGAAGTCGGTCAAGACCTTCTTCATCGTGATGTTGCTCGCTGTCATCGTGCTGCTGGGCTGGTACTTCTACATCAGCGACCAGCAGGACGATCTGGGCAACCAGCAGAGCCAGGAACTTGCCCTGCGCAGGGAGTTCGTCAGCAAGCAGGCCAAGGCCGTCAATTATGACGCATTGCGCAGGCAGCTTGCCGACATGAAGGACATGTTGCGGCAGATGCTGCGCCAGTTGCCCAGCAAGACCGAAATGCCATCGCTGCTGGTCGACATCTCGCAGACTGCCCTGGCGGCGGGGTTGCAGATCGAGGTGTTCGAAAACGGCCCGGAACAAAAGAAGGAGTTCTACGCCGAAAAGCCGATCAAGCTGAAGATGACCGGTACCTACCACCAGTTCGGGACCTTCATCAGCGGCGTCGCTTCGCTGCCGCGGGTGGTGATCCTGACCATGCACAATGTGTCGCTCAAGCCCGAGAAACCCGGGCCGGAAGGCGTCGCAACCAATGGTCGCCTGACCCTGGAAGGAACCGTCAAGACCTACCGTTATCTGGATGAGAGCGACCAAGACGCCTCCACGGCTGTCGGCAAGAAGGGGAGGGGCCGGTGATGAGGATGCCATCGAAGACATTGCGCCTGCTGATGCTCCTGATTGCCGTGACGGCAGTGGCGGGTTGCACCCGCGGCATGTCCGATCTGCGGCAATGGGTGGCAAAGGAAAAGGCCCAGAAAGGCGCCCCACTGCCCCCGCTGCCGGTGATCAAGACGTTCGAGAGTTTCGAATACAAGGATCAGGCCATGCGGGATCCCTTCGCGCCCAGCCCCAATGAAGGCGCGAGCAGTTCGAAGACCGGGCCGCGTCCGGATGCGAACCGGCCGCGACAACCGCTGGAGGCCTTCCCGCTCGACAGCCTGAAGATGGTGGGCACCATCGGTCAGGGCAAGAGCATGGAAGCGCTGATCAAGGATCCCGGTGGGGTCATACACCAGGTGCATATCAATGACTACATGGGGCAGAACTATGGCCGTGTCACCGACATCGCCGAAGATCACATCGATCTTGTCGAACTGGTGCCGAACGGATCGGGCGGCTGGATGGAACGCAAGGCGAGCATCGCGCTCGACGAGCAATGAGAACCCATCGGGGGTGATGTACATGACGACCACTAATTCGCATCGTCGAGTCCCGCGCCGGAATGCAGCAGGTACCGGTATCTTCGTGCTCCTCGCATTGTTGCTGCTGGGGCTGCCCGGCATGTCCCGTGCTGCTGGCAACGAGCTGAAGAACGTCAGCTACCAGACGCTTCCCGGTGGCAAGGTGCAGCTCAAGCTGCAATTCGCCGGAACGCCACCGCAACCCAATATTTTCACCACCACCGAACCACCGCGTATTGCCGTGGACCTGAGCGACACTGCAAATGGACTTTCCAAGCGCCATTTCGATGTGGGCTATGGTCCGATGACCGGTTATTCGGTGGTGTCTGCCGGAAACCGCACCCGCCTGGTCGTCGAGCTGTACCGCTCGGCCAGCTACAAGGCGCGCGTGGACGGTCATGACCTCATCCTCACCGTGGGCAGTGGCGACTGGGAAGATCACATGGGCGGGCTGCAGTCGGGCAATCCGAGCAAGCAGATGGCCTCGCCGAATGCAGCACGGGTAGCGAAGATCGACTTCAGCCGCGGCCCTGGTGGCGGAGGCAAGGTCACCATCCGTTTCAGTGGTCAGGGTGCCGATGTCAACCTGCAGCAGGGTAGCGGCCAGGTAACCGTGCAGATGAATGACGTGGTGGTGCCCAGCAAGCTGGCCAACACCCTGGACGTGACCGATTTCGCCACGCCGGTCCAGCGCATTACCACGACCGGGGGCGTCGACGGCGGAAAGATGGTCATCCAGACCCAGGGCAGGGTGGATACCTCCGCCTACCAGACCAGCAACGAATACGTGGTCGACATCACGCCGCGCAAGGCGAAGAAGGAAAGCAAGCCTCTGCCGGGCGAAGCGCCGGTATATTCGGGCAAGCGCGTGACCTTCAATTTCCAGAACATTCCTGTCCGTTCGGCGCTGAATCTGCTGGCCCAGGTTTCCGGCCTCAATATCGTGGCAGCGGACAGTGTGAGCGGCAGTGTCACCATACGGCTGGTCAATGTTCCCTGGGACCAGGCGCTGGACGTGATCCTGCGCGCCAAGGGTCTGGACAAGCGCCAGAACGGCAACGTCATCTGGATTGCGCCCCAGGAACAGATTGCCAAGTACGAACAGGACCTGGCTACCGCACGCCTGAAAGCCGAAGAGGCCGCACCGCTGGTTGCCGCCTATATTCCGATCAGCTACGGCAAGGCCAAGGATATTGCCGCGCTGCTGACGCAAAAGAGCATGCAGAGCACCGGAGGCAACAGTTCAGCAGGCTCTACGCTGACGCGCGGCTTCCTGTCGCCGCGTGGCAGCGTGTCCTACGACGAGCGCACCAATACGCTGCTGATCAACGACACGCCGGAAAAGATCCAGGAAATCCGCAAACTGGTCAGCATGCTCGACCGACCGGTCAAGCAGGTGCTGATCGAGTCGCGGATCGTTGCGGCGACCGACAACTTTACCCGTGAACTTGGCGTGCGCTGGGGCGCATTCGGCGTCAAGACCAATACCGGCAATGTCCTGTCCATGGGTCCGGACGCATCCTCGGCGGTCAACAGTGCGTCGCTCAACACGACCACCAACATCGCCACGCCCTCGCTGACTTCCAGCAACACCAACGGCTTCAACGTGAATCTTCCGGTCACCAAACCCAGTGGAAGCCTGGGTCTGGCTATCCTGGGCCGCAACTACCTGCTGGACCTGGAACTGTCGGCGGCACAGACCGAGGGGCAGACGGAAATCATCTCCAGTCCGCGCGTCATCACCGCCAACCAGCAGGAAGCGGTGATCCGCCAGGGTCAGGAAATCGGCTACGTGACCTACCAGCAGAACACCGGCGGTGGTACCAGCAATGCCACGGTGCAGTTCAAGGACGCGGTCCTGGAACTGAAGGTCACGCCGACCATCACGGCCGACAAGCGGGTGTACCTGAAGATCAACGTCAAGAAGGATGCACTCAATTCCTTCATCGCTTCGCCGGGCGGTGGCCAGGTACCGCAGATCGACACGCGCGAGATCAATACCTCGGTGCTGGTCGACAACGGACAGACCGTGGTGCTGGGCGGCATCTACGAGATCACCAAGAGCAACGACGTGGCCAAGATCCCGGGTCTTGGCGACGTGCCGATCCTCGGCTACCTGTTCCGCTCGCACAATCACAGCAACAACAAGGCCGAGCTGCTGATCTTCGTGACACCGAAAATTCTCAGCGAAACCGGTCGCTGAACCCAGCGGCAAGCATGCGTGCAAGAGGCGGTCCGTACGGGCCGCCTCTTTGTTTTTTGGGGCCGCAAAATAAACTTTTGCACGCACTCGTTGTCGTTACAGTGCCTTGCACCGCAAAAAAGCACGCGGCCCGGATCACACGAGAACACGCATCATGGAAAACCGAGCTCCACAAGCCGAACGATCGTTGCATGATGTCTTTGTCAGCCTGCGTGATGCACTGGGGCAGAGCATCATCGGCCAGACGACGCTGGTTGAAAGCCTGTTGATCGCCCTACTCGCTGACGGACACCTGCTGGTCGAAGGCGCGCCAGGCCTGGCCAAGACCACGGCCGTCAAGGCGCTGGCGCAAAGGATCGAGGCGGATTTTCATCGTATCCAGTTCACCCCCGACCTTCTGCCGGCCGATCTGACCGGCACCGACATCTTCCGTCCGCAAAGTGGCACGTTCGAGTTCGAGCGCGGACCGCTGTTTCACAACATCGTACTGGCCGATGAGGTCAACCGGGCTCCGGCCAAGGTGCAGTCGGCGCTGCTTGAGGCCATGGGGGAACGGCAGATCACCATCGGGCAGCGCAGCTGGCCACTGCCGGATCTTTTCCTGGTGATGGCCACACAGAATCCGATCGAACACGAGGGCACCTTTGCCTTGCCCGAAGCGCAACTGGACCGGTTCCTCATGCACGTCACCATAGGCTACCCCGATGCCGAGGCCGAACAGGCGATTCTGCAGCTGGCCAGGCGTCAGGCTCGCAAGACCGGAAATGAGCCCATAGCAGTGCAGCAACGGGTCACGCAGAACGAGATTTTCGCGGCACGCCAGGCCGCTCTCGACGTGCATGCGTCGCCCGCACTCGAACGCTATGTCACGGAATTGGTGTTGGCTACACGCGATGCAGGGTCGTACGATCCGGAGCTCGCTTCATGGATCGAATGGGGCGCCAGTCCGCGTGGCACCATCGCCCTGGACCGATGCGCCCGTGTCCGCGCCTGGCTGCACGGACGTGACTACGTGCTTCCCGACGACGTGCATGACGTCATCCACCCGGTGCTCAGGCACCGGATCCTGCTCAGTTACGAAGCGGAGGCTTCGGGTGTGCGCCCGGACGATGCCATCACGCGCATCGTGGAGCGTGTGCCGTTGCCGTGAGCGGCATGACGATCACGACCATGCAGGCAGCACAGGGCATCACCCATGCCACGCGTGACGAGCTGATCGCCTTGCGTCGCATTCTGCCGCGCAAGCTGACCGCACCGCTCGACCGGGTGCACAGCGTGCAGGCCGGCGCCCATGTTTCCATGCAACGCGGACGGGGCATGGACTATCTCGAATCACGTGCCTACCAGCCCGGGGATGACGTGCGCAGGCTGGATTGGCGCCTGACGGCACGCAGCGGGCGCCTGCACACCAAGGTGTTCCAGGAGGACCACGAGCGCAGGCTGCTGGTGCTGCTCGATGACCGCGATACCATGCATTTCGGTACCCGACGGCGCTTCAAGTCGGTCCAGGCGGCGCGTGCAGCGGCCCTGGCCGTATGGTTGGCTGCGGCGACGGGCATGCGGGTTGGGCTGACAAGTTTCGGTCGCCAGCGGCTGCTGGTGCATCCGCAAACCGGATCGCGCGGTGCCCTGGCGATCCTGCATGCACTCACGCGTGAAAGTACACGCGATCCCGGGCCATCGCCCGAACCTGAATCCCTGGGCCAGGCCCTGCGACGCATTGCCCCACTGGTACGCGGTGGTACCCGGACGTTGCTGGTCACCGACGGTTTCGGAGTCGATCCCGAAGTGCGCGCGCGGCTGGTGGCTTTGCGCCGTCATGCACGATTGGGCGTGTTGCTGGTCAACGACGCCATCGAAATCGCGCTGCCCGCACCGGGGAGCTACCCCATGGCCATCGATGGCCAGGTTGCAATGGTCGACCTGCAGTCGCAAGTCTCGCGGGTCCGGTTCCACGATGCCCTGGGCCACGACAGCCGCGCATTGCAGCACATGCTCAAGACGCTGGGCATACCGAACCGGCAGGTCGATACGGTGGTCGATCCACTGGCCGAGGTGGCAACGCTGATGGACATCAGTTTGCCGGGGGTGCGGGCATGAATCCGCAGGGTCCGGTATTGCGGGATATCCACCCGCCGCCGCCGCCATCCTGGTGGCCTCCTGCCTACGGCTGGTGGGTGCTTGGCGCGGTGGTGCTGGTGTCAGCATTGGTGCTGGTGATCTGGCTGCTTCGTCGTCAGGCGCGCGCCCGACGCTGGCGAAGCATCGATCAGGAAATGTCTGCATCGCAGGAAGTGTTTGCGCGCACGGGCGATGTTCAGCAATGGCTGGCCGACCTGTCCGCCTGGCTGCGCCGCGCCGCCCGCCTGCGCGATCCGGACGCGCTGCATCTGGAAGGCAAGGCCTGGTCCGCGTACCTGCAAGAGCACGCGCCGCGTGGTGTTGACCCGAGCGTGTTCGATACATTGCAACAGGCCTTGTACGACCCCGACAGCAGGGTCGATCCGGAGGTGACCATTGCAGCCGTCCGGGACTGGGTCCGCAAGGCGGTCCGGGAGGCGCGGCATGTTTGACCTGGCCTGGCCGTGGATGTTGCTGGCATTGCCGCTACCCTGGTTTGCCTACCGCATCCTGCCGCCGCGTTCGCCTGCCCAGGCCTTGCAGCTTCCCTATCACGGACTCAACCTTCCCGGTGGCGGGTCCGCAAGAGGACTGGTGCACGGGTGGCGCGGCGGACTGTGGCTGCTGGCCTGGTGCGCGCTGGTCGTGGCAGCGGCGCGTCCGCAGTGGCTCGGCCCTCCTTCTGCGCAATCACGCAGTGGCCGCGGCATCATGCTGGCGGTGGACATGTCCGGCAGCATGACCACGCAGGACATGCAGCTCGATGGCCATCCGGTCAGCCGTTTTGCAGCCGTGCGCGCCATTGCCGGTGATTTCATCGATCGCCGGGAGGGCGATGAGGTCGGCCTCATTCTTTTCGGCACGCACGCCTACCTGGTCACGCCCCTGACCTACGATCTGGATGCAGTCAAGGCGCAACTGCGCGATGTGGCCGTCGGGCTGGCCGGGTCCAATACAGCGATTGGCGATGCCATAGCGATCGCCGTACGCAGGTTGCGCAAGTTGCCCGAAAGCGAACGAGTCCTGGTCCTGCTGACCGACGGCGTCAACAATGCCGGCAGTCTGAGCCCGACAGAAGCCGCACGCATCGCGCGTGCCGCGGGCGTGCGCATCTACACCATTGGCATCGGTGCGCAGCAACCGCTCATGCAGGGTCCTTTCGCCAACATTTTCGGCAATCCGGCATCCGGGCTGGATGCCACGGTACTCAAGCGCATCGCCCGGCTTACCGGCGGTCAGTTCTACCGCGCGACCGACACCCGGCAACTGGCTGCGGCCTACCGCGCCATCAATGCCCAGGAGCCCACGCAGCAGGGCAGGATCCTGCGCCGGCCCCGCACACCGCTCTATCCGTGGCCGCTGGGCGCCGCGATGCTGCTCGCGATGCTGTCGCTGTGGCGCAAGGGCGACAGCGGCAGGGAGGTCACGGCATGACGGCACTGGAATCGTTCCACTTTCTTCGGCCGTGGTGGTTGCTTGCGGGCATCGGGCTGCCCTTCATCGCAATGATGTGGCGTCGCATGGATGGGCCCACTGTTTTGCGACGACTGGTGGACCCGCGGCTGATGCCCTATCTGGTCGCTGGCGGCAGGCGACGCGGGAACGGTTTGCTGATCGGTGCCCTGCTGGCCTGGACGCTGGCCACCCTGGCCATGGCCGGGCCGAGCTGGCAGCGCGTGCCTGAACCGGTTTTCGCCAGCCGCAGTGCACAGGTCATTGCCGTGTCCATGTCGCGCCGCATGCTGGCCCAGGATCTCGCGCCGGACCGTCTGTCCCGGGTGCGATACAAGATCATGGCGCTTCTCGATGCCAACAAGGCCGGCCAGAACGGTCTGGTTGCCTATGCCGGGGCATCGTTCACCGTGGCCCCCCTGACCCGCGATGCCGATGCCCTGGATGCACTGGTCCAGGCGCTGGCACCCGACACCATGCCGGTACCCGGCGACAATACGGCCTCCGGCATCCGTCGCGCGACACGCCTGCTGGCCGATGCCGGGATGCATCACGGATCGATTGTGGTGATCGATGATCATGCCGACAGTGCGGCACTGAAGGCGGCCCGGGAAGCGCATGCGAGGGGCTACACGGTTTCCGTTCTCGGTGCAGGGACGACCAAGGGGGGCCCGTATCCGGGTGAAAACGGCACGTTTGCGACCGGCCCGGACGGCAGGACACTGCTGGCACGCAGGGATGATGCGTCCCTGCGCGCCCTTGCCCGCGCCGGTGGGGGCGACTATGTCCCGATGACGCCGGGTGCGGCAGACATCCATGCCCTGGCTGCACAATTGCCACGGCATGACGGAGTCGTGCGTTCGGCACGTGCATCAACGCACTGGCGCGATGCAGGATACTGGCTCCTGCTTCCGCTGCTGATCCTGGCCGTACTTGGATTCCGGCGCGGCATGCCGATGCTGCTGGCAGTGTTCATGTTTGCGGGCATGCCGTCACTGGCGCATGCCTCGGGCTGGCGCGATGCCTGGCTGACCCCGGACCAGCAGGCCGCCCGTGCACTGGCGCAGGGCCATCTGGCTGAAGCTGCACGCCTGGCGCACAATCCGGCATTGCGCGGCACGGCCCAATACCGCGCCGGCGATTACGGGAAGGCTGCGCGGTCCTTTGCCAGGGCTCCCGGTGCCGTCAACCGCTACAACCTCGGCAACGCCCTGGCACGGCTGCATCGCTACAAGCAGGCCATTGCCGCCTACGACCAGGCACTTGCGCAAGACCCCAATCTCGCCGATGCCCGCATCAACCGCAAGGCCATACTCGACTGGCTGCGCAAGCACCGGAAAAACCAACCCCAGCAGGGCGGGACCGGCAAACACCATGCGGGAGCGCATGCATCGGGCGCAGGAAAACAGGGGCAAAAGAACGCCGGAAGCGGTGGCAAGCAGGGTGGTAGCACATCCGGTTCTTCGTCCGGGAACAAGGGTGCGAAAGGGAAGCAGGGTCAGAAGCCAGACAGCCATGCCCGACAGTCAACGTCTGCCGGCCAGGGCAGTGCTTTAGCCGGGAACGGTTCGTCCTCCACATCACGGGAAGGCAAGCAGGCGCCGGATCGCGGGCAGCCTTCACACGGGCAGGCCGCATCCGGTGCGCAACCAGGGCATGCCGCCAGTGCCGGAGAACAGGTGCGCCTGCAGCAGGCCATCGGCAAGCAGATCGACAGCCAGATGGCGCACGTCAAGCCCTACAACCTGGGCCAGGCTGCCCAGGCAGCGGGGGCGCAGGGCAAGCGCCTGCCGGCTGCCATGCTCCAGGCCCTGCAGCAGGTGCCGGATGATCCCGGCGGACTGCTGCGCAACAAGTTCATGCTGGAGTACCAACGCCGGATGCAGCGTGAGGCCCGCATGCCGCCGGCGGACACGCAACGAGGTGGACCATGATGCATATACGGCTGCGAATTGGCCTGGCCGTGATGTTGTGCCTGGCACTGACTGCCGTGCAGGCTGCGGGCGTGCAAGCGAGTCTCGACCGCAATCAGGTCAGTCTGGGTGACACGGTGACACTTACCCTGCGGACCCCGGGTGCTTCGCTGCCGTCGGCGCCGGACCTGTCTCCGCTGCAGAAGGATTTCCAGGTGCTCGGCCAGGCAAGGACGTCCGAGCAAAGCTGGGTAAACGGTCAGGTGCAGTCGTCTTCGGCGCTGCAGATTCAATTGCGTCCGCTGCATGCCGGTATCATTCGCATTCCTTCACTGACGCTGGGCAACCAGCACACTGCCCCCCTGGTCCTGCACGTGGCGCAGGGATCGACCAGCGCTTCGGGCAAACCCGGGGACCCGGTTTTCATCCAGGTCTCGCTCAGCAGTCATACTCCATATGTGGGGGAGCAGGTCGTCATGGATGTGCGGCTTTTCTACCGCGATGCCCTGGTCAGCGGCAGTCCGCCGGTCCCGAACATCGTCGGTGCCAGTGTCATGCAGATGGGGCGCATGCAGCGTTACCAGACCGTGCGCGGCGGCGAAAGCTATCTCGTCGCCGAACAGCGTTTCGCCGTGGTGCCCGAACATGCCGGCAAACTGGTGATTCCGCCGATGGTGTTCCAGGGCCAGATGATGGTCAACAGCCAGCTGGGGGGCTTCTTCGGCAATGTAAAACCGGTATCCGCGCGCTCGGGCGAGCAGGTACTCACGGTGCGACCTCGGCCGTCATCCGCGCCGGCGGGTGCCTGGTTGCCGGCTAGGCAGCTTGCCTTGAACCTGGACGGCTGGCCTGCCAGCGGCAAGGTACAGGTGGGACAGCCGATCACGCTCACCCTGCGCATCGGGGCGACCGGGCTGATGGCATCGGCACTGCCCGAACCGGCATTGCCGCCACTTTCCGGTGCGGATGTCTATCCGGGCAAGTCGCAGGATGTGACGCACAGCAGCGGTTCCTGGCTGACCGGGTCACGCACCCGGAGTTTTGCGGTGGTGCCCGACCGTCCCGGTACGCTCACACTGCCGGCGATCACGCTGCAGTGGTGGAACGTGGTCGACAACCGCGTCGAAACCGCAAGCATCCCGCAGCAGACCCTTACGGTCGTTGCCGGGCATGCGGCGGCGCCTGCAGCTACCGGGTCGGCGCCGACGGCACAGGCAGGCCCGGCAACGACGAGCACGGCTGCCGGGTCTGTGTTGGCCGCAACGAGGGCATCGCCCGGACCAGGCAGTAGTGCTGCCTTGGCCGGGGTCCGGTCACCCGAACTTTCGGTATGGCGGACCGTGGCATGGGTCCTTGGTGGCCTGTGGCTGTTGACGGTGATCGTCATTCTTCTCGTGTGGTGGCGATGGCGACGGCACAAGGCGGCCATGCAGGGACAATTCCGGGAACCGCAACCGGAAGTGCGTACACGCAGTCTGCGCAATGCATTCATTGCCGCGGTACGGCGAAATGACCTGAAGGCGTGCGCAAGTACCCTGCTGGCGTGGGCACGCAGTGAGCGTCCTGCCGTGCAGGGCCTTTCGCAGTTGGCCGCCATGCTCCAGGAGGGAACCCAGCCACAGGCGATCGAGGCCCTGCAACAGACACTCTATGCGCAACGGTCCGATCATGACGACCTGTCCGGGAAGCTGGCGAAGGCGTTCGACAAGGGTCTGGCATGGCGCGATTCCGCAGGGCACCCCGGCGATGATGCGTTGCCACCGCTGTATCCGCGGCACCGCTGACCGGGACATCGTCGCTACCCCCTGCACCGGGTAGACTGGGGCGCAGGCCACCTGCGAGACCCTGCGCACCATGACCACCACCGATGAAACAACCAGCCCGTCTTCTTCGCGCGGCATGTCGATGCACACCCGCATGCTCATCGGCTTCCTGGTCGGCGCGCTGGCGGGTTTGGCGTGTTACGCCCTGGCGCGTGATGCCGTCTGGCTCGATGACGTGGTCACCTATGTCAGCCAGCCGATCGGTGAGCTGTTCCTGCGCCTGCTGTTCATGCTGGTCATTCCGCTGGTGTTCTCGGCGCTGGTGCTCGGCGTGGTGGAGATCGGCGATCCGCGCGCGCTGGGGCGGCTGGGCTTCAAGACCCTGCTGTGGATCCTCGGCGTCACCGCGCTGGCGGTCGCCATCGGCCTGATCCTGGTCAACCTGTTCCAGCCGGGTCTGGGCGTTTCGCCGGAGGTGGGCAAGCAATTGCTGGCCGAGGCCGGCCATCGCGCCAGTGAGATCGCCGCGCGCCGCGAAGCCATTTCCGCGCGCGAGATGCTGCTCGGCATCGTGCCGCGCAATCCGGTGCGCGCGGCGGCCGACGGCAACCTGCTGGGCGTGATGTTCTTTGCCCTGATGTTCGGCATTGCCGCCGCCGTGGTACGCAACGAGGGCACCCGCACCTTCGTCGGCACCATGCAGGGGATCTACGACATCAGCCTGAAGCTGATCGAATGGGTGATCCGCATCGCGCCCTACGCGGTGGCAGCCCTGCTGTTCACGCTGACCGCGCGCATGGGTTGGGACGTGCTGGTGCAACTGGCGCGCTACGTCGGCGTGGTGTTGCTGGCACTGGGCATCCAGCTCTTCGTGGTGCTGCCCCTGCTGGTGCGAACCCTGGGCAGGATGCCGCTGAAGCGTTTCTTCGGCGGCTCGGAAACCGCCATGGTGACGGCTTTCTCGACCTCGTCGAGCAGTGCCACGTTGCCGACCACCCTGCGCGCTGCGGAAAAGAACCTGGGCGTGCCGCGCAGCGTGGCCCGCTTCGTGTGCACCCTGGGTGCCACCGCGAACATGAACGGCACGGCGCTGTACGAGGGCGTCACGGTGCTGTTCCTGGCGCAGTTCTTCGGCGTCGACCTGAGCCTGGCGCAGCAGCTGCTGGTGCTGCTGGTCTGCGTACTGGGCGGCGTCGGCGCGGCCGGCGTGCCGGGTGGGTCGCTGCCGGTGATCGCGATGATCCTGGCGATGTTCGGCATCCCGCCGGAAGGCATCGGCCTGGTGCTGGGTATCGACCGCCTGCTGGACATGTCGCGCACCACGCTCAATGTCACTGGCGACCTGGCAGCCTCGGTGGTGATCGCACGCAGCGAGATGCGCGGCGATGCGGATGCGGAGGCCACAACCGCAGAGACGTGATGATGCCCTTGTCGGTAAACCCGGTGTCGGCGGGAGTGGTGGTCTATCCGGTCGGCCCTTCCGGGCCTCCTACAAGGGGGAGACTGCTCTGCTTTTTGTGGGAACGGCGGGAGCCGTGACGGGGCTGGCCAGAGGCGGCATCCCGGTCGGCCCTTCCGGGCCTCCTTGTACGTTGGCAATCACCCGCTTCCGGGTTTATACCGATCACGTTCCCGGGGAAGCCGTTCGCTCCTTGAGGCAGGTATTTCACTGACCTCGTCTGTAGAGCGG
>JALUXG010000031.1 GCA_027019085.1 Rhodanobacteraceae bacterium | reverse complement strand
AGCGCCGCCGTCAACGTCGTCTTGCCGTGGTCAACGTGACCGATCGTGCCCACGTTCACGTGCGGCTTCTTACGCTCGAACTTTTCCTTGGACATGACTTGTAACCTCGAAAGATCTCTGAACTTGAAACAGTGGACAAACGGCCGTCAGGCCTTCTTCATGACTTCTTCGGCAATGCTGGCCGGTGCTTCCGCGTAGTGGTCGAACTCCATCGTGAATGTCGCGCGACCCTGCGTCGCGGAACGCAGGCTGGTGGCATACCCGAACATCTCGCCAAGCGGCACCATGGCGTCCACGACCTTGCCCGAAGGGCTGTCGTCCGAACCCTGCAGGAGACCGCGACGACGGCTCAGGTCGCCCATCACGTCGCCCATGTACTCCTCGGGAGTGACCACCTCGACCTTCATCATCGGCTCGAGAAGGACCGGGTCGGCCTTGCTGAAACCTTCCTTGAAGCCCATCGAACCGGCAATCTTGAACGCCATTTCGGATGAGTCGACCTCATGGTAGGAACCGTCGACCAGACGCACCTTGATATCAACTACCGGGTAGCCAGCCATGATACCGCTGGTCATGGCCTCCTGGATACCCTTGTCGACGGCAGGGATGTACTCCTTGGGCACCACGCCGCCCACGATTTCGTTGGCGAACTCGTATCCGGCCCCGCGCTCCTGCGGCTCGATTTCCAGCACGACGTGACCGAACTGGCCCTTGCCGCCGGACTGGCGCACGAACTTGCCTTCCTGGCGCACCGCCTTGCGGATGGTCTCACGGTAGGCCACCTGCGGCTTGCCGACGTTGGCCTCGACATTGAACTCGCGCTTCATGCGGTCCACCAGGATGTCCAGGTGAAGCTCGCCCATGCCCGAAATGATGGTCTGGCCCGATTCCTCGTCGGTACGCACGCGGAAGGAGGGATCCTCCTGCGCCAGGCGACCGAGGGCAATGCCCATCTTTTCCTGGTCCGATTTGGTCTTGGGCTCGACTGCCATGGAAATCACCGGCTCCGGAAACACCATGCGCTCGAGCGTGATGACATGACCCTGGTCGCACAGGGTGTCACCCGTCGTGACATCCTTGAGACCGACCGCAGCGGCGATGTCGCCGGCGCGCACTTCCTTGAGCTCCTGACGATCGTTGGCATGCATCTGCAGGATGCGTCCCACGCGCTCTTTCTTCGACTTGACCGGGTTGTAGACCTGGTCGCCGGCATTGAGCACACCCGAGTAGACACGGAAGAAGCTCAGCGAGCCGACGAACGGGTCAGTCATGATCTTGAAGGCCAGCGCGGAGAACGGCGCCTTGTCGTCAGCCTTTCGCGTCGCCGGCTTCTCGTCCTCGTCGATACCCTCGACCGGCGGCCGGTCGGCAGGCGACGGAAGCAGCGCGACGACGGCATCGAGCAGTGCCTGCACGCCCTTGTTCTTGAAGGCCGTGCCGCAAAAGACCGGGATCAGCGAGGTGTCCAGCGTTCCCTGACGGATACCGGCAACGATTTCCTCTTCGGTAAGCTCGCCTCCCTCCAGGTACTTGTTCATCAGCTCTTCGCTGGTCTCGGCAGCAGACTCGACCATGAATTCGCGCGCAGCCTCGCAGGTGTCCTGCAACTCGGCGGGAATGTCACGGTACTCGAACTTCGTGCCCTGGCTCTCCATGTCCCAGTAGACGGCCTTCATCTTGACCAGGTCGACCACGCCCTCGAAGTTGTCCTCGGCACCGATCGGCACCTGCATCGGCACCGGATGGGCACCCAGGCGCGACTTGAGCTGGCCGACGACCTTGTCGAAGTTGGCTCCGGTGCGGTCCATCTTGTTGACGAAGGCCAGGCGCGGCACGGAATACTTGTTCGCCTGGCGCCATACGGTTTCGGACTGCGGCTGCACACCGCCGACCGCGCACAGCACAAACACCGCGCCATCGAGCACACGCAGCGAACGCTCGACCTCGATGGTGAAGTCGACGTGGCCCGGGGTGTCAATGATATTGAAGCGGTGCTGCGGCAGCGAGTGGTCCATGCCCTGCCAGAAACAGGTCGTGGCCGCCGACGTGATGGTGATGCCGCGCTCCTGCTCCTGCTCCATCCAGTCCATGACGGCAGCACCGTCATGCACCTCGCCGATCTTGTGCGAGACGCCGGTGTAGAACAGGATGCGCTCCGTGGTCGTGGTCTTGCCGGCATCGATGTGGGCCATGATGCCGAAGTTGCGGTAGCGCTCGATGGGAGTGGTGCGTGCCACGGTATCAATTCCTCGAAATTCTTTTGCCTGACTTGCTTCTCGAATTGTCCGGCATGGATGCCGGGCTCTTCTTTGCCGCCACGGAGGACGGCACGAACAAATCCATTACCAGCGATAGTGGGAGAAGGCCTTGTTGGCTTCTGCCATGCGATGTGTTTCCTCGCGCTTCTTCATGGCGCCGCCGCGGGACTCGGAAGCCTCCATCAGTTCGGCAGCCAACTTGCGCGGCATCGACGTCTCGCTGCGCTTGCGCGCAGCCTCGATGACCCAGCGCATGGCCAGAGCCATGCGGCGCCCCGGGCGAACCTCGATCGGCACCTGATAGGTGGCGCCACCGACACGGCGGGACTTGACCTCGACCACCGGGGCCACGTTGCCCAGCGCTTTCTCGACCAGGGTCACTGGCTCGGCATTCTTTTCGCCGATGTGCTCCAGCGCGCCGTACACAATGGTCTCGGCAACCGACTTCTTGCCGCTCTTCATCACCATGTTGATGAAGCGTGCAATCAATTCGCTGCCATGCTTGGGATCCGGGAGGACCAGGCGGGCGGGATGGGAACCTTTACGCGACATATCGTGTGTCCTTCAACCGATCTTCAGCTTTTCGGGCGCTTGGCGCCGTACTTGGAACGTCCCTGGCGGCGCTTGGTGACACCGGCGCAGTCCAGGCTTCCACGGACGGTGTGGTAACGCACACCCGGCAGGTCCTTGACACGCCCGCCGCGAATAAGCACCACCGAGTGCTCCTGCAGGTTATGGCCCTCGCCACCGATGTAGCTGATGACCTCGTAGCCGTTGGTCAGGCGCACCTTGGCCACCTTGCGAAGCGCCGAATTGGGCTTCTTCGGGGTGGTGGTGTATACGCGCGTGCAAACACCGCGTCGTTGCGGGCTGCTCTGCAATGCCGGAGAAGTGCTCTTGTAGCTCTTCGGCCGGCGGGGCTTGCGAACCAGTTGGTTGATCGTCGCCATGCGAAAGTCGTCCTAAGAAACACAAAGGCAGACCGGATAAGTCCGGCCTGCCAAGAAGCGGAAATGTAACACGCGGACCCGCCTATTGGCAAGGCACGCTCTACCGTCCCTGAGTCCGAACACGAGGCGCTTCCCTGCACCTCATTTCGTATGTGTGGCGGGCAGGATGGATCAGTCTTCGCTGCCCGCAGACCCCGCCCCCGCCTCGGCCGTCGCACCGGTATCGGCGCCACTTCCGGAGAGGGTTTCCAGCTCGGACTCGGTCAGCCCGCCGCCACGCTGACGTTGCGCGTGATAGGCAAGACCGGTTCCCGCCGGGATCAGCCGACCGACTATAACGTTTTCCTTCAAACCGCGCAAGGAATCACGCGTACCCCTGACCGCGGCTTCGGTCAGCACCCGGGTCGTTTCCTGGAATGATGCCGCGGAAATGAACGATTCGGTGGCCAGGGACGCCTTGGTGATGCCCAGCAATACCGACTGCGCTTCGGCCGGACGCTCATTGCGGCTCTCCAGACGCTGGTTGTCCTCCACCAGTCGCAGACGCTCGACCTGCTCGCCCCGCAGATAGCTGCTGTCGCCGGGATCGGTGATCTCGACCTTGCGCAGCATCTGGCGAATGATCGCCTCGATGTGCTTGTCGTTGATCTTCACGCCCTGCAGGCGGTAGACATCCTGGATTTCCTTCACCAGGTAGGCAGCCAGTGGCTCGACACCGAGCAGGCGCAGGATGTCATGCGGATTGGGTTCGCCGTCGACCACGGTTTCGCCCTTTTCCACGTGCTCGCCTTCGAACACGATGATGTGACGCCACTTCGGGATCAGCTCCTCGTGATCGTTGCCGTCCACGTCTTTGATGACCAGCCGCTGCTTGCCCTTGGTGTCCTTGCCGAAACTGACGATTCCCGAGCGTTCGGCCAGGATCGCCGGCTCCTTCGGCTTGCGTGCCTCGAACAGGTCGGCCACGCGCGGCAGGCCGCCGGTGATGTCGCGGGTCTTGGAGGTTTCCTGCGGTATGCGTGCAACCACGTCACCCACGCCAACCTCGGCACCGTCCTGGATCGACACGATGGCACCCGCCGGCAGAAAGTACTGCGCCGGCACGTCGGTGCCCGGCAGCTTGAGCTCCTTGCCCTTCTTGTCCTGCAGCTTGACCATCGGACGCAGGTCCTTGGCCGCCGTGCCACGACGCTTGGGATCGGTCACCACCGCGCTGTCCAGACCGGTCAGTTCGTCGGTCTGGTTCTGCACCGTCACGCCGTCGATGAAGTCGCTGAAACTGACCACGCCGGCCACTTCGGAGACGATCGGATGGGTGTGTGGATCCCACTGCGCCACGGTCTGGCCGGATTTCACCGGCGCGCCATCCTTGACGTCGATGGTGGCACCGTAGGGAACCTTGTAGCGTTCGCGCTCACGTCCCTGGCTATCGAGTACGCTGACTTCGCCTGAACGTGACACCGCAACCAGATGACCCTGGCTGTGCTGGACCGTCTTGATGTTGTTGAATTTCAGCGTACCTGTGGTCTTGATGGTGACGTTGTCGACCGCGGCCGCGCGTGATGCCGCACCACCGATATGGAAGGTACGCATGGTCAGCTGGGTACCCGGTTCACCGATCGACTGTGCGGCGATCACGCCGACCGCCTCACCGATGTTGACCAGGTGGCCGCGCGCCAGGTCACGCCCATAGCACTTGGCGCACACGCCGTGTGAAGCGGCGCAGGTGATCGGCGAGCGCACCTTGACGCTCTGTACGCCGGCCTCGTCCAGCAACGCGACCTGCTTTTCATTGAGCAAGGTGCCGCGGACCACGATCGGATCCTCGCTGTCATCGCCCGGAGCGTAGACATCCTCGGCCACGACACGGCCGAGCACGCGCTCGCGCAGAGGCTCGACCACGTCGCCACCTTCGACGATCGGGGTCATGGTCAGGCCTTCCTCGGTCCCGCAATCGTCCCCGGTCACCACCACATCCTGGGCGACATCCACCAGACGCCGCGTCAGGTAACCGGAGTTGGCGGTCTTGAGTGCAGTATCGGCCAATCCCTTGCGGGCACCGTGGGTCGAGTTGAAGTACTGCAGGACATTCAGTCCCTCGCGGAAGTTGGCCTTGATCGGCGTCTCGATGATCGAGCCGTCCGGACGTGCCATCAGACCGCGCATGCCTGCAAGCTGGCGGATCTGTGCAACCGAACCACGGGCGCCGGAATCGGCCATGATGTACAGCGAGTTCATCGACTTCTGATGCACTTCCTTGCCTTCGGCGTCGACACGCTTCTCGGTGCCGATGCCGTCGATCATGGCCTTGGCGACCAGTTCGTTGGTGCGAGACCAGATATCGACCACCTTGTTGTAGCGTTCGCCGGCGGTGACCAGACCCGACTGGTACTGCTCCTGGATCTCGACCACTTCCTTTTCGGCTTCTTCCAGGATCGCCTTCTTCTGTTCCGGGATCTTCATGTCGTCAATGCCGATCGAGATGCCCGCACGGGTTGCCAGACGGAAGCCGGTGTACATCAGCTTGTCGGCAAAGACCACGGTTTCCTTCAGGCCCAGGCGCCGGTAACTGGCATTGATGAGATTGGAGATGGCCTTCTTGGTCAGCTCGGTATTGGCCAGCTCGAACGGCAGGCCGACGGGAAGGATTTCCGCCAGCAATGCGCGTCCGACGGTCGTCTTGACCAGCTCGTTCTTCTCGATGCGCTCGCCGTCCTCGTCGATCTCGACCTGGTTGAGTCGCACCCGGATGCTTGCGTGCAGTTCCACCGCCCGGTTCTCGTAGGCGCGACGCACCTCGGCCACGTTGGCGAACACCATGCCCGCACCCTTGGCGTCGACCAACTCGCGGCTCATGTAGTACAGGCCCAGCACCACGTCCTGCGTCGGCACGATGATCGGCTCACCGTTGGCGGGCGAGAGGATGTTGTTGGACGACATCATCAGGGCGCGCGCTTCCAGTTGCGCCTCGATGGACAGCGGCACGTGCACGGCCATCTGGTCGCCGTCGAAGTCGGCGTTGAAGGCAGTGCAGACCAGCGGATGCAGCTGGATGGCCTTGCCCTCGATCAGTACCGGCTCGAAGGCCTGGATGCCCAGACGGTGCAGAGTCGGCGCGCGGTTCAGCATCACCGGATGCTCGCGAATCACCTCGGACAGGATGTCCCAGACCTCCGCTTCTTCGCGTTCGACCAGCTTCTTGGCCGCCTTGATGGTGGTGGCCAGTCCGCGCCCCTGCAGCTTGGCGAAAATGAAGGGCTTGAACAGCTCCAGAGCCATCTTCTTGGGCAGGCCGCACTGGTGCAGCTTCAGCGTCGGCCCGACCACGATCACGGAACGACCGGAGTAGTCCACGCGCTTGCCCAGCAGGTTCTGGCGGAAGCGGCCCTGCTTGCCCTTGATCATGTCGGCCAGCGACTTGAGCGGGCGCTTGTTGGTGCCGGTGATGGCACGGCCGCGGCGGCCGTTGTCCAGCAACGCGTCGACCGACTCCTGCAGCATGCGCTTCTCGTTGCGCACGATGATGTCCGGCGCATTGAGGTCGAGCAGGCGCTTGAGGCGGTTGTTGCGGTTGATGACGCGGCGGTACAGGTCGTTCAGATCCGAGGTGGCGAAACGTCCACCGTCCAGCGGCACCAGCGGACGCAGGTCCGGCGGCAGCACCGGCAGCACGGTCATGACCATCCATTCGGGCTTGTTGCCCGACTCCAGGAAGGCCTCGACGAGCTTGACGCGCTTGGTAAGGCGCTTGAGCTTGGTCTCGGAGTTGGTGGCAGCGATGGCTTCCTTGAGCTGGATCTGCTCGGCCTTGAGGTCGAGGTCCTTGAGCAGCTCGTAGACGGCTTCGGCACCCATGCGGGCATCGAATTCATCGCCGTGTTCCTCGACCGCCTCCAGATACTGGTCCTCGGAAAGCATCTGACCGCGCTCGAGCGGGGTCAGGCCCGGGTCCACCACCACGTAGGCCTCGAAGTAGAGAATGCGCTCGATGTCGCGCAGGGTCATGTCCAGCATCAGGCCGATGCGCGAAGGCAGCGACTTCAGGAACCAGATGTGTGCGGTGGGGCTGGCCAGCTCGATGTGGCCCATGCGCTCACGGCGCACCTTGGCCAGCGTGACCTCGGTGCCGCACTTCTCGCAGACCACGCCGCGGTGCTTCATGCGCTTGTACTTGCCGCACAGGCACTCGTAGTCCTTGACCGGACCGAAGATGGCGGCGCAGAACAGGCCGTCGCGTTCGGGCTTGAAGGTACGGTAGTTGATGGTCTCGGGCTTCTTGACCTCGCCGAACGACCACGACCGGATCAGGTCCGGCGAGGCCAGCGAGATCTTGATCGCATCGAAATCCTGCGGCTGACGCTGCTGATTGAACAGGTTGAGTAGATCTTTCATGGATTATCTCCGCGCGCTCGCCGGTTACTTGGTTTCGTCCAGCTCGATGTCGATTGCCAACGAGCGGATTTCCTTGACCAGGACGTTGAAGGATTCCGGCATGCCGGCCACCATTTCGTGGTTGCCATCAACGATGTTCTTGTACATCTGGTTGCGACCCTGCACATCATCCGACTTCACCGTCAGCATCTCCTGCAGGGTGTAGGCAGCGCCGTAGGCTTCCAGCGCCCAGACTTCCATCTCGCCGAAGCGCTGGCCGCCGAACTGCGCCTTGCCTCCCAGCGGCTGCTGGGTGACCAGTGAGTATGGACCGGTCGAACGCGCATGCATCTTGTCATCGACCAGATGGTTGAGCTTGAGCATGTGCATGTAACCGATCGTCACCGGGCGGTCGAAGGCCTCACCGGTACGCCCGTCATACAGCGTGGACTGACCCGATACAGGCAGGTCTGCCAGCTTCAGCATGGCCTTGATCTCGGCCTCCGCGGCACCGTCGAACACCGGGGTGGCCATCGGCACGCCGCCGCGAAGATTTTCCGCCAGCTCGAGGATTTCAGCGTCCTTGAGCGACTTCAGGTTCACGCGCTGGCCGAATTCGGGCTTGTCGTGGTTGTAGATCTCGTCCAGGAAGCCACGGATGCTGGACGCCTTCTCGTTGGCATCGAGCATGCCGGCGATCTTCTCGCCCAGTCCCTTGGCAGCCCAGCCCAGATGAACCTCGAGGATCTGGCCGATGTTCATGCGCGAGGGCACGCCCAGCGGGTTGAGCACGATGTCCACCGGACGGCCGTCGGCGGTGTACGGCATGTCCTCGACCGGCACGATCATCGACACCACACCCTTGTTGCCGTGGCGGCCGGCCATCTTGTCGCCTGGCTGGATGCGGCGCTTGACGGCCAGGAACACCTTGACCATCTTCAACACGCCGGGGGCCAGGTCGTCGCCGGCGGTGATCTTGCCCTGCTTCTCCTTGAAACGCTTGTCGAATTCGTCCTTGTGCGCCTTGATCTGCCGGGCGCCGCGTTCCAGGAACTCGGCGGCTTCTTCGTCCTTGACGTTGATCTTGAACCAGTCGTCCTTCTTCAAACCGTCCAGATACGCATCGGTGATTTCCGCGCCACGCTTCAGGCCGGCCGGTGCACTGGAGACGGTCTTGCCGACCAGCTTCTCGCGCATGCGTGCGTAGATCGCACCTTCGAGGATTCGGAACTGATCGTCCAGATCCTTGCGGATGCGCTTGAGTTCCTCCTGCTCGATATCCCGGGCACGCTTGTCCTTCTCGATACCGTCGCGGGTGAACACCTGGACGTCGATGACCGTACCGTCCATGCCCGGCGGTACGCGCAGCGAGCTGTCCTTCACATCGGAAGCCTTCTCGCCGAAGATCGCGCGCAGCAGCTTCTCTTCCGGAGTCAGCTGGCTTTCGCCCTTGGGCGTAACCTTGCCGACCAGGATGTCACCTGCCTTGACTTCGGCGCCGATGTACACGATGCCCGACTCGTCCAGTCGTGCCAGCGCCTGCTCGCCCACGTTGGGAATGTCGGCGGTGATCTCTTCCGACCCCAGCTTGGTGTCGCGGGCGACGCAGGTCAGTTCCTCGATATGGATCGAGGTATAACGGTCTTCCTGTACCACGCGCTCGGAAATGAGGATGGAATCCTCGAAGTTGTAGCCGTTCCAGGGCATGAAGGCGACCAGCATGTTCTGGCCCAGCGCCAGTTCGCCCATGTCGGTGGAGCTGCCGTCAGCCAGGGTGTCGCCCTTGGCCACGATATCGCCGACCTTGACCAGCGGACGCTGGTTGAGGTTGGTGTTCTGGTTGGAACGGGTGTACTTGACCAGCGTGTAGATGTCGACACCGGCATCGTTGCCGGCGATTTCGTTTTCATTGACTCGAACCACGATGCGGCCCGCATCGACCTGGTCAATCACACCGCCACGACGGGCAGTCACCGTCACGCCCGAGTCGCGCGCGGTGGCGCGCTCGATGCCGGTACCCACCAGCGGCTTCTCCGAACGCAGGGTCGGTACGGCCTGGCGCTGCATGTTGGCGCCCATCAATGCACGGTTGGCATCGTCGTGCTCGAGGAACGGCACCAGCGCTGCCGCCACCGACACGGTCTGCATGGTCGACACGTCCATGTAATCGACTTCGGACGCCGGGCGCAGCTCGGACTCGCCGCGGAAACGGCAGGAGACGAAGCCTTCGACGAAGCTGCCGTCGTCGTTGAGCGGCGAGTTCGCCTGGGCGATCACGTGGTCGCCCTCCTCGATCGCCGACAGATAATCGACCTTGGCGGTGACCTTGCCGTTCTCGACCTTGCGGTACGGCGTTTCGAGGAAGCCGTACTGGTTGGTGCGGGCGTACACGGCCAGCGAATTGATCAGGCCGATGTTCGGCCCTTCCGGCGTCTCGATGGTGCACACGCGGCCGTAATGCGTCGGATGCACGTCGCGCACCTCGAAGCCTGCACGCTCGCGGGTCAGGCCGCCCGGCCCCAGCGCCGACACACGACGCTTGTGGGTGACTTCGGACAGCGGGTTGTTCTGGTCCATGAACTGCGAAAGCTGCGAGGAGCCGAAGAACTCCTTGACCGCCGCCGCCACCGGCTTGGCGTTGATCAGGTCCTGGGGACCCAGGTTATCGGCCTCGGCCAGCGACAGGCGCTCGCGTACTGCACGCTCCACGCGCACCAGGCCGATGCGGAAGGTATTCTCGGCCATCTCGCCGACCGAGCGCACGCGCCGGTTGCCCAGGTGGTCGATGTCGTCGACATGACCATGGCCGTTCTTGATGTCGATCAGCACCCGGAGCACGTCGAGGATATCGGACGTCTCGCCCTGCTCCTCGCACAGCGTCTTGGCGAATTCGTCCTTGCGCGAACCGAAGTACTTGTGGTCGAAGAGCACGCTCGGACCGGTCACTTCGCTGCGACCGACACGCCGATTGAACTTCATGCGACCGACTGCTGAGAGATCGTAGCGGTCGAAGGTGAAGAACAGGTTGTGGAAGAGGTTCTGCGCGGCCTCCTTGGTCGGCGGTTCGCCGGGACGCATCATGCGGTAGATCTCGACCAGCGCCTCGAGCTGGGTCTTGGTCGGATCCACACGCAGGGTGTTGGAGATATACGGACCGCGATCCAGGTCGTTCACGAAAAGTGTCGGCAGCGTCTCGATGCCCGCCTTGCGGAACTTCTCCAGCAGCTCTTCGGTAATTTCGTCATTGGCCACGGCGATCAGCTCGCCGGTTTTCCCGTCGGCCACGTCCACGGCAAGAATGCGCCCGATCAGGTAGTCGTCCGGCACCTCCAGACTGTCGACATCGGACTGGGCCAGCTGGCGTACATGGCGCGCCGTGATCCGCTTGCCGGCCTCGACCAGCACCTCGCCATCGGCAACCAGGTCGAAATTGAGGGTCTCGCCACGCAGGCGCTCGGCCACCAGGTCCAGCGTGGCGCCGCCCTTCTTGTTCAGGTGGAACACGTTGTGTTCGAAGAAGATCGCCAGGATCTCCTCGTCGTTGTAACCGAGCGCGCGCAACAGCACCGTCACCGGCAGCTTGCGGCGACGGTCGATACGCGTGAACAACGCGTCCTTGGGGTCGAATTCGAAATCCAGCCACGAGCCGCGGTAGGGAATCACGCGCGCGGAGAACAGCAGCTTGCCCGAGCTGTGGGTCTTGCCCCGGTCATGATCGAAGAACACGCCCGGCGAACGGTGCAGCTGCGAGACAATCACACGCTCGGTGCCGTTGACGATGAAGGTGCCGGTTTCGGTCATGAGCGGCATTTCGCCCATGTAGACCTCCTGCTCCTTGATGTACTTGACCGTCTTCTTCGAAGCCGGACTGTCCTTGTCGTAGATGACCAGGCGCACCGTCACACGCAGCGGAGCACCGTAGGTCATGCCACGGTTGCGGCACTCGCGCTCGTCGAACGGCGGCTCGCCCAGGCGATAGTCCACATACTCCAGGGCGGCGTTTCCGGAATAGCTGGAAATCGGGAACACGGACTTGAGAGCCGCGTGCAGCCCCTTCTCCTCCCGCTTCTTCGCCGGCACGTGTTCCTGCAGGAAATCGCGATAGGAATCGGTCTGGATCGTCAGCAGATTGGGAACGTCCAGCACCGGAGGACGCTTGCCGAAATCCTTGCGGATGCGCTTCTTCTCGGTAAACGAGTAGGTCATGGTGGATACCGCCTCGGTCAATTATGCGGGGAATCGGGGATCGGGAATGGGAAATCGTGTACGCAGCAGTTCATGAGCTTTTGCGATTTCCCATTCCCCATGCTCCATTCCCGTTGTCGGGTAACAGGCAAAGCCCGGGGGCTTGCGCCCCCAGGCTTGCAGTGCTTTCAGTCGAGCCTGCAGCGCGCAAGGCGCCGCTTACTTCAGCTCGACCTTGGCGCCGGCTTCTTCAAGGTCCTTCTTCAATTTCTCGGCTTCGTCCTTGCTCACGCCTTCCTTCACGGTCTGCGGAGCGCCTTCGACCATGTCCTTGGCTTCCTTCAGGCCCAGTCCGGTGATGGCACGCACGGCCTTGATGGTGGCGACCTTGTTGCTACCGGCGGCGGCGAGGACCACGTCGAACTCGGTCTGCTCCTCGGCGGCAGCGGCGGCACCACCGGCAGCCGGGCCAGCGGCCACGGCCACCGGAGCGGCGGCGGACACGCCGAACTTCTCTTCCATCGCCTTGACCAGCTCCATCACCTCGACGAGGGACTTCTCGGCGATCGCGTCGATGATCTGTTCGTTGCTGAGAGACATCTTGATAACTCCTGGAAATACGACTGTTACGTTTGAATGGGATTGCCGTAGGGCGAAACGTCAGGCTGCCTTCTGCTGCCCGGCCTGGTTGATCACGCGAGTGACCTGCGAAGCCGGCTCCGACAGCAGGCGCACCAGCTGCGTGGCCGGCTGCGACATGACGCTGAGCAGCATGCTTAGGGCCTGTTCGCGGGTCGGCAGCGAGGCCAGGACTTCGACGTGCGAGCCCGGGTACACCTTGCCGCCAATAGCCACGATCCTGGCCTTCAGCTTGTCATTGGCCTTGGCAAACTCCTTGACCAGCCGACCGGCGGCACCCGGGTCCTCGACCGAAAAGGCATACAGCAGCGGACCGACCAGCTGGTCGGAGGTACCGGCATAGTCGGTACCCTCCACTGCACGGCGAACCAGGGTGTTCTTGGCTACCTTCAGGTAGACCCCTGCTTCGCGAGCCTTCTTGCGCAGCTCGGTGAGCTGCTCCACGGTCAGACCCAGATACTCGGCGGCGACCAGCGAATGAGCCGAGGCGGCCACGTTCGCCAGTTCGGCAACGACCTCTTTCTTTTGCGCAAGATTGAGCGCCATTGCTTCCTCCGAACCGGATCGATGACGCATCCATCGCGTCACCGCTCCCTTGCGGGTGATGGAAACCGCATCCTTGCAGTCTCCCGGTGCCTGATGGCACCGAAGTGGTGGCCGTTCCAGGAAATCCTGTTCGGGCAGCACCATCTACGCAGGCTGTTGCTAACGATTAAGGCTTTCTCTCACGTCCCGGGACACGTCCCTCGATCTACTTGCATCCGTGCCGTTCCGGGGCGAACGATTCCGCCGCCTGCGGTCTTTGACGGCTTCATCCGGGTGTGCCGGACGATGCCCCCAAAACCTTGCCTGCCCGGTCGCAGCCGGACAGGTCTCAATCAGTTGCCGGTCGACAGTGTCGAGGTGTCGACCGGTATGCCGATGCCCATCGTGCTGGACACCGAAATTTTCTGCAGATACTGGCCCTTGGCCGTGGCCGGCTTGGCCTTGAGCAGGTCCGCGACAAGGGCGTTGATGTTCTCGGCCAGCTTGTCGACCTCGAAATCCACCTTGCCGACGCTGGCGTGGATGATGCCCGCCTTGTCGTTGCGGAACTTCACCTGGCCTGCCTTGGCGTTGTTCACCGCGGTAACCACATCGGCCGTGACCGAACCGTCCTTCGGATTCGGCATCAGGCCACGGGGGCCCAGCAGTTGGCCCAGCTTGCCGACCACGCGCATGGCATCCGGCGTGGCGATCACGCGGCCGAAGTCCAGGTCACCGCCCTGCAGGCGCTCGGCCAGGTCCTCCATGCCGACGGCATCGGCACCGGCCGCCTTGGCGGCGTCGGCCTTCTCGCCCGGCGGGCAGAACACGGCGACCTTGATGGTCTTGCCCGTACCGTGAGGAAGCAACGAGGAACCACGTACGCCCTGGTCGGACTTGCGCGCATCGATACCCAGGCGCACGGCCACATCAATCGATTCAACGAATTTGGCCTTGGCGTTTTCCTTGACCATGGTCAGCGCATCGTTCAGCGCGTAGGTCCTGCCCGGTTCGACCAGGCCCTGCATTGCCTTGAAACGTTTCGTGAGCTTCGCCATGACTTAGTCCTCCACCACCAGGCCCATGCTGCGTGCGCTACCGGCAATGGTGCGCACCGCGGCATCCAGATCGGCAGCCGTCAGATCCGGCTCCTTCTGCTTGGCAATTTCTTCAAGCTGGGCGCGGGTGACCTTGCCGACCTTTTCGGTGTTCGGTCGGGAAGAACCCTTCTTGATGCCCGTGAGCTTCTGCAGCAGCACCGAAGCGGGCGGGGTCTTGGTGACGAATGTGAAACTGCGGTCCGAATAGGCGGTGATGATGGTCGGAATCGGCAGACCCGGTTCCATTTTCTGCGTGGCCGCATTGAAGGCCTTGCAGAACTCCATGATGTTCAGACCGCGCTGACCCAACGCCGGACCGACCGGGGGCGAGGGATTGGCCTGCCCGGCCTTCACCTGTAACTTGATGTATCCGATGACTTTCTTTGCCATGATTCCTGTCCTCGCGAGTGCTGGCGCCGGTTGGCTCCTCGCTTCACATCGTCCGTGACGACGGGAGCCCCGGCTCCGCCGGGGCCACAAATACGTACACGCCGACCCGGGAAGGAGCGGCGTGAACAGCCAAGTATAGGCAATCGATGCGGTGCTGACAAGCCTCGCCCGGTGCGAATCAGGCCTTTTCCACCTGTCCGAATTCCAGCTCCACCGGGGTCGAACGCCCGAAGATCAACACCGCCACACGCAGGCGACTCTTTTCGTAGTTGACTTCTTCCACCACGCCATTGAAGTCGTTGAACGGGCCGTCGGTCACGCGAACCATCTCGCCCGGCTCGAACAGCACCTTCGGACGGGGCTTCTCCACGCCCTCACGCACGCGGCTGAGGATGGTATCGGCCTCGCTGTCCTTGATCGGCTGCGGGCGCGATGCCGTACCGCCGATGAAGCCCATGACCTTCGGCGTATCCTTGACCAGATGCCAGCACTCGTCATCGATGCGCGGCGACTTGCCGTCCACCTCGGTCTCGATCTGCACCAGCACGTAGCCGGGGAAGAACTTGCGTTCGCTACGCCGTTTCTGGCCAGCGCGCATTTCCACCACTTCCTCGGTAGGCACCAGCACCTCGCCGAACCTGGACTCCATGCCCATGCGGTGAATGCGTTCCTCCAGCGAACGCTTGACCTGATTCTCGAAGCCCGAATAGGCGTGCACCACGTACCAGCGCTTGCTCATGCTGTTTCCCTCATTTGCCGAGCTTCAGCAGCCAGTCGAGCACAACCGTCTTGAGGATCACGTCGATCAGTCCCAGCATCAGGGCCAGGATGATCACGACAACGATGATCACCAACGTGGTCTTGACCGTCTCGTCACGAGTTGGCCAGACCACCTTGCGCATCTCGAACTGCGACTCGGCCAGAAAATGACGAATCCGCCCGCCCAGACCGGTCAACATGGTCAATCCGACCGCGATGGCAATTGCGGCGAGCAGACCACCCAGACGCAGATACTGCGCAAGGTTCGAATACCAGTAAAAGCCGAAGATTCCGGCCGCCAGCACCAGCACTGCCAATGCCAGCTTGACCCTGTCACCGGCACTGGACTTGTGGTTTTGTTCAGCCTTTGCGTTCATGCGCTACCTGGGTGGCACGGCAGGAGGGAATCGAACCCCCAACCTGCGGTTTTGGAGACCGCTGCTCTGCCAATTGAGCTACTGCCGTATATCGTGAATTGTACTGCGTACACGGGATGGCGATCTTGGCTCCGGGATTGGCAAAAGCGAACCCCGGACCCCTTCATGCCGCATCCCGGCTCTGTCTCACTCGAAGATCTTCGCCACCACGCCCGCGCCGACGGTACGACCGCCTTCGCGAATCGCGAAGCGCAGGCCCTCGTCCATCGCGATCGGCGCGATCAGCTCCACCTTCATCTTCACGTTGTCGCCGGGCATCACCATCTCCACGCCCTCCGGCAGCTCCACCGCACCCGTCACGTCCGTCGTGCGGAAGTAGAACTGCGGACGGTAGCCCTTGAAGAACGGCGTGTGACGACCGCCTTCATCCTTCGACAGCACGTACACCTCGGCCTCGAACTTGGTGTGCGGGGTGATCGATCCGGGCTTGGCCAGCACCTGGCCGCGCTCCACGTCGTCACGCTTGGTGCCGCGCAGCAACAGGCCCACGTTGTCGCCCGCCTGGCCCTGGTCCAGCAGCTTGCGGAACATCTCCACGCCCGTCACCGTGGTCTTGGTCGTCGGACGGATGCCCACGATCTCCACTTCCTCGCCCACCTTGACCACGCCGCGCTCCACGCGCCCCGTGACCACCGTGCCGCGTCCGGAAATCGAGAACACGTCTTCCACCGGCATCAGGAACGGCTTGTCAATGTCGCGCTCGGGCTCGGGAATCCACGTGTCCAGCGCCTCCACCAGCTTCTCGATCGACGGCACGCCGATCTCGCTGGTGTCGCCTTCCAGGGCCTTGAGCGCCGAACCCACGATGATCGGGGTGTCGTCGCCCGGGAAGTCGTAGTTGCTCAGCAACTCGCGCACTTCCATCTCCACCAGCTCCAGCAGCTCGGCGTCGTCCACCATGTCCGCCTTGTTCAGGTACACCACAATGTACGGCACGCCCACCTGTCGCGACAGCAGAATGTGCTCGCGCGTCTGCGGCATCGGGCCGTCGGCCGCCGAGCACACCAGGATCGCGCCGTCCATCTGCGCCGCACCCGTGATCATGTTCTTCACGTAGTCGGCATGGCCCGGGCAGTCCACGTGCGCGTAGTGGCGCTTTTCCGATTCGTATTCCACGTGCGCCGTCGAAATCGTGATGCCGCGTGCCTTCTCTTCCGGCGCGCCGTCGATCTGGTCATAGGCCTTCACGTCGCCACCGAACTTCTCCGCGCCAACCTTCGTCAGCGCCGCCGTCAACGTCGTCTTGCCGTGGTCAACGTGACCGATCGTGCCCACGTTCACGTGCGGCTTCTTACGCTCGAACTTTTCCTTGGACATGACTGCCAACCCCAAACTCGGATGTAAAAGAAAAATGCAGGGCGACACGTCGCCCCGCTGAAATGGTGCTCATGACAGGAATCGAACCTGTGACCTCTTCCTTACCAAGGAAGTGCTCTACCGACTGAGCTACATGAGCGGATGCTTCAACCATCCTCCATGATGGCGAAGAACAGACCAGCATCCATGCTGGACTTTTCGAAAAGAGCGGCAATCAGCAACGCTGACGGCCCCGCAGTTTCAATGGAGCGGGAGACGGGAATCGAACCCGCACCATCAGCTTGGAAGGCTGAGGTTCTACCATTGAACTACTCCCGCACGCCGGGTCGCTACTGCCGCACTCCGGGAGGCCAAAATGGCTTCACCGCAGTCCGTTCCTGCCGGGCCCGCCCTTGCTGCAGAATATGCGGCAAGGATGGTGGAGGGAGGTGGATTCGAACCACCGAAGGCGTAAGCCAGCAGATTTACAGTCTGCCCCCGTTGGCCGCTTGGGTATCCCTCCAGCAAAGACCGGCTATTCTCGCGAGCGCCTCCGGAAGTGTCAACACTTGAAACACGATCCCGGGCCGGCAAGGCCGCGTATTCTGGCCGAACCTGACCGCAAATCCAACCCCGGCGGGAGGCTTTCCGGGATTGCCCGAGTCTGCGCACACGCCACCAGCCTGCCCGTTTGCAAACCAGGGCGGCCCTGTCCACCCGGGCAGCCTTGCCCAGTCCCTGTCCCGCGGCTTGCTGGCAATCTTGCCCATGCACGCCGGAGTCAGGGACCGTCAGATTCGGCATGCGGGAAAGGCCGGTGACGCGACACCTCCTCTTCCATGCGCCGGGAAAGCTCGATCAGGCGACGCGCATGGGCCTGCTGGGCCCGTTCGCCGTCGTCCCTGGGCACCCAGGCAGGCACATCCGTCGGCTTGCCGCCGAAGTTGACATCCGCCGGCTGGGCAAGAAAACGAAGGTTCACTTCGCGCTGCTTTCCGGTCATCACTCCCTCGCACCCGGCTGGATACAGGACGCATTATGCGCAAGGTCCGAGTGGTGCGCATGCCGCCCACACAGGTATCGCTCAGACATTGAAACGGAAATGCAGCACATCACCTTCCTGCACCAGGTATTCCTTGCCTTCCAGTCGCAAGCGGCCAGCCTCCCTGGCACCGGACTCGCCCCGGTAACGGATGAAATCGTCGTAGCCGACGGTTTCAGCGCGGATGAAGCCCTTCTCGAAATCGGTATGGATGACGGCCGCTGCCTGCGGCGCGGTGGCACCCTTCTTCACCGTCCACGCACGCACTTCCTTCACGCCGGCGGTGAAATAGGTCTGCAACCCCAACAGGCGGTATCCGGCGCGAATGACGCGATCCAGACCCGGCTCGTCGAGCCCCAGGTCGGCCAGGAACTCGTCGCGGTCGGAATCGTCCAGTTGCGCCATCTCCTCCTCGATGGCCGCGCAGACTGGCACTACCTCCGCGCCTTCCGACACGGCGCGGACGCGCACGGCGTCAAGATGCGGATTGTTCTCGAAGCCGTCCTCGCGCACGTTGGCGATGTACATCAAGGGCTTCAGCGTCAGCAGGAACATGTCGCGCACCAGGGCGCGCTCGTCATCGTCCAGCGACACCGAACGTGCCGCGTGGCCTTCTGCCAGGGCCTCGGCCAGCTTCTGCAACACGGGCCGGCGCGCCAGCGCCTCCTTGTCGTTGGCCTTGGCCGCACGCTCGACGCGATTGAGCGCCTTTTCCACCGACTCGAGATCGGCCAGCGCCAGTTCGGTATCGATGGTCTCGATGTCGGCAATCGGGTCGACCTTGCCGGACACATGCACGATATCGCCATGCTCGAAACAACGCACCACATGGGCGATGGCATCGACCTCGCGGATATGCGCAAGGAACTTGTTGCCCAGGCCCTCGCCCCGGGATGCGCCCGCCACCAGCCCGGCGATATCGACAAACTCGATCGACGTCGGCACCACCTTCTGCGGATTCACGATCTCGGCCAGCTGCGCCAGGCGAGGGTCGGGCACAGGCACCACCCCGACGTTCGGATCAATGGTGCAAAAGGGAAAATTGGCCGCAGCGATGCCGGCCTTGGTCAGCGCGTTGAACAGGGTCGACTTGCCGACATTGGGCAGGCCGACGATGCCGCATTTGATACCCATGAATATTGTCCGGAAAACAGGGGGTTGAGTGGAAGGCAAGGCCTCGCGCCTGGCGCAATCAGGCTGCCCCGTTGGTGTGCAGGGATTTCATCGCATCCTCGAAGCGTCCTTCGACAGCCAGCGGAAGCACGTTCATGGCACGCGCGATGGCATCCAGCATGGCATCCTCGTCCTTGACGGACGGCTGCCCCAGCACCCAGGGGGTGACACGATCGCGCACTCCGGGATGACCGATGCCGATCCGCAGGCGATGGAACCGGCCATGCCCAAGATGCCCCATGATGTCGCGCAGACCATTCTGCCCCGCATGCCCGCCGTCGAACTTCAGGCGCGCCACGCCAGGCTCCAGATCCAGGTCATCATGCACGACCAGGCACTGATCCGGTTCGATCCTGTAATACCGAAGTGCAGATGCGACGGCGATCCCGCTCTTGTTCATGAAGGTGGAGGGTTTGAGCAGCCACAGCGGGGTATCCGACACGTTCACGCGACAGGACACCCCGTGCAGCTTGCCATCGACGGAGAAGGTGGCCGCTTCGGCACGCGCCAGGGCATCGACAAACCAGAACCCGGCGTTGTGCCGGGTTCGTAGATATTCGGCCCCGGGGTTGCCGAGACCGACGATGAGGCGCAAGCCAGCCATGAGCCGTCGGCGGCGTCATGACGCCGAGCCCCCGCAGGGACACGGCGTCATGCGCGCGGTTAGTTGCCCTCTTCCGCGCCGCCTTCCGGCGACTCGCCGCCCGCCGGCGGCACAGCCGCGGCCTCACCTTCGGCAGCTTCGCCCTCGGCAGGCTGTTCGGCCTCGACCTTCACTGCGTGCACGGTGACGACCGCAGGATCGTTCTCGTCATGACTCAGCTGCGGAATCTCGACGCCCTCGGGAAGCTTCAGCTCCGACAGGTGGATGATGTCGCCCAGGTCGATGGTCGAAAGATCGACCTCGATGTATTCGGGCAGCTTCTCGGGCAGGCACGCCACTTCGACATCGGTGATGTGGTGCGATACGACCACCCCGGACGTCTTGCCGGCCGGCGACTTCTCCTGGCCGACGAAATGCAGCGGAATCGATGTGTGCAGCTTCTCGCCGGCCCGCACGCGCTGAAAATCCATATGCATCATCAGCTGCTTGTGCGGGTGCTTGTGCCAGTCGCGCAGCAGTACCTTTTCGGTCTTGCCGTCCACGTTGAGATCAAGCACGGAGGAAAAGAACCATTCGTGCTTGGCCAGCGCGAGAACGACACGGTGCTCGACCTGGATGTTCTGCGGCGGTTTGTCGCCACCGTACACGATCGCCGGAACCATGCCCGTACGACGCAGGCGGCGGCTCGCACCCTTCCCCGCGTCGTTGCGAACTTCGGCGTTCACTTCATGAATCGTTGCCATGGATGTTGCCTCGGTAATGTCGCCGCCCGAAGGCGGCAGGACGGTGCTCCCGCGACCAGGTGCACCGATGGAAGCCGCCCGTGCTCGGTGAGGGGCGGCAAACCGTCGATTATAGGACAAAAATCGCAGGCGCGTGAGCCAAGCCGCGCTGCCCGCCTCAATCCACGTACAGGGAACTTACCGATTCGCCGAAAGCCATGCGGCGAATGGTCTCGGCGAGTAGTTCGGCCACGGTGAGCTGGCGGATTTTTTCGCAGGCCGCCGCCGCCGGCGACAATGGCAGGGTGTCGGTGACGATGAGCTGGTCCAGCTGGGAATGGTTGATGTTGTCGATGGCGGCACCGGAAAGGACCGGATGAACGCAGTAGGCCTCGACCTGACTTGCACCCTCGCCCTTCAGTGCGGCAGCAGCCGCGCACAGGGTGCCGGCTGTGTCGACGATGTCGTCCACCAGCACACAGGACTTGCCGGCGACTTCGCCGATGATGTTCATCACCGTGGCCACGTTGGCCTTGGGACGCCGCTTGTCGATGATGGCCAGATCGGCATCGTCCAGCCGTTTGGCAATCGCCCGCGCCCGCACCACGCCACCCACATCCGGGCTGACCACGATGATTTCGTCCATGTCATGCCGGCGCCAGATGTCCGCCAGGAGGACCGGCGAGGCGTAGACGTTGTCAACCGGGATATCGAAGAAGCCCTGGATCTGGTCGGCGTGCAGGTCGACGGTGAGCACGCGGTCCACGCCTGCCGCACCAATCATTTTCGCCGCCAGCTTCGCTGTGATTGGTACCCGCGCCGAGCGTGGCCGGCGGTCCTGGCGCGCATAGCCGAAATACGGCATCACCGCCGTGACCGTGGATGCCGATGCCCGCTTGAGGGCATCGGCCAGGATCAGCAGCTCCATGAAGTTCTCGGACGTCGGCGCACCGGTGGGCTGCAGGATGAAAACATCCTGGCCGCGCACGTTCTCCTCGATTTCGATCTGCGCCTCGCCATCGCTGAAGCGTCCGACAAGCGCCTTGCCGAGAGGGACCGAAAGCCTGTGCGAAACGTCCTCGGCCAGTTTCCGGTGGGCATTGCCGGTAAACAGCATCAATCCAGCGGTATCCACAGATCGTCCCCTATCAGGCCATTCGGGAAGGCATCACGTCCGGAAGCAGTGGATGCCCATGCATATTCGTTCGGAAGTGGCTGGGGCGGCAGGATTCGAACCTGCGCATGCCGGGATCAAAACCCGGTGCCTTACCGCTTGGCTACGCCCCAACATCCGATGCCCCGGACAGGCTGTTCAATGGCGAAGCGTTCACACCGCTGACCACCCAGGCCCGGAATGGAGAAGGACAGCGAGCGGCAATCCTTTCGCCTTCACTGCGCGAGTTCGTCTGCACGAACACACACCCTCCGCTCCCGGACAACCGCGCCTGGCCGTATTGACCGAGCCATTCCATGGCCGCCGCGATTTCGGGAAACCTGGCACGCGCCAGTGGCACGAACGCATTGTCCGTCACCATTCCCTCCAGGAAGCTTGAAATTGTCGCCGGGGGGGCATGACGTGTCAATTGCGGTGCCTGGAAAAGCTCGCGGGTGGACACCTGCACGCCAGGGTCGACCAGCACGTAGTCCGCTGCTGGCAGCGACAAGCGATGCAGGCGGTCGCCCACGCCTTCTGCCCAGGCACTGTGCCCATGCACGAACACTGGCACGTCGGCGCCCAGGGTGAGCGCCATCGCGGCAAGGTCCTCCCTTGTGCATCCCGTGCCCCACAGCGCATTCAGGGCCACCAGGACGCTGCCTGCATCGGAGCTTCCACCGCCCAGTCCACCACCCGCAGGGATGCGTTTGTGAACTTCGATGTCGGCCCCTTTTCCCGACCCCGTGCGCTCCTGCAACAGGCGGGCGGCACGCACCGCAAGGTCCAGATCAGGCGGTACCTCGTGCATGCCGGCGGTGCGTACGATGTGCCCGTCCCCGCGTACACGCACGCGCACCGTGTCACCCCAGTCGAGAAGCTGGAACACGGTCTGCAGCAGGTGGTAGCCGTCCTCGCGCCGGCCGACGATGCGCAGGAACAGATTGAGCTTGGCCGGAGCCGGCCAGGCGCTCCATCCGTTCATTTCAGCTTCCAGTTCCACTGTTCGATCACGATACGTACCCGGTAGGGGCCCTTCGATGCGAACAGCTTGCGCGGAACCGGCGTGGCGTCGCCCTGGAACCAGCCCAGGTACTCGACGGTCCAGCCGTCCTGCTGCAGCAGCGACGGTAGTTGATTGTTCCCGAAACGCAGCACCGCCGGTGCGCCGGGCACACGCAGCCCCTTGATCCAGTAGCGCAGGCGCGCCAGCGGCACTTGCCAGCCGAACACGCGCGCCAGCAAGCGCTGCGCGTCGATGTCATGCACAGGCCCCTGGTCCAGGCCCTCCAGCACCGCACCGTCCGGCCCGCCTTGCAGTTGGAAACTGCGCCCGGTCACCGGCGCTCGCAGGACGAAGCGGTAACGATCACCGTCCTGGCGCCAGGTCAGCCCCCCGCTGCCGCCATGCTCGCCGTCACTGACAGCCAGACGTGCCTGGACCGTCCAGTCATGACGCGCCCCAAGCATGCTTTCACGCGCGGACTGCGCCTGCATCATGGCTGCATTGCCCTTGATGCGCACCGGCGCACATGCCGACACGGCGACCAGCATGGCCGCGAGCAGAAGAAGGCGGATCCTCACGGTCCGAATTTCGCGCGCAAGGCCAGCAGGTGCCGGTTGTGCGGAGCCAGTTTCAGGGCCTCACGGTAGATCCGCCTGGCCTCGGACCGCTTGCCCTGCACCAGCAGCACTTGCGCCAGGTGGGCGCCGACCTCCGAATCCTTGCGCTGTTTCCAGGACCACCGCAGGGCCTTCTCCGCCCTCGCCAGATGTCCGAGACGAAACTGCAGCCAGCCCCAGGAATCGGTGATCGCGGGGTCATCGGGCTTCGCCTTGTGTGCGCGCTCGAGCAATTTGCGCGCTTCGGACAGGTTCCGCCCTGCATCGGCCAGCGTATACCCCAGTGCATTGACCGCATTGATGTTGTCCGGCTCCAGGCGCAACACGGCACGCAGGTCGGCAACAGCGGCAGCGGTCTTGCCGTCCTCGGCATAGGCCAGGCCACGGCCGTACAGCAGCTCTCCCGAATCGGCATTGCCGGCCATCGCACGGGTGTAGGCGGTCGCCGCGCGGGCATAATCGCCCGCCTGCATGTACAACTCGGCATCAACCCGGTCGAGACGGTAGGCAATCTGCGGCTGGTCGGCAAACACCGTGCGCATGTTCTGCAGCACGCCATGCGCCTGGCCTGGGTGTCCGAGTTGCTGCAACAGCACGGCCCTTCGGATGCCGGCGTCGACGCCGTGCTCGGCCCGGGGTGGCACCTTGGCCAGCCAATCCACCGCCGCCTGCGGTTTGTCGAGCAGCGCGGCCAGCTGGCCGAGGAGGTAATAACTCTTCTTGCGAACGGATCCGGGCGCACGGGTCAGGCTTTCATAGATGGACCCCAGGCTTTTCATGTCCTTGTTGCGTGCGGCAAACGCGGTACGCGCCGCGAACGTGCGCTCGTCCTGCCTGCCCCGGGCAAGAATGCGGCCCGCCTCGGCAAGATGCCCCTGCTTGGCGACCAGCCCGGCATAGGCCATGCGCAAATCGATGTTGTCCGGCAGCACCTTCACCGCCCTGGCATACATGGCCTGGGCCGCCTTGTCGTTGCCGCGCTGGGCTTCGAGGCTTCCCGCCCAGGCATAGGCACGTCCGTCCCGGAAGCGCTCTGCGGCGGTATCGGCAATCTGCTGAGCATAGGCATAGCGCCCCAGCTTCTGGCCGATTTCGCTCATTGCCAACCAGGCCAGCACGTCATCGGGAAGACGCGCGGGCGTTGCCACCTGCTGCAGCAACTGCCCGGCCTGTGCCGCATCGCGCGCATTGAGGATGATCTTGCCAAAGGCCTGCCATGCCGGTTTCCCTCCGCCGGCCGTCAGTTTCATGAGCAGTGCGCGCGCCTGGTCCGTACGCCCCTGGTCGAGCGCAATCCGGGCGCGGGCACGCAGTACATCTTCAGGATCGGCACCAAGCGCTTTCCAGCGCGCCAGTGCCTTTTCCGCGGCATCGCTGTCGTGCAGGGCCAAGGCCAGTCCCGTCGCCCTGGCGGCGATGTCCGGGTTGCCCGAACGCATGGCGGCTCGGGCATAATCGGCCTGGGCCGCCTGCATATCACCCCGGTCGAGGGCAGACTGCGCCTTCTTGACCAGACCTTCGGTGCGCGCATCTGGCACACTGGCGGACATTGGAGGTCGGGATTGACCGGTTGCGCCCGGGCGGGGCACGGAGGCACACCCGAGCAACAACGCAGGCAGGATCGCCAGCGTCGCAAAATGCCGCAATTGCTTGAACTTGGCCTTGCCGCTACGCACAATTCACCTCCGTAATGGGCCGGTAACGCCAGCGTCCGGTCCCGGCGACAGCTTAGCCTATCGCTGCCTACTGGAAAGCCGGCGCCATCGCGTTTCGTCATGACCTTCCTTGCCTTCGGGCTCAACCATCTCACAGCGCCTGTCAGTCTGCGCGAACAGGTGGCATTCGACGAAAGCGCCGCGCTCGAGGCCGTGAGCGACCTGCGCGAGCAGCCGGGCGTCGACGAGGCCCTGATCCTGTCCACCTGCAACCGCACCGAACTTTACTGCAGCGTAAGCCCCGGCGCCGAACAGGTTCCCGTGCAATGGCTTCACCGTCACCATCACCTGACCGCGAGCCGTCTCGACGAGTTCCTCTACCGGCACGACGAGGACCAGGCCGTCCGGCATATCTTCCGTGTCGCCACTGGCCTCGATTCGATGATCCTCGGCGAACCCCAGATACTGGGACAGGTCAAGGACGCCTACCGGATCGCCCGCCAGGCCCACGCGCTCGGCCAACCGATGGAACACCTGCTGCAACAGACATTCGCAGTGGCCAAGCGTGTGCGCAGCGATACACGGATCGGAGCGCATTCGGTATCGGTCGCCTTCACGGCCGTGCGCCTTGCCGAGGAAGTCTTCACCGACCTGCGCGAGGCCTGCGTGCTGCTGGTGGGCGCCGGCGACACCATCGAACTGGCGGCCCGCCATCTTGCGGGCAAGCAGGTCAAGCGCCTGCTGGTCGCCAACCGCACGCTGGAAAATGCCCAGGAACTGGCGCAGCACCATGGCGGCTATGCACTTGCGCTGTCCGACCTGGACAGACACCTGTCCGAAGCCGACATCGTCATCACCTCCACCGCGGCACGCGAACCGGTGATCACCCGCGCCATGGTCGAAACGGCCCTGGCCACGCGGCGCCGCCGGCCCATGTTCATGGTCGACATCGCGGTCCCGCGGGACATCGATCCGGAAGTGAGCCGGCTACGCGACGTGTTCCTCTACGGCATCGACGACCTGCGCGAGGTCATCGACGGGCACATGCGCTCGCGCGAGTCGGCCGCCAGCGAAGCCACTGCCATCATCGATCTCCAGGTCGATCGCTACATGGGCTGGCGGCGTGCACTGACCCTGCGCAATCCCGTGCTCGATCTGCGTGCCGATGCGGAACAACGGCGCGACGAGGTACTCGCCCGCGCGCAAGCGATGATCGCCAACGGCAAGACCCCCGAACAGGCCCTCGACTTTCTGGCCCATACCCTGACCAACAAGCTCCTGCACGCACCCAGTGCCAGCCTGCGCGAGGCGGCGCTGTCCGGCGATGTCGACCTGCTGCATGCCGCAGAGCGACTGTATGGCCTGGATCGGGACAGCAAGGACCGGCAGGCCTAGCATCCGCGGCGCAGGGCTGGCCGTGGACGAACCTGCCTGTATCCGTGCTTCACCCCGCGTCCGGAACCGGTTGCCCATGACACCATCCATACTCCGCAAACTCCAGGCCCTGTGCGAACGCCACGAGGAACTCGGGTTGCTGCTGGCGCAACCTGACGTGGCCGCGGATACCGACCGGTTTCGCGAACTGTCGCGCGAATACGCACGCCTGGAACCGCTGTCCAGGGCTCTCAATGCACGCGAACGTGCACAGCAGGAACTGGACCAGGCGCGGGCCATGCTCGACGACCCGGAGCTTGGCGAGGAAGCATCCCGGGAAATGGAAAGGCTGCAATCGGAACTGCAGCGCCTTGATGGCGAGTTGCAGACCTTGCTGCTGCCGAGCGATCCACGCGATGAAGGCAACCTGTTCCTCGAGATCCGCGCCGGCACCGGCGGGGACGAGGCCGCCCTGTTCGCCGGCGACTTGTTCCGCATGTACGCACGCTACGCCGAGCAACGCGGCTGGAAGGTGGAGATCGAGTCCGAGCATCAGGGTGAACATGGCGGCCACAAGGAGATCGTCGCCCGCATCGTCGGCCGTGGCGCCTTTTCGCGCCTCAAATACGAATCGGGCACCCATCGCGTGCAGCGGGTGCCCGAGACCGAGTCGCAGGGTCGCATCCACACCTCCGCTGCGACGGTGGCGATCATTCCCGAAACCGACGATGTCCGCGACATCGAAATCAGCCCCGGCGACTTGCGCATCGACACCTTTCGCTCTTCCGGCGCCGGTGGCCAGCACGTGAACAAGACCGATTCGGCGATCCGCATCACCCACCTGCCCTCGGGGATGGTCGTGGAATGCCAGACTGAACGATCGCAGCATGCCAACCGCGACAAGGCCATGAAGCGGCTCAAGGCACAACTGCTGGAGGCCGAGCGCGAACGCCAGGTGTCCGAACAGGCCGCATCGCGCCGCCTGCAGGTCGGAAGCGGCGACCGCAGCCAGCGCATCCGCACCTACAACTTCCCGCAGGGGCGCATCACCGACCACCGCATCGACCTGACGCTGTACCGCCTGCACGACATCCTGGCCGGCAACCTGGACGAGTTGATCGACACGCTCAGTCGCGAAGACCAGGCCGAGCAGCTGCGCAGCCTGGCCTGAGAGGCCACGCCTATCGCGTGGCAAATCCGCTGAAGCGGCATGCCTGGATCTGCGTGCGTTCGAGGGCATCGACGCGCGCCGCGGGCGGCCCCCGGCGCAACCAGACGGCAAGCGCATCAAGTGCTTCGGGAGTGCCGCAGGCCACGACCTCGACCCGGCCGTCATCCAGATTGACGGCCTTGCCGGTCAGGCCCAGCCGCAGGGCCTGTTCGCGTGTCGAAGCGCGGAAGAACACGCCCTGTACCCTGCCCGAAACCAGAAAGCGCGCACAGTCCATGTTCGACTCACTTCCGGTGCCCGATGACGGCTTCCAGATCCGATGGCGTGACCGGACCGACGAACCGTTTGGCCACACGGCCGTCGGGCGCAATCAGATAGGTCGTCGGCAGGCCCAGCGGCGCCCCGAATGCGGCAGGCGGATGGGCGGTATCCACGCGCGCCACCGGATAGCTCACCGGATGCCTGGCCAGGAATGCCTTGATGGCAGATGCCGCACCGTCCTGGTAGGCAAGGCCGATCGCCGTGACATCCGGGCGGCTTTTCACAAAGCCGGACAGCGCCGGCATCTCGTGGATGCACGGCCGGCACCACGTTGCCCAGTAGTTGACGATGACCCATTTGCCGCGCTGTGCGGCAAGATCGAAGCTTGCACCATCGAGCGTGGTCACGCGCAGTTCCGGTTTTCCGCTCCCCTTCGCGGCGAGCGGCGCAACCAGACATGCCAGGCCGGCGAGGCCAAGTAGCAGCAAAGGGTAAATGCGTTTCATCATGTCCTGCCATGTTCTGTCGGTTCGGCCCTGGTAACGGGGAACAGTTCTGCCAGAGGCGTGCCGAGCCGGTCGCGGAGCAGCTGCGCCAGCTCATCCAGATGCGCATGCAGTGCGTTCGGCAGACCTTCGCTGAAGGGTTCCAGCTCCGCCGTGTCGAGGGGAAGACGATACCGCCCTGCATGGTAGATTTCCATCAGGCTCGCACTGTCCAGGCTGCGCGCCATGACCCAGGCATCCTCCTCGGTACGACGGATCAGCCCGACGCCATGGAGGTCGCCCAGGTAGCGTTGCAGCAGGTCATCGGGAACAAAAACCATGCGTTTCTGCAAGGTACGTACATCCAGTGCCGTACCCTGGCGCTGGGCCGCAACGAACTGGCCCAGCAGGTGCAGCAAGCCGATGAATTCGGCATCTTCCGGCAACCGCGTACCGCGCGGCCGGTAATCGAAGGCCCCCAGGGACGCCGCGACCGAGGCACCCAGCAGCGCGATGGCCCATGACAGGTAGATCCACAGCAGGAAGATCGGCACCACCGCAAGCGTGCCGTAGACCTGACGGTAGGACGGTACCGTGCGCACGTATTCGGCAAACCCCCATTTGGCGATCTCGAAAAGAATGGCCGCCAGCAGCGCGCCGGCCAGCGCCGCACGCCGGGACACCCTGCGGTTCGGCACCAGCACGTACAGGCAGAAAAGCCCGACCAGGCTGACCGCGAAGGGCAATACCGACAAGAGGCGATTTTTCAGTTCCACCGCATCACCGACCCGCCCGAGCAGCGGCAAGGCGGCCAGATAGGACGTCACCGCCAGGCCGGACACGACCAGGACCGGTCCCAGCGTCAGTGCTGTCCAGTACAGCATGAATCGCGACAGCGGCGAGCGCCGTGTCTGCACCCGCCAGATCCGGTTGAGCCGCTCCTCGATGCTGGACATCATCACCAGCGCCGACAGCAGCAGCACGCCGATGCCGATACCGGTGAGCTTGCTTGCATTGCCGGCGAACTGCAGGACATAGGTGCGAACCGCATCACCGGCTGCCGGAACGAAATTGCGGAACACGAATTCCGTCAGCACCTGCGTCCAGTCACTGAAGGACGGCAACGCGGAGAGAATGCCGAACACCACCACCGTCAACGGCACCAGGGCAAACAAAGTCACATAGGACAGGGCGCCAGCCGTCTCGAAGCACTTGTCGTCGACGAAGCGTTGCCAGACGAACCGCGCGAAGGCGATCAGGCGTTCACGTTCGAAACGGCGGAACATGGGCAAGCCTCGCTGCACTGTCATCGACACCCCCAGCGATGTCCTGTTCAAGTCTACGCAGACATCGCCGCTCTGTCTGCGCGGCGCCCCACGCCACCGGGCAGACTTCAGGACATCATGCCGCCTGTGTAGACTTGTTCAGACCATCCCTGGCGTACAGGACCTGCCGCCCTGCAAGACGCCTGCCTCGAGGACTCGTTATGCCCCAGGACATTCTGGTGCTCTACTACAGCCGCACCGGACATACCGCGCAACTGGCGCGACTGGTCGCCCGCGGCGTCGAGGAGGTTGCCGATTCACGGGCCCGCTTGCGCCAGGTGCCGCCGGTTGCCCCCGTGACCGAAACGGCGCAGCCACCCGAACCCGGGGCCGGCGCCCCGTACGTCACGCATGAGGACCTTGCCGCATGTGCCGGCCTGGCGCTCGGAAGTCCGACGCGATTCGGCAACATGGCCGCGCCACTCAAGCATTTCCTCGACGGCACCGGCAGCCAGTGGGCATCCGGGACGCTGGTCGGCAAGCCGGCAGCGGTATTCACGTCGACCTCGACCCTGCACGGGGGGCAGGAATCGACGCTGCTGTCCATGATGCTGCCTCTGTTCCATCACGGCATGGTGCTGGTCGGCCTGCCATTCACCGAGGCGGCGCTCAGTGCCACGCGCACCGGCGGGACACCGTACGGCGCCAGTCACCTGGCCAGCGACCCTGACCACCCCGAATTCAGCGAGCACGAACGCACGCTTGCCCGTGCACTGGGACGGCGCCTTGCACAGGTCGCCCGTGCACTGGAAGGCCAGGCATGAATCCGCCTTCACCTGGCCTGCGCCTGCAGCTTGCGCGTGCCGGAGGCATCGCGGGATGGGCCGGACTGATCGTTCTGCAGCCGGTGTGGCACCTGTGGCTGGTTCCCGATCCACATGCATCACTGGCCGCGATATTGCTCCTGTCCCTGCTGCCATTGCTGCTGCCCTTGCTGGCACTGCGCCGTCCTGCCCGCGCCCTGCTCTGGGCAGGCATCGCTTCGCTGCTGTATTTCTCGCACGGGATCGCCGAGGCATGGTCGACACCGGCAGAACGCATTCCCGCACTGATCGAGGTGGCCCTGAGCCTGCTGCTCATCTTTTCACTGGGTGCAGGCATCGGGCGTCGGGACCGGTCGTGAGGCGCGGCCGCTGCTTGATGCCGGGTCTATACTTGTCGACCTGAGCGTGCCTTTGGAACTGTCATGGCCTTCCTGCAAGATGCACCGCGCCTGCCGCACCCTTTCCGTGAAGACCGCAGCTTGCAGGACTGGCTGTCTCTGCACGTGCCCGCGGGTCGGCAAGAAGCACTGCATGCCGATTTGCAGGCATTGGCTGACTATGCCTGCATGGCCTATGCGCGGCGCATGCACACGCCCCGCAAGGAGCCCGTGCTCACCCAATGGGATGCCTGGGGGGCGCGCACGGACCGCATCGAACTGACCCCGGCCTGGCGCGAGGGACCGGGACTGACGGCCCGTCACGGCCTGCTCGCTGCCGGTCACGATGACGATGCCGGCGCGCTTGGGCGGGTGGAACAGTTCCTGCGCGTCTACGTCTACCACGTCGCCAGCGAGTTCTACACCTGCCCGCTGGCGATGACCGATGGCGCAGCCACGGCGATCAAGGCTTCCGGCAACCGCGAGTTGGCTTCACGTGCACTGCCGCATTTCCTCAGTCGCGACCCGGACCGGCTGTGGCTGTCCGGCCAGTGGATGACCGAAACCACGGGCGGATCGGACGTGCACGCCACGGAAACCGTCGCCCGCAAGGACGACGCAGGAAACTGGAGGCTGTACGGCCGCAAATGGTTCACCTCGGCCGTTGTCGGCGAGGCCGCCCTGGCCCTGGCGCGACCGGAGGGCGCCGACACGGGTGCGGATGCCCTGGCGCTGTTCTACGTCGAGACCCGTGACGCGGACGGAAACTGGCACCATCTCACCGTGGACCGGCTCAAGGACAAGCTCGGCACCCGCGAGCTGCCCACGGCCGAAATCCAGCTGCAAGGCATCCCCGCACAGCCGGTGGCCGGCCTCTCCCACGGCGTGCGGCAGATCACCCCCGTGCTCAACATCACCCGTACGTGGAACGCGGTCTGCGCCGTCGCCAGCATGGCACGCTGCATCGCACTGGCCCGCGACTATGCCACGCGTCGGATGGCATTCGGCAAGCCGCTCATCCACCAGCCCCTGCACGCGCGGACGCTGGCCGACATGCAGGTCCGGTTCGAGGCCAGCTTCGCCCTGAGCTTCCATGTCGTGACCCTGCTCGGCAAGGCCGAGCACGGCCAGGCCACCGCCGAGGAGGAAGCCGCGCTGCGCCTGCTCACGCCACTGGCCAAGCTGTGGACCGGCAAGCTTGCCGTGGCGCTTGCTTCGGAGGCACTGGAATGTTTCGGGGGTGCCGGCTACGTGGAAGACACCGGCCTGCCGCAGTTGCTGCGCGATGCGCAGGTGTACCCCATCTGGGAAGGCACCACCAATGTCCTCTCACTGGATACGCTGCGCGCCCTGTCCTCCACCGGCCTTGCGCCATTGCGGGCCGAACTCGAACGCCTGATGAAGCCTTCCGGTCACGCCAGCATCCGCGACCGCGTGCGCTCCACACTCGACCATGCCCAGGGCTTCCTCGAACGTCATGCCTCCGATCGTGACAGTCTGCAGGCGGGCGCCCGCCAGCTGGCCCTGAGCCTGGCACGCTGTACTGCCGCTGCGCTGCTGGCCGGGCAGGCAGCACGTGCGGGCGGCCCGCATGCCAAACGGATGCGAGCCGTGCTGGATACGTTCCTGGCCCATGGGCTGGACTGCCTGGATGATGCACGTCCCGACCCGGACGTACTGCTGGCCTGAGCAGGCCATGCTTCCCTTCGCCCCGATCTTCCCCGTCCCAGGAAAACGAACGCAATGCAGCACCTGAGCATCATCACCACCGGTGGCACCATCGACAAGATCTACTTCGACGCCAAGTCCGACTATCAGATCGGGGCGCCGCAGATCGGCGAGATCCTCACCCAGCTGGGCGTCGATTTCCGCTTCGAAGTGACATCGATCCTGCGCAAGGACAGTCTGGACATGACCGAGGAGGACCGGAGCCTGATTCATCGCACCATCGAAGCCCAGCCTCATCGCCACGTGCTGGTCACCCACGGCACCGACTCCATGGTGGAAACAGCGCGCACGCTCAAGGACATTCCGGGCAAGACCATCGTACTGACAGGCGCACTCAACCCGGCGCGTTTCCAGGGTTCGGATGCCGTGTTCAACATCGGCTGTGCCGTCGGTGCGGTGCAGTCCCTGGGCGACGGGGTGTGGATCGCCATGAACGGACGCATCTGGAACCCGGACCGCGTGCGCAAGAACCGCGACGCCAACCGTTTCGAAACACTGTCCTGAGCGCTGACATGACGCCCGGCCGAGGGCACGGACCGGGCGTCATACGCCATTTCCCTGACATGGGCTTCCTGCCTGGGCCCGGGGGAGACCCTCATCCTTTTCCCGACGCGTGCCTTCCCGACCCGCGCCTGCCTGGAACCAGGACTGCGTTCACCCTAATCCTCAGCTTGGGGATAAGCAACAGGTAAATGCATGCCCTGGACCTGCCGGCAGCCAAAACCGCACAAAAATGCCCGGCGCGATGCCGGGCATGAAGTGATGCCAGTGGGGCGCACATCCCTGTGCGCTGCAAGGTGGTCCGTCAGAACTGCAGGCTCCAGTCGTCGATATAGCCCGTGTCGCCGCTGTAGACATCGTCGACCTTGAGTCGCCATTGCCCGTTGGGGTCCAGGCTTGAGGCATTGATGGTCCAGGTCTGGTCGACATTGCTGGCACTGTCCGAGCTGCTCGGACTCTTCAGCACGACACTGCTGCCGTTGGGCGCATACAGGGTGATGCGCAGATCGCCGCGGTAGGTGTGAACGATTTTCACGTGAACCTTGAGGCTTGCCGGTCCCGGATTGGCCTCGCCGCTGACCGAGATGTAACTGCTGGCCGTACTGCGGTCGGGAATGCTCACGTTGGTCGGGTTGTCATAGAACCCGCCGCCAGTCGTCGTCGTGGACCAGGTCGCCTTCAGGCTGACATTGCTGTAGCTGGTGTAGCCGTTGAGCTTGACGTAGTAGGTCCCGGCCTGCGGCGAAGCGAAACTGCAGCTTTCGCTGTTGCCGTTCTTGTACGGGCGGCAGTCGTAGGTGCTCAGTGTCGGTGCCGAGCCGAAGCGCACGTACAGGTCGGCATCACCGGTACCACCGGAGATCGCAATCACCAGGTTGCTGGCACCAGCCGGCACAGTCACGGTGTAGGTGTCGGCAAACGAACCCTGGGCGCCGGAAACCGTCACCGGAACGCCGTTCTGCAAAGCGCCGCCGCCCGGAGTGGTACCGCCGGGGCAGGCCACGCCAACCGCGCTGAAGGCGTTGACCACGGCCGTCTGCGAGTAACCCAGATCGGCCGCGGCGCTCTTCACGCCGCAGGCGCCCGAGTCGAAGGTTTCGGTAGCGTTCCAGTACAGCGCATTGGCGCGTTCGAAGACCTCGAAGGCCTTGCGCGTGTTCCAGCCGCTGGTCTTGGCCAGCAGGCAGAAGGCCTTGTTGTACACGCCGCTGGACAGATGCACGTCCATGCCGGAGGTGTAGTTGGCGGCGTTGTCGATCGAGCGTCCGTCCTGGGTCGGCGTGCACATCCAGCGCAGCGCCGTGCCGGTCTTCATGATGTCGGCGCCGACCAGCCAGTCGTTGGTGCCGCGGTCGAAGTACTCGGCAGCTTCGCCGGCCATGTCCGAAAACGCCTCGTTCATGCCGCCGGACTGGCCGCTGTACTGCAGGGCCGAATGCTGCTCGGTGAACCCGTGGCTGATCTCGTGACTGGTCACGTCCAGCGACACCAGCGGATAGAACGTGGTGGCGCCGTCACCGAAGTTCATCGTACTGCCGTCCCAGTAGGCGTTTTCGTAGTTGTTGCCCAGATGCACCTTCATGGTCAGCGCAAAACTAAGCGGCGCGACACCGAACCAGCCCATGTACATGTCATGCACGACCTGACCGAAGTGATGCGCATCGTTGATCGGCGAGTAGGCGCCGTTGATGCCATCCCCGGTGTGCGTCGGGCAGGTGAAACTGACCAGCGTGCCGGACCCGGATGTCGCGTGCTTCATGTCGTAGGTCTTCACGTCCGCGTTCGACATGGTGCAGGTACTGCCGGACTGGCTGACGATCAGGGCCGGGTAATCGGTACCATAGTTGTACTGTCCGGTTTTCTGGTTGCCGCCCGGACCGAAACCGTCCGCGGTGGTGAGTCCGTCCCATTCCTTGATCACCGCACCGGTGTCGGCATCGATGATGGCCGTCGGACGGGCCGGGTACTTGCCTCGCATCACGTAGGACGTCAGGTACACCAGCCGGGCGTTGCCGTTTGCCTCCGGATAGACATACAGTTCGGCACGCGAGTGGTCGACCGGTTCACCGAGCGTCAGAAACGGATCCTGGCGGGTGCGCAACTTCTTCAGCGCCTGCACACGGCTCAGTCGCGCCTTCATCCCCGAAGCCTGCACATGCAGTGCACGGGATATCTTGCCGCTGGCACGCAGCGCCCGACCGCTGATGTCTTCATGGATGGCAATGCCGCGCCCGTACACCGGGATGCCCTCGTACATCTCCTGCATGCGCACGGTGTAGGTGCCATGCCGCGTGGCGCGCTTGAATCGCTGCTTGAAGGTGATTTTCGGGTTCAGGCCCAGCTCGGCAGATACCTGATTGCCGGGCACTCCGCCCAGGCTCTGTCCCTGCAGCCGTTCCATGCGCGCGGCATGGGCGAGCGTGAAGGTCGCCAACCCCAGTGTGGCGACGATGATCTTGAAGCGTAATTTTCCAGGCATGGAAATGTTCCCCTCGATAGTGGCCCACTGCGCGCACACTCACACGGCGGCAACGCCGTGGACCGTTGGCAAGACCGCGTCACCGCGGCATGTGATCGTGCAGCTCCGGGACCGTTCGACTGATCGGCACGCCCTCCCCCCTTGCTCCATGAAGGAGCACCGTCGAACCTGTACTGCATCGGTTTCACGGCGTCCCCCGACGCCGTTCGGAGCATCGCGACCGTAGTCCCCCGACAGGTCGCGATGCACGTACGCTAGTGAGCTCGAAGGCGCGCGGTCAAGCCGCGCCTAGGACTTATTCCAAACCCATATTCAGCTTCTGTTCATGTCATCGGATCGACGGCATCGCACCGACATGTCGCGCGCGAAAACGATCACCGCGTGCCACGCAGGCTGCGTATCGCACGCGGTCGCAGGAGCCATCCGAAGAGGGCCAGTGGCAACAGGAGCGGCGGGAACCAGCGCAGCGGGGACAGCAGTCCATGCACCACACCGCGTGGACGTGCACCGAGCTGGTACAGGGCCTGTTCGGGGTGACGCGAGATGGCAGCATAGGCATCGCCCCAGGTGGCGCGTGCGATGGCCGCACTTGCATCTTCCATGAACGGCGTGACCCGGAGCAGATACCCGCCGGTGACAAGATAGGTATGCGTGAGAGGCGCCTGCATTCGTGCCTGTGCGGCGACCGCAGGGCCCACGACAGGCGTACGCTGCAAGCCCGCATAGGCATAGCCTTCAAGGATCAGCGCGCAGATCCCGACCGTTGCGGTCCAGGCGTACCAGGGGATTTTCATGATCCGACATCCTCATCAGCGGACGCCGTACCCGGCGTCTACAGCATGCCGGTTTCCAGCCGGGCCGCGTCCGACATCATGGACTGGTTCCACGGCGGGTCGAAGACCAGATCGACATCGGCCTCGGCCACCGTCGGTATCAGCTCGATCTTGGTGCGCACGTCATCGACAAGGATGTCGCCCATGCCGCATCCCGGCGCCGTGAGGGTCATTTTCACGTAGACCCGGCGCGCATCGCTGTCGTCATGATCCAGGCTGACGTCGTAGACCAGGCCAAGATCGACCACGTTCACCGGGATCTCGGGATCGAAGCAGGTGCGTAGCTGCGACCAGACCAGCTTCTCGACGTCCTCGTCACTGGCATCCGCGGCCAGTTCGAGGGGGGCCGGAGGATCCTTGCCCAGGGCGTCCGCGTCCTTGCCGGCGACACGGAACAGGTTGCCTTCCACGTATACCGTGAAGCTGCCACCCAGGGCCTGCGTGATGTAGCCGATCTGACCGGCCGGCAAGGTGACGGTTTCGCCCACGGGCACCATCACCGCCTCGCAATCGCGCTGCAGGGTGAAGGGTTCGCTGCTCAGGCTGAAACCGGACATGTCGTACTCGTCGTCGATAACCACGTGCAATTATGCCATGCACACCGGCCATCCAGCCGTACCGACCGCAGGGTCACATCGGACACGCGGTATCATCCGCGGATGAAACCGCAGCACGCATCCCCGCACGCCGATCCCGATCTCCGTCCCCGGAACAGCCCCGGGACACCCTCACCGGGGGAATGGGCCGTTGCCGGCTTCGGCGCAGTCATGGCCGGACTGGCTGCAGGCGCGCTCTGGTTGCTGCTGGTGCTCTGGATGCCTTCACTGCACGCGCACACCTGGCTCGCCATGCCGCTGGCACTGCTGCTGGGGCCCCTGGTACGCGCCTGGCTGATCGCCGCGCCCGTCCCGGCAGCCATCCTTGCCGCGCTGGCCATGCTGCTGGCCTGCGCGTACCTTCGGGTCCTGCTGGTCGCCGCCCACCTGGCGGGCAGCTTCGGCATGGGCTTCATGCAGGCCTGGCAGAACGCGGGAACCGCCATGCTGGTGCATCTGGCCTGGCTGGCGACCGGCCCGGCAGCCCTTGCGGTGTACCTGGCATCCGCGGCACTGGCCGCCCTGCTCGCCTGGCGCATGCCGTTGCGCCATCGCGTGTCCTGACACCCTCAGGTGTCCAGCGCCTTGAGTTCGCTGACCAGTTGCGCGGCCATCGATTGCCCGTCGCCGAACAGCATGCGGGTGTTGTCGGCATAGAACAGCGCGTTCTCGATGCCGGCAAAGCCCTTGCCCCGCCCGCGCTTGATCACGATCGCCTGCCGGGCCGACGCCACGTCCAGCACGGGCATGCCGTAGATCGGCGAGGCGGGATCGGTTTTCGCCACCGGATTGACCACGTCGTTGGCGCCAATCACCAGCGCCACGTCGGTGCCCGGGAACTCCGGATTGATGTCTTCCATGTCCGCGATCAGGTCGTAGGGCACGCCTGCCTCGGCCAGCAGCACGTTCATGTGGCCGGGCATGCGCCCGGCAACCGGATGGATGGCGAAACGCACCTTGACCCCGCGCTCGCCCAGCAGACGGGCCAGTTCCCAGACCTTGTGCTGGGCCTGCGCCACGGCCAGGCCGTAGCCGGGCACGATCACCACGCGTTCGGCATAGGCCATCATCACCGCCGCATCGGAGGCCTCGATCTCTTTCTGCGCACCTTCAATCTCCTGCGCCTGCCCGCCGGACGCACCGAAACTGCCGAACAGCACGTTTGCCAGCGAACGGTTCATCGCCCGTGCCATCAGCTGGGTCAGCAAGGTTCCGGCTGCGCCGACCACGGTGCCGGCGATGATCATCGCCTCGTTCTGCAACACGAAGCCCTCGAAGGCCACGGCCAGGCCGGTCAGCGCGTTGTACAGCGAGATCACCACCGGCATGTCGGCACCGCCGATCGGCAGGGTCATGAACAGGCCGAACAGCAGCGTGGCAGCGACAAAGGTGGCCAGCACCGGCAGGCTCGGAGCACCCAAAACCAGCATGCCGCCCAGCACCAGGCCGGCCAGCAGCACCAGCAGGTTGAAGACCTTCTGCCCCGGAAACACGAACCGCCGGTCCATCCACCCCTGCAGCTTGGCGAAGGCGATGAGCGAGCCGGAAAAGGAGACGGCACCGATCAGCACGCCGAGCACAGCCAGCGTCTGCGCATCCGGTGAAAGGCCGTCGCCGCCGTGCATGGCCATGCGCGCCGCGGCAAGCAGTTCGATGACACCGATGGCCGCGGCAGCGCCGCCACCCATGCCGTTGTACAGCGCCACCATCTGCGGCATCGCCGTCATCGCCACCCGCCGGCCGGACCACCACGCCAGGCCGCCAGCGATCGCGATGGCCAGGACCATCAGGCCCAGATGGTGCATCCCCGGCAGCAGTCCGGTGGCGACGACCGCAATCACCATGCCGACGCCCGCCCACACCACGCCACCGCGCGCGGTACGCGGTGAACTCATGCGCTTGAGGCCGAGGATGAACAAAAACGCCGCCAACAGGTAGCTGGCACGAATCAGGTCCGGCAGCCAACGGGAGATGAATTCGCTGCTCATTCGCCCTGCTCCCCACGGTTCGCTGCCGGCTTGCTGGTCTTGAACATCTCCAGCATGCGCTCGGTGACGACATAGCCGCCCACGGCATTGCCGGCAGCAAGCATCACGGCGATGAAGCCGATCGCCACATCCAGCGTGCCGTCGGCATGACCGAGCGCCACCATGGCGCCGACCAGCACGATGCCGTGAACGAAATTGGAACCGGACATCAGCGGCGTATGCAAAATCACCGGCACCCGCGCGATGATCTCGTAGCCGGTGAAAGCGGCCAGCATGAAGATGTACAGTGCAAGAAACCCGTCAATCATCGGAGCCCCCGGAATATGGATGCGAAACGGCCTGCCGCTTCATCATACGGTATGCCGCGCGCCGGACCAGCCCCCCGCGACGGACATTGTCAACCCCGATCCTGCTCATGCGTTGATGGATACCGGAAGTGAACACGGAACCCGAACATGGCGACGAGGACATCGGGGCAACGATGGAAATGAACGCCACCGCATCCATGGCAGCCGGTCTGGCGCCCTCACGCGAGACGCCGGCCACCCTGGAGCAGTTCCTGGCCCGGATCGAGCGCCGTGCGTGGCGCATGGCACGCCTGGCACTGGGCGACCCGGAAGATGCCCACGATGCGGTGCAGGACGCCATGCTGCGCCTGGTGCGCAGCTACCGCAACAAGCCTGCGGACGAATGGACACCGCTGTTCTGGGGCATCCTGCGCCGCCGCATCACCGACCTGCGGCGGCGACGCAAGGTCCGCTCGATCGTGGTCGGCTGGCTGGGCGGTGGATTGAACCAGGACGGCGAGGACATGCCGGCATGGGATCCGGCGGACAGCGGTCCGGGCCCGCAGCACGTGCTGGCCGACCGGCAGGCCATGGCGGCGCTGGAACAGGCCGTGCGAAACCTGCCGCGACGTCAGCGCGAAGCGTTCCTGCTGCGTACACTTGAACAACTGAGCGTAGCCGAGACAGCCGCCGCCATGGGCTGTTCGGAGGGCAGCGTGAAAACCCATCTTTCCCGCGCCCTGGGCTCGCTACGCGAACGCATGGAGGACTGGCAATGAGTCACGACATCCAATCCGAATTCGAAGACCGTGTGCGCACGCTGTACCGGCGCACATCCGCCGATATCGACACCGCGACCGCCAGCCGACTGCGGCAAGCCCGACAGCGCGCCCTTGAGGCAGCCGAACGTCCGGACCTGAGGCGCTGGCTGGTGCCCACCGGGGCTCTTGCGGCCTGCGTGCTGGCCGTGGCGGTGATCTGGCCGTTCCATGCCCGCAACGCCCAGCAGGCGGCGACGCTGCCGGTCGCCAGCCACTCGGTGGCATCCACTGACCCATACCTGCCACCCGATCCCGAACAGACCGATCCGACGATGTACCAGAACCTGGACTTCTACGCCTGGCTGGCCGACCAGTCCGCGGCTGCTTCACCGTCCCACCGGGGAGGATGAACATGCCGCGAAGCACATGGTTTCATGCCGGCCTGATGCTGCTCCTTTCCGGGTGGGCGGCAACGCCCGGACTCGTCCACGCCGCGCCGGATCGTGGCGGCATGTGGCAACAGCAGCAGGCTCCGGTCCCGTGGAGCAGGCTCGACCCCGAAACCCGGCGCATGCTTGCTCCCATGCGACAGGAGTGGGACCGCATGCCTGCACAACGCCAGCACCGCATGATCGAGCGCGCACGCCACTGGGCGACATTGCCTCCGGAACGCCGCCAGCGCATCCGCGAACGGATCAGGCTCTGGCAGCACATGAGTCCACAGGAGCGGCGCGAGGCCCGCAACAACATGCGCCGCTTCGAACAACTTCCGCCCCACGAACGGCGTGCGCTGCTTCGCGCCTACGAGCGATTCCAGTCCCTGCCACCGCAACAGCGCGAGGCCCTGCGCAACCGCTGGCACCGCATGACGCCGGAGCAACGCCGCCAATGGCTGCGCAACCATCCTCCGGGTCGGGGCCGACGCTGAGACCCAGCCAGCGGATCAGGCCTTGAACACGACCGTCCCGTCGCGCACGACCGCCGTGCCTGCCACCAGCTCGTCGTCGAAATCCGGAGCCAGTCCCTGCTCCCCGACAAGCAACGCGGAGAATTGCTGCAGGTTGCGCGAATACATCTGCGAGGCATGAAAGGCCGCGCCGGAAGCCAGGTTGAGCGGCCCGATGACCGTCTTCCCCTGATGCTCGATCCGCTCGCCCGGTCGGGTCAGGACGCAATTGCCGCCGCCTTCGGCGGCCATGTCCACGATCAGTGCTCCGGGTTTCATGCCCTCGACCATGGCCTCGCTGAGGATGCGAGGCGCCGGACGGCCCGGCACCGCAGCCGTGGTCACCACGACATCCACCGTAGCCAGGTGATCAGCCAGCGCCTGCTGCTGTGCCTGACGTTCCTCCGCCGTCAGTTCCCGGGCATAGCCGCCTTCACCGGCGGCGCTGACGCCAAGGTCCAGGAATTTCGCACCCAGCGACTGCACCTGCTCGCGCGTCTCGCTGCGCACGTCGTAGCCCTCGACCTGCGCACCCAGGCGGCGGGCCGTGGCAATCGCCTGCAGGCCAGCCACGCCGGCACCGATGACCAGCACCTTCGACGGCCGGATGGTGCCCGCTGCCGTGGTCAGCATGGGAAAGAACCTTGGGCATTCGACTGCCGCGACCAGCATGGCGCGGTAACCGGCCACCGCAGCCTGCGAACTGAGGATATCCATCGCCTGCGCACGCGTGGTACGCGGCAGCAACTCCAGGGCGAAGGCCGTCACGCCACCTGCCGCCAGTTGCCCGAGCGCATCGGCATGCCGTCGCGGATCCAGGTGTCCGACCAGCACGCTGCCCTTGCGCATCCGCGCGAGTCGATCCGCCGGCGGCATCTGCACGCACCAGAGCAGGTCCGCCGAGGATGCAATGCCGTCGGCATCCTGCCAGGCAACCCCTTCATAGGCCGCATCGGGATAACCCGCAGCTTCGCCCGCGCCCTTTTCGAGCAGTACCTTGAAACCCCCGGCGCACAATTTCTGCGCCACTTCCGGAACCATGGCCACGCGCCGCTCGCCGGGAGCGGATTCGCGAAGCGCCGCAATGCTCAGCGCCATTCTCGCCTCCTCAATGACAGCTTGGGGCATCGTACATGATTGCCATGCCGCTGCACGCAGCACCGCGCCTTTGCCGATACACTGAACGACCACACATGCCGAAGGGGGTGCATCCCCGTGAGCAACGCCGAACACCTCCTGCAGCACGCCATGGCGGCCCGGGAGCATGCCTATGCCCCGTATTCGCATTTTGCCGTCGGCGCGGCGGTACTGAGCCGCGATGGCCGCGTATTTGCCGGGTGCAATGTAGAGAATGCTTCCTACGGGCTGTGCAACTGCGCCGAACGCACGGCCCTGTTCAGCGCCATCGCCGCCGGCTGCCAGCCCCGCGACCTGGTCCGGCTGGCCGTGGTCGGCGACACTCCCGAACCGGTCAGCCCCTGCGGGGCATGCCGCCAGGTCATGCTGGAACTGCTGGCCGAGGACGCGCGCATCGTGCTCGGCACCATTGACGGCACACAGCGCGAGACCACGGCCCAGGCGCTGATGCCCGACGGCTTCCGCCTTCCCGGCACGCCCTGATATTCACCAACACGAGACCAGCCTGTGATGGATACCCTGCATCTGCTGCTTGATCGTCGTTCGGTCCCGGCCCGCCAGCTCACCGAGCCGGGGCCGGATGCCGACGAACAGGCGCGCCTGTTCGCCGCTGCCTTGCGTGTACCCGACCACGGCAAGCTCGCCCCCTGGCGGCTGATTACCCTGGAGGGCGAAGCAAAACATGAATTTGGTCGTCGCCTGCTGGACCTGGCCATACGCAAGGATCCGGACCTGCCGCCCGCGCGGCGCGAGAAAGAGGCGCAGCGCTACAGCTTCGCGCCCCTGGTGGTGGCCGTGGTCGCACACGTCCAGCAGGGGCGCATTCCCGAGCAGGAGCAACTGCTGTCGGCCGGTTGCGTGGCCTACAACCTGCTGCTTGGCGCGCAGGCCCTGGGTTACTCTGCGCAATGGCTGACCGGCTGGGCCGCCTACGACCGCGACGCCGCCGCCATCCTGGGCCTGGACGAAGACGAACGCGTGATCGCATTCGTGCACATCGGCACCCCCGCACTGGACGTGCCCGAACGCGAACGCCCGGCGCCGCAGTCGCGGGTCTGCCGCTGGACGCCGTGAGCACCCGGCACACCCGCAGCGGCGCCCCCGCCTTCCTGGTGGACGGCAGCCTGTACGTCTTTCGCGCCTGGCATTCGATGCCGGAGGATTTCGTCGATGCACAGGGCCTTCCCGCACATGCCGTGCATGGCTACACCCGCTTTCTGTGCGAACTGATCGAACGCGAGAAGCCGACCCATCTGCTGGTGGCTTTCGATGCTTCCCTGACCACCTCGTTCCGCAACGAGCTGTACCCGCCGTACAAGGCCAACCGTGAATTGCCACCGCCGGACCTCGAACGGCAGTTCCGGCTGTGCCGCGAAGTCACCGAGGCCCTCGGCGTGATCGCGCTGGACGATCCCGTCTACGAGGCCGACGACCTGATCGGTTCGATGCTGTGGACCTTGCGCGGCCAGGGCATCGCCAGCGTGGTCGTCTCCGCCGACAAGGACTTCGGGCAGCTGCTCGGCGAGCACGACAGCCAGTGGGATTTCGCCCGCAACCGCCGCTGGGGTCCGGAGGGCGTGCACGAGAAACTCGGCGTGCATCCGCATCAGGTCGCCGACTACCTGGCGCTGTGCGGCGACAGCGTCGACAACATCCCCGGCGTACCCGGCATCGGCGCCAAGACCGCCGCCGCCCTGTTGCAGCACTTCGGCACCCTGGAAGCGCTGCTTGAACGCGTCGAGGAAGTCCCCTTCCTGCGCCTGCGGGGCTCGGCAGCCTGCGCCCGCAGGCTGCGCGAACATGCCGATCAGGCGCGGCTGTTTGCCCGCATTACCCGCATTGCGCTGGATGCGCCGGTACCCGAGGATGCGGCGTTCCTCAGGCCGCGCAGGCCCGACCGGCAGCGGCTGGAAACCCTGTGCGAACAGTTGCGCTTTGGCCCGCTTACACGCAAGCGACTGTTTTCAATCGAGGAATCGGCAGCATGAACCTTCCCGATCCATCTGAGCAAGTGCAAACCCTGTACCGCGGCAACTGGCTCACGCTGCGCCGTCGCGGAAACTGGGAATTCGTCGAACGCAACCAGCCAGGCGGCGCGGTCATCATCATTGCGCTCACCTCCGCGCGCCGCTTGCTGCTGGTCGAGCAATACCGCGTTCCCATGGGCTGCCGAACCATCGAGATGCCTGCCGGGCTGATCGGGGACCTTGAAGGGCATGATGGCGAGAATGCGCTGACCGCCGCGCGGCGGGAACTGGAAGAGGAAACCGGGTATGCCTGTGAGCGGGTGGAATTCGTCCACGCCGGCCCCTCCTCCGCCGGCATGAGCACCGAGATGATGGTGTTCGTGCGTGCGTTTGGCCTGCACCGCACCGGCCCCGGCGGCGGCGACGCCAGCGAGCAGATCACGGTGCACGAAATCCCGCTCGACCAGGCCGGTGCATGGCTGCGCGAAAAGGCGCGGGAGGGCTTGTCCATCGACCCGAAACTGTTCGCCGGGCTGTGGTTCCTGGAGCATGTCCCGGAGCCTGGAGGTCAGTCCGGTTCCTGACGTTCGTACAGCTGCCAGGCCGTGATGCCCAGTGCCAATGCACTCACGCCCAGCAGCAAGGTCGCGACGTCCGACCGGGCCGAGATCCACATCACGCCCGACAAGCCGCACACCAGCACGAGGCCCAGCCCGACTGCGGGGCCCAGGCCGTTGCGCCGTGTCGGCACCGCCTGCAACAGCACATAGGCACCCGCCACAGCCAGCAACAACGAAAGCACCCGCCACAGCCAGGGCAGGTACGGCACGCCGGGCAGGTCTGGCTGCAGGTCGGGAACCTGCAGCTTCCCCACCTGCATCTGGTATCCCGGCCCGATCTCGACGTCGACGGCGGGCTTGAGCGTGCCGTCCTGGTTCTGGGCAATCAATGTCACCACCTGTTTCGGCACCCCCTGCCAGCTCACGCGTATGTCGCCCAGTTGCGGTGAGCTGACGTTGTCGCTGGTCACCAGACTGCCACGATAGGGCCGGAACGAGGCCGCCAGATTCGGCCGCAAGGTGGAAAAGTCCGGCGTCACGGCATGCCGCCCGGGAATGGCCTGAACCAGTCTGCGGCTGAGAACGAAGCCGTCCAGGTGTACTTCGCCGGCGACGAAACGTCCGCTGCCGAAGGGCATGACCGATGGGTTGCGATGATAGGCGCGCCGCTTGAAGGCTTGCGAATCGACATGATGGTCGATCCAGTCCATTTCGTACGTCAGGCTGCCGGCGTAATCAACTTCCCGCCACTGGAACATCGCGGTCGTACGCCAGAGCACCGGCGTATCCACGCGGATGCCGAAAACCGGGTCGATGGCCGGCTTGATGACCTGCGGCACACCCGACACCAGCACCATGTCGCCGTTGTTGGCGCGCGTGGGCCCGGTCTTGCTGGCATTGACGACGATGCCGCCGTGGCGCAACGCGGCCGTCCGGTAGGCCAGCACGTTGCTTTCGTTCTTCGCCAGGATGGCCAGCCCCGACAGCACCAGCATGCTGCCCGCGAGCAATGTCAATATCGGCCTGACCTCGCGATTCATCGCACCCCCTGTGCCCGCCACGCGCGGGCGCTCGGGTCTACCATACCTCTCCCGCCAGTTCGCTGCATGGGTCCACGCTCATGTAGCGACCACGCGAATCCTGGTCGATGCGCGCCAGGGCGCAACCGTCGTCGTGGGTGAAGAACAAACGCACCTCGCGCCTGTGCATGTCTTCCAGGAAGGCGCGTTTCTCGTCGATCAGGCATTCCGGGAACCGGTCGTAGCCCATCGTGATCGGTACGTGCACCCAGGCGCGTCCGGGAATCAGGTCGGCGCAGAACACCAGCCCGCGGCCGTTGCCGGCCGCGATCTCGGCCAGCATCAGCCCCGGGGTGTGCCCTTGCGAATAGTGGAAGCGGACCGATGTACCCAGTCGGCGCGAAAATTCGCCATCGACAAGCTCCAGACGCCCGCTGTCGCGCAGCAGACCAGGCAATTCGGGGATGAACGAGGCCCGGTCGCGCGGGTGCGGATGACATGCGCGCTGCCAGTGTCCGGCGCTGACCAGGAAGCTGGCCCTGGGAAAGAGCAGGCGGGGCGGCTGCCCTTCCTGCCACGCGGCGAGCAGCCCGCCGGCATGATCGAAATGCAGGTGCGAGAGCACCACGACATCGATATCCTCGTGCGACACGCCGGCGGCAGCCAGGGAATCGAGCAGTACATGACGCGACTCGACCACGCCGTAGCGTTCGCGCAGGGCCGGTTCGAAGAACGCGCCGATCCCGGTTTCCAGCAGCACCGTGGCACCGTCCAGATCCTTGATCAGCAGGCAGCGGCAGGCCAGTGGAATGCGGTTGTGCGCATCGGGCTGCACCCAGCGCGACCAAAGCGCCTTCGGCGCATTGCCGAACATGGCGCCGCCATCCAGTCGCTGGCTGTTGCCTGCAATCGACCACAGTTGCATATGAACCTCGCTCGACCCGTTTCCGCTGACCGCGCAGGTGCGCCTATGCGCCGTCCGTGCGCGTCAACGCCTCGTACTTGCGCATCAGTTGCTCGGTGGTCTCGATGCGCTCGGGATCGACGGGAATGCATTCGACCGGGCACACTTCGACGCACTGCGGCTGGTCGAAGTGTCCCACGCACTCGGTGCAACGGTCCGGATCGATTTCATAGTACTCCTCACCGAGCGTTATGGCCTGGTTGGGACATACCGGCTCGCACACATCGCAATTGATGCAGGTATCGAGGATCTTCAGCGCCATGAGGCTCCAGGGCAACCTTCATACGGAACCGCCCCGCCGGCGGCACGCCGCCTGAGCGGGGCAGGAAAGCGATCACATCTGCGCGAAACGGAAGATCGCACCGGTCGGCTTGACCACATCGGCCACGCGCTGCTCGTCGGCCTTGTCGCCGATGTAGACCACGATCACCTTGTTGAGCGAACCGGGCTGGGCGGTCTTGAAGGCTGCCACCAGCAGATCGGCCGTCTTGCTGGAGGACGGTCCGGCAAAGGCCAGCAGGGTCCCCGGCAGCACGCCGCGCGCGATGGTGCCGGTGATGTTGTCGAGCTGGCGCTCGCGCTCGGCCTGGGCGTTGTCGTCATCGCCCGGCGACACGTAGTACACGAACGGACGATCGCCCGACATGCCCTTCATCAGGTCGCCGCTTTGCAGGATCTGGCCCAGGTAGGCCTGCCATGCCGCCTTGTTGTCGGGACTGGTCGGACGCGTGAGCTTGGCGCTCTGCGCGTGCTGCGACTCATCGCCCCCCTTCTTGCCACAGGCCGTCAGGGCAAATACACCTGTCAGGGCCAGCATCGCGATGATTGCAAGTTTGCGCATGGTCGTCACCTCGGGTTGTCGGACTTGATGCGCAAGCATAGCGCGAGTGATCAGCCAGGGGTATGCCAGCGTGCCTGCAATGCCTTCTGCACCGCAGGGTGCACGAACCCGCTAACATCGCCGCCCAGACGCGAAATCTCGCGCACCAGCGACGAGGAGATGAAGCTGTACTGCTCGGCAGGCGTCAGAAACAGCGTTTCGGCGGTGGGAACCAGATGCCGGTTCATGCTGGCGAGCTGGAACTCGTATTCGAAGTCGGACACCGCACGCAAGCCGCGCAGGATCACGCCGGCACCGATTTCGCGCACGAAGTTGGCAAGCAGCGAGTCGAATCCGCGTACTTCCACATTCCCGATGCCTGCGAGCGCCTCGCGCGCCATGGCGATGCGCTCATCGAGGTCGAAACTGGGCCCCTTGCTGCGGCTGTCGGCCACCGCCACCACCACGCGGCTGAACAGGGGCGCGGCACGCGCCACCAGGTCGGTGTGCCCGTGGGTGATCGGATCGAAAGTACCCGGATACACGGCCACGCGGGCCGCCGGAGTGTCGTGGCTGGTCATGCTTGCGTGAACCTTGCGATGCGTGGCCGCGGCAGTGGGCTTGCGGCGCAATAGTCGGTCGGCGCCATCACCATCAGTCTAGCCGAACCGCCTTGTCGCGGCGATACAGCACGTGTCGCACTTCCCCCGCGTGCGCCTGGCGATGCACTTGCCAGTTCGCCGGAAGACGCGGCTCGATGCTGCGCGGCGATTCGACATGCACCCACGCATGATCGCCCAGCCAGCCACCCTGCTCCAGGCGCTGCGCCACGGCCGACCACAGGCCGGCGGCAAACGGCGGATCCAGGAACACCACGTCGAAAGGCAGTGGCGGACCGTTCAGGAAATCTCCCGCTGCAACGTTGTGGACACGAAAGCCCCGGCACCCCAGGCGTTGCAGGTTGGCTTCCAGGCTGCGCGCCGCGGTGCGCCCGCGTTCGACGAAAACAACCTCGTCCGCGCCACGCGACAGCGCCTCGATCCCAAGCGCTCCGGTACCGGCAAACAGGTCCAGGCAACGCGCCCCGGCAAGCACCGGCTGCAACCAGTTGAACAGCGTTTCACGCACCCGCGCCGGGGTAGGTCGGAGGTCGGGCGTGTCGGCCACCCGCAGCACCGAGCCACGCAGCGAGCCGCCGAGAATGCGCACCTTGCCCGGCCCGGCCTTCATGTCTGGTTCCGGGCGCTGCTGCCGCAGGGCTTGCGCTCAGGTTCGGTCGGGGTTGCGGGTGGTAGCATGGCGCCGAATTGTCCCCGCATCCGCACCCCATGCTCAAGTTCTGGAAAAAGAAAAACAGCCCTTCGCCTGCTCACGCCTCCGAAACCGACGCCGAGGGGGGCCGCCCGGATCCCGGCGCCGATGACGATAACGCAACCGCAAGCACCGCTTCCGGCCAACGCGACTGGCGCGGGCGTCTGTCCACGAGCGGCATCGCACGGGGCCTCGGCGGCCTGTTCCGGCGCAACCCGAAACTCGACGATGCGCTGCTGGACGAACTGGAAACGGTGCTGCTGACCTCCGATGCAGGCGTCACCGCCAGCACGGCACTGGTCGACCGGCTCCGCCAGCGCATGAACAAGCGCGAATTTGCCGATGCCGCCGCCCTGCGCCGGGCCTTGCGCGAGGACCTTGTCGGCATCCTCGAACCGGTCGCCGTGCCCCTCGACATCCAGGCCCACACGCCCTTCGTGATGCTGGTGGTCGGCGTCAACGGCGTGGGCAAGACGACCACCATCGGCAAGCTGGCCCACCGCTACCGTGAGCAGGGTCGCTCGATCATGCTGGCCGCCGGCGACACCTTCCGCGCCGCAGCCGTCGAGCAACTGAAAACCTGGGGCGAGCGCAACCGGGTACCGGTCATCGCCCAGGGCCAGGGGGCTGATTCGGCCAGCGTCATCTTCGATGCCGTGCAAGGCGCCAATGCACGTCGCGTCGACGTGCTGATCGCCGACACCGCCGGTCGCCTGCACACCCAGGGCGGCCTGATGGACGAACTGGGCAAGATCGCCCGTGTCATCCGCAAGATCGATGAGCAGTCACCCCATGAAGTATTGATGGTCATCGACGGCACCACCGGCCAGAACGCGGTCAACCAGGTGCGCCAGTTCCACCAGGCGATCGGCGTGACCGGGCTGGTCGTCACCAAGCTCGACGGCACCGCGCGCGGCGGCGTGGTGTTTGCCCTGGCGCGCGAGTTCGGCTTGCCGATCCGCTACATCGGGCTGGGCGAAGGATCTGCCGACCTGCAGCCTTTCGATGCCGCCGCCTTTGTCGACAGCCTGCTGCCGGACTCAGACGACCGGCAGCCATGAGCCGCAGACTGCGCATCACCCTGCTGGCCGCTGCCGCCACCCTGGCGACGCTGGCGGCAGTCGCGCTGTTGCTGGTCTACGTGATGCTGCGCCCCGAGCGTTTCACCCGCACGCTGCAGCAAAGCGCGCGCCAGGCCGGCCTGGAACTGACACTGACAGCACCCGCCCATCCCAGCCTCTGGCCGCGCCCCGGGGTGCGCCTGCAGGGCCTGCAGCTTTTCGTGGAAGGCCAGTCCTACCCGCTTCTGGTGGCCGACGGCGGCCGTGTGGTGGTGCCCTGGCACACGATCTTCACCGGCAGCAGCGACATCACCACCCTGCAACTGGACGCACCCCGGCTGGACCTGGGCCAGTTGCGCCAGGCCCTGACCGCCTGGTCCGGGCGCAAGGGCAGCACCTCGCAACTGCCGAAGATCGGCACCGGCATCACCCTGCGCGATGGTGCACTGGCCATGGACAACCGGGTGCTGCTCCATCACATCCAGTTGCACACCGGCCCCCTGCAACCGGGCAAGCTCTTCCAGCTCGACGCCCAGGCACGTCATCGCGACAACCCCCCGTGGCGGCTCAAGCTGGACTTCACGCCGCGTGAACCGCAACGTGGCGCGGTCGAGCTTTCGCAGATACATGTCGACGCACGCTCCGGTCCGTCGCGCATCGAACTGGCCGGCCAGGCGGGCTGGTCGCGCACGGCGCCCATGCAACTTCAGCTTGCCGGCGAGATCACCAGCGGAAAGAAGACGCACTACCAGGTCGCCCTGTCCATCGCTCCACCACCCGCCCCGACCGGCACCCTGCACCTGGCCGTCAAAGGCCCCACCACACAGGCCGACCTGTTGCTTTCCCCGAGGCAACTGGCGGCATGGTGGCAACGCATGACCGGACGCTTCATCCCAGGCCCCCTGCCGCAGCTTCCGCTCAAGGGCAGCATCAGCGCCCGCAGCCTGGACCTGGGGCCGGTACGGATCGAGGGACTGCAGCTGCACAGCGACGACACCGCCCCGGCCGCCGCCGGTACGGCGCCGACCCCCGACGGCAAGAGCAGTCGGCATTGAACGCCATCGCCCCGCCCCTGCTGGCATGGTTCGACGTCCACGGTCGCCACGACCTGCCCTGGCAACACCCCCGCACGCCCTACCGCGTGTGGCTGTCGGAAATCATGCTGCAGCAGACCCAGGTCGGCACCGTCATCGGCTATTTCCAGCGTTTCACCGACGCCTTGCCGAGCCTGGCCGACCTTGCGCGCGCCGACGAGGACAGCGTACTGGCGCTGTGGTCGGGGCTGGGCTACTACCGCCGCGCTCGCTTCCTGCATCGCGCCGCGCGCCTGTGCATGGAACACCACGGCGGCGAACTGCCGCGCGACTTCGACGACCTGGCCGCCCTGCCCGGCATCGGCCGCTCGACCGCCGGCGCCATCCTGGCCCAGGCACACGGCCTGCGCTTTCCGATTCTCGACGGCAACGTGAAGCGCGTCCTGACGCGCCATGCCGGCATCAAGGGCCACCCCGCCCAGAGCGCGGTGGAGAAGCAGCTGTGGTCGCTGTCCGAACACTACACGCCGCACCAGCGCCTGGCCGACTACACCCAGGCCATCATGGACCTGGGCGCCACCGTGTGCGTGCGCCGCGCACCGCGCTGCGAGGTCTGCCCGCTGGCGAAGGCGTGCGTCGCCCATCGCGACGGCCTCGCCGCCGAGCTGCCCACGCCGCGCCCCGCGAAGAAAATTCCCACGCGCCGGACGCACATGCTGGTGCTGCGCGACACGGCGGGCCGCATCCTGCTGCAGCGACGCGGCACCGAGGGCGTGTGGTCAGGCCTGTGGAGCCTGCCCGAGGCCGCCGACGATGCCGCCGCTTCGCAGCTGGCCAGCCGCCACGCCGACTGCGCCGGGCCGCGCGCGCTGGGCGCCTTCACCCACGTGTTCAGCCACTTCCGCCTGGACATCCAGCCGCTGCTATTCAACGCCAGGGCCACGACCCGACGCATCGCCGACAGCGACGACCTGCGCTGGTGCGATCCCGCCCAGCTCGACGCCCTCGGCCTGCCCGCCCCCGTGCGCAAGCTGCTCGACAAGATCGCGACCGCGTAGGGCGGGCACCGTCCGCCATCGCCCTGCATCAACCACGAAAGGTCGACCCATCCACCCCGAGCAGGCATCATGCCGCCCATCGGAACCGCAACCGGAACCCCCACCCCATGACACGCACCGTGCACTGCGCCAGACTCGACATCGACGCCGAAGGCCTGGACTTCGCCCCCTGGCCGGGCGAACTGGGCAAACGCATCTACGAAACCGTCAGCAAGCAGGCCTGGTCCCAGTGGCTGGCACACCAGACCATGCTGATCAACGAAAACCGCCTCAATCCCCTGGACCCCGAAGCCCGCGCCTTCCTGGAAACCCAGATGCGCGCCTTCCTGTTCGGCGATGGCGAGTTTGAACGCCCCGAGGGCTACACCCCGCCCGAAACTGGCAGGTGACGCGCAGCCACCGACCTGCCCGATTGCCCGCCAGATCGCGGTTCACTTGATTGGGTTTCCCCATGCCTGGATCCGATCCGGACCCCATCCCCCATGACCCCGGCTCCCTTGCAATCGCCGGGCACGAAAGTAGCATCTGGGCAAGCTTCCCCTGCGGCAGCACGGCCGACCACAGCCTTACCGAGGCATCAGACGCCCTTATGAATTTCATGAAGTGTGTTGCGGCAACCATCAAGGACACGAAAACGGCCAAGGGCCGAGGGGTCTATGCGACCCGCCCCGTCCTCTCCGGCGAGACCATAGAAATCTGCCCGGTCATCGTTTTTCCTGCGGACTGGGACGACATGCCGAAGGAGATCCAGCGCGTGGTGTACGCCTGGGGGCACCTGACGAATGGCCCGCCATCCAATTGCATCGCCATGGGCTGGGGCAGCATGTACAACCATGAAAACCCTGCCAACGTGCGCTACACAGCCGACGCTGAAAACAACTGCATGGTATTCACTGCCGCCCGGAATATCGAGGCCGGAGAGGAACTGACCATCAACTACAACGAAACAGTAGGGGACATACACTCCACCGAGGATGTCTGGTTCAAGAATACCGGTGTAAAACCCCTGTAACGTGGGGGTCAGGCAGTAACTGTGCACTGCGCCTGTCCCGACATCGAAGCCGAAGGCATGGACTTGGCCCCCAGCCGGGCGCACTGGGCAAACGCATCAACAAATCGCTCAGCAGATAGACGGGGCCCGTGGCTGGCACACCAGAACCAGGAACGTTTGCAGGCACATTTCTCACCAAATATTGAAACGGATGTTATGTGTACCAGTCACGGCTTTTCCTCAGGGTCTTGGCGGCGGCAACCATGTTCCGCAACGCCGGAATCACTTCCGCCCACTGCCGCGTCTTCAGGCCGCAGTCCGGGTTCACCCACAGGCGTTCGGCAGGGATGCGCGCGGCGGCCTTCTTCATCAGATCGACGATGTGTTGCTCGCTCGGGATGTTGGGCGAGTGGATGTCATACACGCCCGGGCCGATTTCGTTCGGATACTTGAAGTCGTCGAACGCATCGAGCAGCTCCATGTCGGAACGGGAGGTTTCGATGGTGATGACGTCGGCGTCCATATCGGCGATCGCCGCCATGATGTCGTTGAACTCCGAGTAGCACATGTGGGTGTGGATCTGCGTCTCGTCGGCCACGCCGTTGGCGGCGATGCGGAAGGATTCCACGGCCCAGGCGAGGTACGCCTGCCATTGCGACTTGCTCAGCGGCAGTCCTTCGCGCAGTGCGGCCTCGTCGATCTGGATCACCCACACGCCGGCTCTTTCCAGGTCGAGCACCTCCTCGCGGATCGCCAGCGCGAGCTGTTGACACGTCACCCAGCGCGGCTGGTCGTCGCGCACGAAGGACCAGTTCAGGATGGTGACCGGGCCGGTCAGCATGCCTTTCATCGGCTTGGCCGTGAGCGATTGCGCATACTCGATCCACTCGACCGTCATCGTCCTCGGGCGGCTGATGTCGCCGAACAGGATGGGCGGTTTCACGCAGCGCGAGCCGTAGGACTGCACCCAGCCGGACTGGCTGAAGGCGTAGCCGTCGAGCTGCTCGCCGAAGTATTCCACCATGTCGTTGCGCTCGGCCTCGCCGTGCACCAGCACGTCCAGGCCCAAGGCCTCCTGCTCGCGCACGCAGCGGGCGATCTCGACGCGCATGGCGTCCTGGTAGGCGGCCTCGTCGATTTCGCCGGCCTTGAACCGGCTGCGCGCCTGGCGGATCTCGGCGGTTTGCGGGAACGAACCGATGGTCGTGGTCGGATAAACCGGCAAGTTCAGCAAGGCGGCCTGTTTCCTGGCCCGCACCGCATAAGGGCTTTTGCGCTGGCCAAGGGTGGGGGTGATCCCCGCGATCGCGGCCTTGACCACCGGATTGTGCACGCGCGGCGAAGCACGGCGGGCGGCGATGGCCGCCCGGTTGCCGGCCAGATCGGCCTCAACGGCGGCACGGCCCTGGTTGAGCGCGGTCGCCAGTACCTTCAGTTCGTCGAGCTTTTGCAGCGCGAAGGCTAGCCAGGAACGGATTTCCGGGTCGAGCTTGCGTTCGCCGGAGAGATCGACCGGTACGTGCAGCAGCGAGCACGACGGCGCGATCCACAGGCGGTCGCCCAGCCTTTCATGCACCGGTTCCAGCCAGTCGAGAACGGCATTCAGATCGGTCTTCCAGATGTTGCGGCCATTGATAACGCCCAGCGAGACGACCTTGTGGGAGGACAGCAGGTTGAGCAGGCTCGGCACTTCGTCGCGGGCATTGACCGCGTCGATGTGCAGGCCGGCCACGGGCAGGTTGGCGGCCAGGTGCAGGTTCTCCTGCAGGGTGCCGAAATAGGTGGCCAGCAGCAGCTTCACGCGGCAGGTTTTGAGGTCGTGGTAGGCCAGGTTGAAGGCATGGCGCCAGTCGGCATCCAGCTCAGTTACCAGGATAGGCTCATCGATCTGCACCCACTCCGCCCCTGCGTCGGCCAGGGCTTCCAGCATTTGCGCATAGACCGGCAGCAGCCGCGGGAGCAGCGCGAGCTTGTCGGAACCGTCCTTGGTCTTGCCGATCGCCAGGTAGGTGACCGGGCCGATGATGACCGGCTTGGCCTTGACGCCCTGGGCCTGGGCTTCGGCCAGTTGCGCGAGCAGGCGTGAGGCATCCAGCTTGAACTCGGTGGATGCGCCGAATTCCGGCACGATGTAGTGGTAGTTGGTATCGAACCACTTGGTCATCTCGCCGGCCTGCACGCCGCCGCAGCAAGCGCCGTGATCCTCGGCGTCCGGGGCCGACCGGCCGCGCGCGACGCGGAAATAATTGTCCAGCACATCGCCATGGAAACCACGCGCGCGCTCCGGCAGATTGCCCAGGGTGAAGCTCATGTCGAGCACCTGGTCGTAGAAGGAAAAATCGCCCGCCGGCACGAGGTCGAGGCCGGCCTGGTTTTCCCAATGCCGTTGCCGCAGTTGCGCGCCCAGCGCGGTCAGTTCGTCACGCGAGGATTGCCCCTTCCAGTAGGCCTCCAAGGCGAATTTCAGTTCACGTTGCGCGCCGATGCGCGGAAATCCGAGATTGTGTGTCGTGACCATGTCTTGCCTTCGTTCGTTCGAGATCATCAGGTGCGAGCATGGTAGGCTGGATTGATTATGAAATAAAATGATATTGTTTCAACAATCGATTAATTCTGCTCATTGAATATCATGCTTGAGAAAATCCATCTGGCCATCGTCCGGGAGGTGGAGCGGCAGGGCTCGCTGACGGCGGCGGCCGGCGTGCTGTGCCTGACCCAGTCCGCCTTGAGCCATACCATGAAAAAGCTTGAGCAGAAGCTGGGCACCACAAGTTCCGCAGCTAATCGCGTAAGTTGTTGATCTGTCTATCCGCGGATAGACAAAAATGACACAACATTGGGCTCAGCCGGGTTTTTTCACGCCCAGTGCCGCGAACAGTTCCAGTTGC
>JALUXG010000030.1 GCA_027019085.1 Rhodanobacteraceae bacterium | reverse complement strand
CACGCTCTGCGTTGTGCTAAGGTAACTCATGAGAAGGCCCTTTTGATGGGTAAGTATCTGTTTCGCAACAATATCTTATCACACAAAAGGCCTTCTCATCCTTTGTGCCGTGAATAATTCAGGCTAGTACACGGTGCCCCGGGGACGATTGCAAGCGGTTCAGGCCAGCGGGCACCTTGCAATGGGCATCCAGCTCGTATCGCGGGGGTTGCCTGGCGCGCACCCCGCATGCCGGCGACGCAAGCAAACGGTCTTGCTAGACTTGCCCGGCCATTCATTGCAGGGACGAAGCTCGATGGACTCAACCCCTCTCCCCGGACTCGAAGACGTCCATCTGGGCGTCATTGGCCTGGGTTACGTCGGTTTGCCGCTAGCCGTCGGATTCGGCCGCCAGTTGCCGACGCTCGGTTTCGATATCAACCGCGCCCGCATCGAGGAACTCAAGCGCCACCACGACCACACCCTTGAAGCATCCCGCGAAGACCTGGAATCGGCCACGCACCTGGCATTCACCCATGACGTCGAGGGCCTGGCAGCATGCAATGTCTTCGTGGTCACCGTACCTACGCCGATCGATGCCTTCAAGCGCCCCGACCTTGCGCCGCTGGAGTCGGCCAGTCGCACGGTCGGCAAGGTGCTGCGCAAGGGCGGTGTGGTGATTTTCGAATCCACAGTGTATCCGGGCGCCACCGAGGAGGTGTGCGTGCCGATCATCGAGAAGATCTCGGGCCTGCAACTGAACCGGGATTTCTTCGCCGGCTACAGCCCGGAACGCATCAACCCCGGCGACCACGACCACCGGCTGGAAAACATCCTCAAAGTGACTTCGGGCTCGACCCCGGAAGCGGCCGATTTCATCGACGCCCTGTACCGCCGCATCATCAAGGCCGGCACCCACAAGGCGCCCAGCATCCGCGTGGCCGAGGCCGCCAAGGTGATCGAGAACACCCAGCGCGACCTCAACATCGCACTGATCAACGAGCTTTCGCTGATCTTCCAGAAGCTTGGCATCGATACCGGCGACGTGCTGGCGGCAGCCGGAACCAAGTGGAACTTCCTCCCTTTCCGCCCCGGTCTGGTTGGTGGCCACTGCATCGGCGTGGACCCCTACTACCTGACCCACAAGGCCCAGCAGATCGGCCACCATCCGGAAGTCATCCTCGCCGGCCGGCGCATCAATGACAGCATGGGCAAACACGTGGCGCAGCGGGTGGTCAAGAAGATGGTGCAGCGCCGGCTGCAGGTCGCGCAATCGCGGATCCTGGTGCTCGGCCTGACCTTCAAGGAAAACTGCCCGGACCTTCGCAACACCCGTGTCGTGGACGTGATCGAGGAACTTCGAAGCTACGAGGCCGATGTCGACGTCCACGACCCCTGGGTGGATCCGGCCGAAGCCAGGCACGAGTACGGCCTTGACCTGGTCTCCGAGCCTGCACCGGAAAGCTATGATGCCGTGGTGCTTGCCGTCGCCCATCGCCAGTTCATCGACATGGGCGCCGAACGCATCCGTGCACTGGGCAGGCCCGGATGCGTATTGTTCGACGTCAAGCACGCCTTGCCGCGCGAAAGCGTGGATGACCGGCTGTAGCCGCTGCTCTGTAACCAGGGCGAAGGCGCCGTCGCAACAGGTTCACAAGCCCGATCCATCGCTGCCATCCAGGAACCAGGCACATGCGCGTATTCATCACCGGAGCCGCCGGATTCATCGGTGCCGCACTTGCCAGCAAACTGCTGGCACGTGGCGACGAGGTGCTCGGCTACGACAACCTCAACCCCTATTACGACGTGCGCCTCAAACAGGCACGCCTGGACCGACTTGCGCCGCAAGCAAAATTCCGCTTCGTCAAGGGCAGCCTCGAGGACCGCGAGGCTCTGACCCGCGCCTTTAACGACTTCAAGCCACAGCGCGTAGTCAATCTCGCGGCACAGGCCGGCGTGCGGTATTCGATCGAAAACCCGCATGCCTACGTGGAAAGCAACCTGGTCGGTTTCATGAACGTGCTCGAATGCTGCCGGCACCATGACGTCGAGCACCTGGTGTATGCGTCCTCCAGTTCGGTCTACGGCGCCAATCGCAAACTGCCGTTCTCGGTGCAGGATGCCGTCGACCATCCGGTCAGTCTGTACGCGGCCAGCAAGAAGGCCAACGAACTGATGGCCCATACCTACAGCCATCTGTACCGCCTGCCGACCACGGGCCTCCGCTTTTTCACGGTCTATGGCCCCTGGGGGCGCCCGGATATGGCGTTGTTCCTGTTCACCCGCAGCATCCTTGCGAACCAACCGATCCAGGTCTTCAACAACGGCAGGCACACCCGCGACTTCACCTACATCGACGACATCGTCGAAGGCGTCATCCGCACCCTGGATCGCGTGCCTGCCCCCGACCCGGACTTCGACCCACTGCACCCGAAGCCGGCCTCATCGCATGCGCCCTACCGGGTCTACAACATCGGCAACAACCAGCCGGTTGAACTGGCGCACTACATCGAGGTGCTGGAAAACTGCCTCGGCCGCAAGGCGGAAAAGATCCTCCTGCCCCTGCAACCGGGCGACGTCCCCGACACCCATGCCGACGTCGAGGAACTGGTCCGCGACACCGGTTACATGCCCCGCACCTCGGTGGAAGAAGGCATCGCCCGGTTTGTGGCGTGGTATCGCGGGTATTACGGGGAACGATAGCCTGATCCGGCACGCAACAAGCTTTATACCTGAAAGCACAATGCGTTCCCCGCACATGAAATTTTCGCCGCATGACCCACGCACGAAAAAGCCGGGGCTGGCCCGGCTTTTTCGTCAGATATGGCGCGCCCGGAGAGATTCGAACTCCCGACCGCCTGGTTCGTAGCCAGGTACTCTATCCAGCTGAGCTACGGGCGCGTGTCTTGATTGTGCTGGACGCCATGGTACGCGTGCGTCCGGTGCAAGGCGCGGCATTATTCGCAATGCCGCGGTGTTCGTCAAGCTTGTGTGTCGAAGGGACGACACAAGCGCATCACAGGTCCATCGTGGTGGCCAGGCACCGCACTACGATGCGGTATTCTGCCGGTTTGCGTCCATCCACTTCCACGGTTCCAACCGCAGGCGCGGTAGCGTGGAAGACTGGCGGAGAGAGAGGGATTCGAACCCTCGAGAAGGCTATAAACCCTCTACTCCCTTAGCAGGGGAGCCCCTTCAGCCACTCGGGCATCTCTCCGTGAATCCGTCCGCAAACCGGAGCCGGCAAGGATACCTGCTCACTCGTCGATTCGCAAAGCCGTTTACTCTCCGGAACGGTCCGGCTCTGCTTCCGTCGGGGCATCCGCACCCTGCTCGCGCTGAATCCGCTGGTAGATCTCCTCGCGATGCACGGACACATGCTTGGGCGCATTGATGCCGATACGCACCTGATTGCCCTTGACGCCCAGGACAGTGACGGTCACCTCGTCACCGATCATCAAGGTTTCACCGACACGTCGGGTCAGTATTAACATTTTCTTCCACTCCTGGTTCCATTCGGACCGTTGCGTGTTCGAACCATGCCTTGCACCCCGCCTGGCATGACTCATATGGCGACGACCCGGAGATCGCCACGGCCCTCCCCTGTTTCTGCATTCACACTGGTACCGATACCCATGGGACGCGACAAGCTGCGTACTGGGGCAGGTATCCGATGCGAATGGCGTTCGATACTAGCCGTGTACTGCGCTGCGCGCAATCGTTGTCATGACAGGCATGCGCCCGGACTGCGGACGCAATTTCAGGCCCTCAACTGCTCGTCGAGCCATTGCGGGAGTTGCGCCAGGGCATCGTCCAGCAGGGGCGAATCCGGTCCGCCGCCCTGTGCCATGTCGGGACGGCCACCCCCTTTGCCGCCGATCTGCCCTGCCACGTGCGCGATCATGGCCCCGGCCTTGACCTTGCCCAGTGCCTGTCCATGCACGCCACCGACCAGCGTTGCCTTGCCGTCGCGTGCACTTGCCAGCAGCACCACGCAGTCCCCAAGCTTCTGCTTGAGCGTGTCGAGGCTCTCACGCAGTGCCTTGACGTCAAGGTCCGGCAAGCGTGCTGCCACCAGCTTCACGCCATGTATTTCAGCCGCATGCGAGGCCAGATCGAGCGATGCCGTCGAGGCCGCCTGCGCCTTGAGCGACTCCAGTTCGCGCTCAAGGGCACGGGTTCGCTCCAGCACCTGCCGCAACCGGTCATCGACTTCGGCTGCCGGAACACCGAGAAGGCCCGCCATGGACTGCAGCTTCGCCTCCTCATCCGACACATGCCGTTCGGCGCCGGCGCCGGTCAGGGCCTCGATACGGCGCACGCCAGCCGCAACGCCCGACTCGGAAACGATCTTGAACAGGCCGATGTCGCCAGTGCGCGACACATGCGTGCCACCGCACAACTCGGTGGAGAAATCGCCCATCTTCAGCACCCGGACCTCGTCGCCATATTTTTCGCCGAACAGGGCCATGGCGCCGAAGGCGATGGCTTCGTCGTAGGCCATATGGCGCACGTCCGCCGCTTCGTTGCGCCGAATCTGTGCGTTGACCAGCGCCTCGATGCGCTGCAGCTCATCGGCGGTGACCGGCTTGTCATGCGAGAAATCGAAGCGCAGGCGGTCAGGGGCTACAAGTGAGCCCTTCTGCGTGACATGCTCGCCCAACACCTTGCGCAAGGCGGCGTGCAGCAGATGGGTGGCCGAGTGGTTGAGCACGATGGACTGGCGGCGCTCGGCATCGACTTTCGCTCGCAGGCTCTGCCCCACCCGCAAGGGCGTTGTACCGCTCCAGCGGCCGACATGGCCATGGTAGGCACCGGCCAGCTTCTGCGTGTCGTGCACGGTCAGGCTGCCTCCCTCGCTCTCCAGCGTGCCGGTATCGCCGACCTGGCCACCCGATTCGGCATAGAAGGGGGTACAGTCGAGCAGCACCACGGCTTCCTGCCCATCGGTCAGGGCATCGAGCACGACGCCGTCGCGAATCATGGCGACGACCTTGCCTTCGCTGGAGTCGAGCACCTCGTATCCGAGGAACCGGGTCGCTTCCAGGCTGCTGGCCAGTTCCGCCGGTAGCTGGTTCTTCGAAGCAAAACGACTGCCTTCCCGTCCACGTTCGCGTTGCGCCTGCATGGCGCGTTCGAACCCGGGCATGTCGATGTCCATGCCGCGCTCGCGGGCGATATCGGCTGTCAGGTCGACCGGGAAGCCGTAGGTGTCGTACAGACGGAAGGCGTCCTCGCCGGGAATGGTTCGGCCATTGCTGCCGGAAGCAACCTCGTCGAACAGCTTCATGCCCTTCTCCAGGGTCTCGCCGAAGCGTTGTTCCTCCAGCCGCAAGGCGTTCTCCACGTTCGTCTGCGCCCGGGCCAGCTCGGGATACGCCTCCCCCATCTCGGCTACCAGGGGTGCAACCATCCTCCAGAAGAATTCGCCCCTGACGCCCAGCATCCAGCCATGGCGCAACGCGCGGCGGATGATCCGTCGCAGCACGTAACCCCGTCCTTCATTGGACGGCAACACGCCATCGACGATGAGGAAGGCGCAGGCACGGATATGGTCGGCAATCACGCGCAGGGACTTGTCCTCCAGGTCCTTCGTGGCAGTCAGGTCACCGGCCACGCGGATCAGGTGCTGGAACAGATCGATCTCGTAGTTCGAGTGCACGCCCTGCAGGATCGCCGCCAGACGCTCCAGCCCCATGCCGGTATCCACGCACGGCGCCGGCAGCGGCTGGAGGCTGCCGTCGGGCTGACGGTCGAACTGCATGAAGACCAGGTTCCAGATCTCGATGAAGCGGTCCCCGTCCTCGTCAGGCGAACCCGGAGGGCCGCCCGGGATATGCGGACCGTGGTCGTAGAAGATCTCGCTGCACGGACCGCAGGGCCCGGTGTCGGCCATCTGCCAGAAATTGTCCGAGGCGTAGGGCGCACCCTTGTTGTCACCGATGCGAATGATGCGCTCGGCTGGCACGCCGATCTCATCCTTCCAGATCGCATAGGCTTCCTCGTCGGTCTGATAGACGGTCACCGTGAGGCGATCGGACGGCAGGCCGAAACCTTCGGTCAGCAGCTCCCAGGCCCAGGCAATCGCCTCGCGCTTGAAATAGTCGCCGAACGACCAGTTGCCCAGCATCTCGAAGAAGGTGTGATGGCGCGCCGTGTACCCCACCGAATCGAGGTCGTTGTGCTTGCCTCCCGCGCGCAGGCAGCGCTGCACGTCGACTGCGCGTGAGTAACCGGGCTTCTCGCTGCCCAGAAAGACGTTCTTGAACTGCACCATGCCCGAATTGGTGAACATGAGCGTCGGGTCGTTGCCGGGCACCAGTGGTGCCGAGGGCACGACGGTGTGTCCGCGGTCGCGGAAGAATTCGAGGAAGCGCGCGCGTATATCGGCTGTTTTCATGATTAACGGTACGGATGCATGAGGTAGGTTCGGCACGGCAACGCCTTCGGCAAGGACCATTTCAGTCCTCGCTGTCGGCAGCGTCGTCGACGGTGGCATGGGTGACACGGTTTACTGTGGCGGCGTCGAAGCCGCGACGCAAGAGGAACTGCGCTCGCCGGGCCCGTTCCCCGAACGCATCCGAAGGTCGCTCGCCATAGCGCCGACGCAGCTGGGCGCGTGCCTCGACGGCCCAGTCGAGGTCGAGCGCATCGAGTTGCCGCATGATCTCGCCATCATCGATACCGTGAGTGCGCAGCTCGGCGAGGATACGACGCGGGCCGTAACCATGCGCGGCACGCGAGCGCACCATCATCTCGGCAAAACGCACATCGTCCTGGTAGCCGTCCGCGGACAGGCGGTCCAGTGCCTGGACCACTTCACTGCGTGGGTACCCGTCGCGCAACAGGCGATCGGACAACTCGCGTCGCGACTGCTCGCGACGCGCCAGCAGGGACAGCGCCTTGTCGTAGGCACTGCGCCTGGGTTTGGTTTCTTCGGGGGCCGTGCATCGGCGTTTCATGCACCTTCCCGCTTACGACAGGACAGCCGGTCGGGACCCGACTGGCTGTCCGATGCAGCTCACGCCAGACCATGCGCAGGGCACGTTCGAATCAGGCCTCTTCGGCTACCGTGTCGTCTGCAGCCTCGTCATCGGTGTCGGATGACTGGGCGCCACCGCCAACCAGCAGCTTGGCACGCAGGGCAGCATCGATCTCGTCGGCCACCGCCGGGTTGTCCCTGAGGAACTGGCGCACGTTCTCCTTGCCCTGGCCGATGCGGTCGCCGTTGTAGCTGTACCAGGCGCCAGCCTTGTCGATCAGGTTCTGCTCCACGCCCATGTCGATGATCTCGCCCTCGCGCGAGGTACCCTCGCCATAGAGGATCTCGAACTCGGCCTTGCGGAACGGCGGCGCAACCTTGTTCTTGACCACCTTGACGCGGGTCTGCGAGCCGATCACTTCGTCGCCCTTCTTGACCGCACCGATACGGCGAATGTCCAGGCGCACGGAGGCATAGAACTTCAGCGCGTTGCCACCGGTGGTGGTCTCGGGGCTGCCGAACATCACTCCGATCTTCATCCGGATCTGGTTGATGAAGATCACCAGGCAACCGGATTTCTTGATGTTGGAGGTCAGCTTGCGCAGGGCCTGGCTCATCAGGCGCGCATGCAGGCCGACGTGCGAATCGCCCATCTCGCCCTCGATCTCGGCCTTGGGCGTGAGCGCCGCCACCGAATCGACCACCACCATGTCCACGGCATTGGAACGCACCAGCATGTCGGCGATCTCCAGCGCCTGCTCGCCGGTATCGGGCTGTGAAACCAGCAGGTCGTCGACATTCACGCCAAGCTTTTCGGCATAGGTGGGGTCCAGTGCGTGCTCGGCATCGATGAAGGCCGCCGTGCCTCCCTTCTTCTGGCACTGCGCAATGGCCTGCAGGGTAAGCGTGGTCTTGCCCGAGGATTCCGGGCCGTAGATCTCCACCACGCGACCGCGCGGCAGGCCGCCGACACCCAATGCGATGTCCAGGCCCAGCGATCCGGTCGAAACCGTGTCGATGGCGACCTGCGTATGGTCGCCCATGCGCATGACGGCACCCTTGCCGAACTGCTTCTCGATCTGGCTGAGTGCGGAAGTCAGGGCGCGGCGCTTGTTCTCGTCCATTTTCGTTACCTCGGAGCGTGGGGATTGACCGGCAGTGTGCCGGGCCGGCATCTCAGTGGCTGCGACGCCAGAGGCATGCCGTTCATGGCTTCCAGTATCCCATACCCAGGCCGCAGGCGTGACAGCGCATGCCTACTCAGGAGGTAAGCATGCGCCGCACCCCGTCGAGCGCCGCGACCACGCTGTGGCGGCGCACGGCCTCGCGTTCGCCGGCGAAGTGGAACAGCTCGGCACGCGCATAGCCGCCACGGCGCTTCCAGCCGATCCAGACCGTACCCACGGGCTTGTCCGGCGTCCCGCCCCCGGGCCCGGCGATGCCGGTCACCGCCACCGCCACGTCGCCGCCCAGCCGCGCGAGTGCTCCCGCCACCATTTCCCGCACCACATCCTCGCTGACCGCGCCGCATTGCTCCAGGGTCACCGGGCTTACCCCCAGCAAGGCTTCCTTGGCCTCGTAGCTGTAGGCGGTCACCCCGCACTCGAACCATGCCGAACTGCCGGGAAGATCCGTGAGGGTCTTGGCAATCCAGCCTCCGGTACAGGACTCGGCCGTCACCAGCATAAGCTTCTGCCGTTGTAGTTCATCGGCCACCAGTCGGGCGCGATCATGCAGGTCCGTGTCATGGACCGGTTCCTGATCTGGATGCATGCGTGGCTTTTCCTGTCGGCGCGTCGAAATGCAGATGCTACCGCACCCGCACCTGCACGCGACAGTTCGGAAAGGCACAAACCGGATCCTCCTGCGCGTGTGACATGCCCGCCGGTACGCATGCAGACCATGCATGTCGAAGGCGGGCACAGGTAGACTGACCCATCCGCCCAGGATTCGAGCCTGCCGCTGCATGAGCCACGACGACCTATCCGGACACACGCCCCTGATGCGCCAGTACCTCTCGGCCAAGGCCGAGCATCCGGACGTGCTGCTGTTCTTTCGCATGGGCGATTTCTACGAACTGTTCTATGACGATGCACGCAAGGCATCGCGCCTGCTGGACATCACCCTGACCCAGCGCGGCCAGTCTGCGGGGGAGCCGATCCCCATGGCCGGCGTACCGCATCATGCGGTGGAGACCTATCTGGCGCGACTGATCCGGCTTGGCGAATCGGTGGCGATCTGCGAGCAGATCGGCGACCCGGCGAAAAGCAAGGGCCCGGTCGAGCGCAAGGTGGTACGCATCGTCACGCCTGGCACGGCCACCGACGAGGCGCTACTGGAACAGCGACGCGACAACCTGCTGCTGGCCATCCATGGCGGGAAGGACGGATACGGGCTGGCCTGGGTGGACCTGGCCGGTGGTCGTTTCCTGCTGGCCGAAGTGGCCGACACCGAAGCACTCGCCGCCGAACTGGCGCGCCTCGAACCGGCGGAAACCCTGGTCGCCGAAGATCTGTCCTGTCCCGCGGCCGTGTCCGCCCTGCCCGGCCTGCGCAGGCGTCCGCCGTGGCATTTCGACAGTGACAGCGCGCGCCGCGAACTGAACCGGTTCTTCGGCACCCGCGACCTGTCCGGGTTCGGCGTACAGACACTTTCCCTGGCCATTGGCGCTGCCGGCTGCCTGCTCGGCTATCTGGAAGAAACACAGAAAAGCGCACTGCCGCACCTTGCCGGGCTGGGCGTGGAAAACGCCGGCGAGACCATTGCCATGGATGCTGCCACCCGTCGCAACCTGGAACTGGACACGCACCCGGAGGGGCGTCGCGAGCACACTCTTCTCGGCGTACTCGACGAGACAGTAACGCCAATGGGCGCTCGCCTGCTGCGACGCTGGCTGCACCGTCCGCTGCGCCTGCGCGAGGTGTTGCAGCGGCGCCACCAGGCGGTTGGAGCCTTGCTCGAAGATCGACGTTACAAAGCCTTGCGCGAGACATTGAGGGCGATTGGAGACCTGGAGCGCATTCTGGCGCGGGTGGCGTTGCGGTCGGCGCGGCCGCGGGATTTGTCGACCCTTCGCGACGGCTTGCAAGCCGCTCCGATCTTGCGTGCGAGGGTCTTGGATTCTGCGGTGTTTGTTTCTGCGATCGTCCCTGATCGCGAAGATCAAGAAGCGACCATCCATGGCCGCACTGTTCGAGAAGCGTCGGCTTCGGGTGGGGATGCGGCTGGGGTGGCGCCTCTGTTGTGCGATCTGATGGAGCGGATTGGCGACCATGCAGATACCTGCGATTTGCTCAAGCGGGCGATCGTGGAACGACCGCCACTGCTGACCCGCGACGGTGGCGTGATCGCCGACGGCTACGATGCCGAGCTGGACGAGCTGCGTCAGCTCGCCGGGCACGCCGACCAGTTCCTGGTCGAGCTGGAACAGCGCGAGAAAGCCGCCACCGGCATAGCCACGCTGAAGATCGGCTACAACCGCGTGCACGGCTACTACATCGAAATTGGCAAGTCGCACTCGGACAAGGCGCCCACGCACTACACCCGACGCCAGACCACCAAGCATGCCGAACGCTTCATCACCGAGGAGCTGAAAACCTTCGAGGACAAGGTGCTGTCGGCTCGCGAGCGCAGCCTGATGCGCGAACGGGCGCTCTACGACGCGCTACTCGATACCCTGGCGGAGGATCTGGACCGCCTGCGCACCGCCGCCCAGGCCATCGCCGAACTGGATGTGCTGGCCTGCTTCGCCGAACGCGCCGATGTACTGGACTGGCAGGCCCCGGTCCTGGCCGATGACCCCGGCATCCGCATCGAGCGCGGTCGCCACCCGGTGGTCGAACGGGTGCGCGAGGAACCCTTCGAACCGAACGACCTCAGCCTCGATGAGCAGCGGCGCATGCTGATCGTCACCGGCCCGAACATGGGTGGCAAGTCGACCTACATGCGGCAGAATGCCCTGATCGTCCTGCTGGCGCACATCGGCAGCCATGTGCCCGCCGCACGCGCGAAGATCGGGCCCATCGACCGTATCTTCACCCGCATCGGCGCCGGCGACGATCTGGCACGCGGGCAGTCCACCTTCATGGTCGAGATGACCGAAACCGCCGGCATCCTGCACAACGCCACCCACCAGAGCCTGGTGCTGATGGACGAGGTCGGTCGCGGCACATCCACCTATGACGGCATGGCGCTGGCCCGTGCGGCGGCCGTACACCTGGCTACGCGCAATCGTGCATTCACCCTGTTCGCCACCCATTATTTCGAACTGACTTCGCTGGCCGAAGAACTCGACGGCGTGGCCAACGTGCATCTGGACGCGGTGGAATACGGCGAGCAGCTGGTGTTCATGCATGCGGTCAAGGAAGGCCCGGCCAACCGCAGCTTCGGCCTGCAGGTCGCAGCCATAGCCGGCCTGCCCCGGGCGGCCATCGCCGATGCCCGGCAGACCCTCGCGGCCCTGGAACAGGGCCAGCACCTGCCCTCGCCTGCATCTTCGCCGGACCGCTCCGCCGCCAATTCCCCGCAACTGGGGCTGTTCGCAAATGCCGGCCCCTCGGCGCTCGACAAGGCGCTGGATGCGATCGATCCCGACAGCCTGAGCCCGCGCGAAGCGCTCGATGCACTGTACCGGCTGAAGAAACTGCGCTGAAACATTATCGGCAGGCTTGCCCTTCCCGGCATGCACCCTGCAAGGCGCATGACGCGCCGTTTTCGGCTAGTCATAGGTTAGCTCTATCGTAATCATATAAACAATCGTATTTACCTTGGTATTAATCGAGGCCAGGATGGGTCCAAGCGACCATGCGATCGCCGAACTTCCCCACCACCGTCAAGACGAGGGACTTGCCATGAATGCCAATGCCGAAACCCGAACCGGCCAATGCCCGTTCGCCCACACCACTGCCGGAGCCCGTTCCAGCCGGGACTGGTGGCCCGACCAGCTGAACCTGAAGATCCTCCACCAGTACGCGCCGGGCACCAGCCCGATGGCGCCGTCCTTCGACTACGGCAAAGCCTTCGACAAACTTGACCTGAAGGCGCTCAAGAAGGACCTGCACGCACTGATGACCGACTCGCAGGACTGGTGGCCGGCCGACTACGGCCACTACGGCCCGCTGTTCATCCGCATGGCATGGCACGCCGCCGGCACCTACCGCATCGGCGACGGCCGCGGCGGCGCAGGTCTTGGCCAGCAGCGCTTCGCCCCGACCAACTCCTGGCCGGACAACGTCAATCTGGACAAGGCCCGCCGCCTGCTGTGGCCGGTCAAGCAGAAATAGTCGCCCTTGAACAATCCAATTCTTGTGCCGCCTATTCTTACGCAGTCCATGTCCATGCGGTATGGCGGGTCGCAGCCGCATGGCGATGTTGCGCCCCTGCGGCAAGATGTGCACCCTGCGGGCC
>JALUXG010000029.1 GCA_027019085.1 Rhodanobacteraceae bacterium | reverse complement strand
GGCCAATGTCAAACGGGCCATTAGTGGGCGCTATCACGCCTTCAAACATGCCAAATACGCGCGCCGTTATCTGGCCGAGGCGCAGTACCGGTTCAACCGCCGGTTTCGTCTGGCCGCAATGCTGCCTGGTTTGATGCGTGCGATGATGCTCTGCAGCCCTTGGCCTGACCCGAGGCTGCGCGCAGTTGGCAATTTTCATGGCTGAGGAAGAGGGCTAATCAGGTAAAGTGAACCCCGCACAAAACGATCAGGTTTGCATCGCAGTCAGCTGCTGACTGCGCCAGCGCCAGCGAATCTCCGGTGACATCAGCGACTCCGTGGAAGATTTCTGGCGGCTGGTAGCTGTGCGCCATGATCACAGCTCCCCTCTGTTTCTTCAGGCGATTGATGGCCTCGATCCAGGGCAGGTGGAACGGCCATTCCAGGCACGGCACGAGATGTTCGAGGCGCGCACCAAGTTCGGCGTATTCGTGCTCGAGTTCATCGCGCCACACAGGCAAGGGCAAGGTATCGAGATCGGCCATGACGGATTCGGGTCGGAAAGGAAAAAGTACGCTGCAGCTCCGTTTCAGGCGACTTTGTGCCGGTGTGCCTGACGCGCTACTCGGGCGAAACGTGCACCACGATTCAGGACAATACGCAAACCCAGGGGAATCTCTTCCCAGGGCAATCGTTCGAGCAGGTTACGGGCGGTCAGGCCTAATTCGGTATCACCGGTCAGCACCAACGCGCGCTGGAAAAAGAGTGTATCGGCGTCCTCTAGCCTCCCGGCCAGCAACAGCAGGTCGGTAGCACTGCCGCGCACACTTGCCTCGGGTTCGCCGTCGACTACGCAAAGACGTTTCTCGCGTAACTCCAACACCCATCGAAGACGCAGGTCGCTGACCTCGATCGCAATTCGCCGCCCGTTCATGAAATCCATTGTCCCATCGCGCACGAACGGACCCAGCACGCGAGCCATAGCCAGCTCCAGCAAGCGCGCTTGCCAACGCATCGGTACGGCCTGCATCAACGGGGCCAGGTGACGCGGGGGCGGCAATACCTGTAGCCAACGCCATGACAGCGAAGAAGGTAATGGGTGCTCGACAGAATCGGGTTGCATCTGGGTACACTCCAAACGTAATGATTGGACAGGCGACAGAGATTCAAGTTGCTGCCGACTGGCATCAGCAATCAGCAGGTCAAACAGACTTCGCGCAGTATCCTGCGGTAGCCCAAGCCACCGGGACAGATACGCTGCCCGCTGATGCACGTGATTCTCGCGTTGCATATCCTGCACCGGTGATCCCAGCCGTCGCTTCACGCGACCGACCACGCCCACCATTCTTCGGCGTGCTGCGAGAAGCACAAGCATGCTGTCGTCTATGGCATCGATGAAGACGCGAGACAGCGTCAATGCAATACGCTCTGGATGCATTCATTCACCACTCAGCCCGCACACAGGCCACGAAACACTTCAGTTTGTCTGTCGGGCTTATCCGCAGCACAAGCCACCTTTATCCACTATGGCCCTTGCACCTGCATACATCAGGCATTACGAAGCATTACGCGCAAAGGCAAACCGTGCTGAATTGCAGCACAACTGCAAGCATTGGATGATGACCTGGATCAATTGGCGAATAAGTCGAAAGTCGGTCTCAGGTCGGCTGCGACTCCGGCCGTTCTGTATCCGGCAACACCCTGCTCCGACCCCACTGCAGTAGCACAGCCCAGGGTAGCGCCAGGGCGGCCGAAACCAGAAACACGTCCGTTGTCCCCAGGCGCCCGAGACCGAAGCCTCCAAGCATGCCGCCGACGAAAGCCCCTAGAAACTGGCAAGTGGCATAGGCACCCATGGCGGCCCCGCGCATGTGTGTCGGAGCCACGCGTGAAACCAGGCTGGGCAGGGTGGCCTCGAGCAGGTTGAAGCAACTGAAGAACAATGCAGCACTGGCCCACAGCCAGACATGCGCGGCATCGGCGGCGGCGAAACCGCACAACGCCACCCCCAGCCCGAGCGCACAGACCAGGGCCAGCCTCATGCTCCCCGGCACACTATGCACGCGCCGCAGCACGCCTCCCATGACCACCACCGATACCAGCATCACCGGCAAATAGAGTTCCCACTGTCGCTGCAAGGGCAGGCCCGTCTCATGGATCAACACCAGCGGCAGGACCACGAAACTGGCTGTCAGCATGGTGTGCATGACGAAGACGGAGGCATTGAGCACCATCAACCGCGGCACGGCCAGCATCCGCAGCACGTCGCCGAAGCCGGCAGCGGCGGCGCGATGCTTTTGCGGCCGGGGCACCAGCACCCACAACAGGATCATGGCGCCAACCGCCAGCGCAGCCGTGGTGCCGAACAGGCCTTTCAGTCCACCGGCAGCCGCCAGCGGGGCACTGAGGATAATCGCCAGAATGAAGGCCAGACCGACACTCACCCCGATGATTGCCATGACCTTGCTGCGGTTGGAAGGTTGCGACATGTCCGCGGCCAGCGCCTGGCTGGCGCCTGACACCGCACCGGCTCCCTGCAGCACCCGGCCGATGATGATCCCGGTGATGGTATGGGAAAAGGCGGCAACCAGGCTCCCGACCACGAAGACAAGCAGGCCCAGGGTGATCGTCACACGCCGTCCGATGCGATCGGAAAGCATGCCCATCGGCACCTGCAGGATGGCCTGCACGATGCCGTAGACACCAATGGCCAGCCCCACCAGCAGGGGCGTCGAACCCGTCAGGTGATCGGCATAGACACTGAGGACCGGCATGATCAGGAACAGGCCGAACATGCGCAGGCCGACCACGCTGGCCAGGGCCGATGCACTGCGAATTTCCTGACGAGTGAGTTTGCTCACGACGACTCCGTGCGGCTGGATGATCAAACGCCAAAGTATACTCCCTATGGGGATGCGGCCCAGGCATGCCGTCACGCCCCTATAATGGCGGCGTCATCCGTCCGATGGGGTCCACCCGAACATGTCCGTACCAGCCGACGACCGTACCCGACCTGTCGATTTTGCATCCGTACGCGCACTTGCCGCGGTCGACATGGAAGCGATCGACCACCTGATCCGGGATCGCCTTGGTTCGGACGTGGTCCTGATCAACCAGATCGCCGAACACATCATCGCCGGCGGCGGCAAGAGGCTGCGCCCCATGCTGCATGTACTGGCGGCACGTGCAGCCGGATATGCGGGTGACGAGCACATCAAGCTCGCGGCGGTGATCGAGTTCATCCACACATCCACGCTGCTGCATGATGACGTCGTCGACGAATCGGACCGGCGCCGCGGCCGCTCCACCGCCAATGCCGTGTGGGGCAACGCTGCCAGCGTACTGGTCGGGGATTTTCTCTATTCGCGTTCGTTCCAGCTGATGGTGGAACTGGATCGCATGCCGGTGCTGCGTATTCTGGCCGACACCACCAACACCATCGCCGCGGGCGAGGTCATGCAGTTGCTGCATATCGGCCGCGCGGATCTTGCCGAAGCGCAATACCTCGAGGTCATCGAACGCAAGACCGCGGTCCTGTTTGCCGCCGCAGCCGAATTGGGCGCCATACTCGGACAGGTTCCGCAAGCGCAGCACCAGGCACTCAGGCACTACGGCATGGAGCTGGGATACGCCTTCCAGATCGCTGACGATCTTCTCGATTATGTGTCCGATGCGGACACCCTGGGCAAGAACATCGGCGACGACCTGGCCGAAGGCAAACCGACACTGCCGCTGATCTACGCCATGCAGGGCGCCACGCCGGAACAGGCACGCTCGCTGCGCAATGCCATCGAGCATGGTGGCCTCGATTCGCTGCAGCACATCGTCGATGCAATCCGCGATTCGGGCGCACTGGAGCGCACCCGCGAGCGTGCCCACCGGCATGCCGCCGCCGCTCGCAAGGCGCTTGGAGCCATTGACGATTCCGTGTACCGGGATGCCCTGTCCGTGCTCGCCGACTACGCGACAGAACGCCTGTCCTGAACGAAGGACCTGCCTCGTCATTCAGGCGAGCCACGACTAACCAGACCGCAACGCGTCCTCGAGCGGCCGCAGCTGCCCGGCATACCTGCGCCACTGTCCAAGACCCCGGGTATGGATAGCCTGGCGGACCTGCGCACTGCTCGGCGTGGCCACCGGTTGTGCGTTGCGCTCCGGATGCAGGCAGGCCTCCTGGAGTCCAAGCCCGCAATAGGCAAGCACTTCACGCATCACATCCTCCGGCTCGCGCACCAGGCGTGCGTAACTCACATCCAGCATCAGGTCGCTTGAACGCGTACGCCAGTAATCGCACAAGCGTGCGTACTGCCGGTAGTAATGTGCCATCGCGTCCATCGAATAACTGAACGGGGCGATGTTTCCGAACATCGCCTTGAGATTGGAAAAACACACGTCCATCGGATCACGGACCATGTTCAGGATCGGCGCATGCGGGAGTGCGCGCTTGATGAATTCCACCATCTGCACGTTGGCCGGCAGCTTGTCGACATAAAAGCCTCGCCCCTGTGCGCGCCATTGGGACTGTTCGAGGTAGCGTCGGCCCAGCTCATCGAAATCGATCTGGTCATGACGCCCTGTGATGCGGCACAAGCTCTGCGTCTTGGCTGGAGGCACATCAGCAACCCAGTGCAGCTGGCGCCAGAACTCGATCAGCTCGCCTGCTGCGGTCACATCGGAATGACTCGACAACATGCGGTCCAGCAGGGTGGTGCCTGATCGCGGCATGCCAACGATGAATATCGGTACCGGTCCACCGGGTCCGGGGGCACCAGGAACATGGGCATGACTGGCGAATGGCATGTTCACCAGGGCTTCCGTCACGGCTTCCTCGCCTTCGCGATCGTAGGGATTGAGTTCCTGCATGAGGGCATTGCAGCGCTCGAGCGAAGACCAGGCCTCCTCGCACCTGTCCAGATCGTCAAGTATCTTGAATCGCGCGTACTCGAAATCAGCGCGCACGAATTTCTGGTCCAGCCTGGGTGGGTCCAGGGACAACCGGGAAAGCTGCTCCTCCACATGTCGCAGACGATTGGCCTCGGGTTTCTGCTTGCGCAGGTTCACCAGAACAACAGCAGCATCGCCATAGTGCGGCCAGCGTTCCAGGCATTGCTCAAGCACCGTACACGCGCCTTCGATGTCACCTGTGAATTGCAGAAGCATGGCGTGCATATGGTGGTCGTCCGGATCATCGGCACCTGCAGCCAGTGCCCGTTCGAGGAACTTGCGTGCCATAGCCACCTCGCCCAGCGAGAAACGGATATGCGCCTGTGCCAACCACACATCGGATGGCGGGTCGGGTGCCTCGGCCAGGAAATCCAGACATCGGCGTGCAGTGACGACCTCGCCGCTGGCAATCAGATGCTGTGCCAATTGCACCAGCAACGGGACATTGCGCGGGAGGTGCTGCGCAGCCTTGAGCAAGGGCCGGCTGCTGTCACGAAATTTGCCGCGAGCCAGCAATAGATCGGCAAGCTGCAAACAGGCAGGAACGTCCTGAGGCACATGGTCGATCACGGCTTCCAGGTTGGCCATGGCCGCATCGAGCTGGCCGGCGCGAATCTGCCTGGCAGCCTGCTCGCGCATCTGCAGGGTTTTTTCGGAGGTCATCGGGCTGTTCATCGCGGCAGGATACTTTGCACCCGGTCCGGCAACAAACCCGCATGGCCTCGGCGTGGGTGGTTGGCAGGTCGGGACTTCCGGTTTCAGGCAAGCGCCGCGCGCAAGGGCTCGAGCTGCGACGCGTAGGTGCGCCACTGGCCGATGCTGCGGGAGTGAATCGGCTCGCGCACCTGGCTTGTACTTGGCGTGGCCACCGGGGAGGTATTGCCCTCGGGATGCAGGCACGCCTCCTCCAGATCGAGCCCGCAGTACGCCAGAACGCGCTGCATGGTCGCACGGGGATCACGGACCAACTCGGCATAGGGCACATCGAGCATCATGTCGGATCCAAGTTCGCGCCAACGTGCACAAAGCCGTAAATGCTGGCGATGATAATCGGCAATACTGGACAGGTCGTGGATATAGGTGGAAGTGTTGCCGAACAACTTGTAGTTCGAGAAGCAAACATCCATCGGTTCGCGCACCATGTTCAGGATCCGCGCCTGAGGCAAGGCACTGCGGATGCAGGCAACCATGCGGATGTTGGCAGGCAGCTTGTTCACGTAGCAGACACGTCCGTCAGCGCGCCAGCGCGTGTGTTCCAGATAGCGTCTTCCGACCTCTTCCAGATCGGCATGAGTGATGCGCCCGACTATGCTGCGAAGGCTCTTCACTCCCGCTGGACGCTGATTGGCAACCCAGTGCAGCTGCATCTCGAAGTCGTACAACTCCCCCGCCGAAATTACCTTCGAATGCGCCGAGAGCATGCGGTCGAGCAAGGTGGTACCCGAACGCGGCAGTCCCACGATGAAGACTGGAATGGGCAACCCGGTTTCCGACGGTGCGCGATACGAAGCATTTTGATGGAGTGGCATGTCGACCAGTGCCTGCGTCAGATCCTGCTCGGCTGCCGCATCGTATGGGTAGAATTCGCGCATGATCTGATTACTTCGCACCAGAGACGGCCATGCCTCCTCGTAACGCCCGAGGTCGTCCAGTATCTTGAAGCGTACGTATTCGAATGCGGCCGTATTGAGCCGTGCCGATGCACCCCCGTTGGACGACGACAACGTGTGCAACTGCTCCTCGACGTAGTCCAGCCGGTTGTTCTGCGGTACCTGACGGCGCATGCGGATCAACGCGACGGCAGCATCTCCGTACGTCGGCCAGCGTGCAATGCATGCCTCCAACGATGCCTCGGCAGCGTCGGTATTACCCGTGAATTCCAGTAAAACGGCATGCATCAGATGGACGTCCGGAGCATCCGCGCCCGCCTTCAGCGCGCGATGGAACAGATCGCGTGCCGCCACAAACTCTCCCAGGCCATATCGCAGACGGGCCTGTTGTACCAATGCATCCGTTTGCGCAGGCAACTGTGCGAGAAAATCCAGACACTCGCGGGCCGCCACGACCTCGCCGCGAGCAACCAGTTCGGCAGACAGTGCAAGCAGGATAGGGCCATGTCTGGGCAAGTACTGCATGGCCTTCAGCAGGGGCGTGCCGGAATCACGAAAGCGCCCCTGTGAGGCCATCAGGCTGGCCAGCTCCATGCTGGCCGGGACATCCTGCGGTTGCAGGCGCAGCAGGTTCTCGAGCACCTCACAGGCAGCTTGCGGACGATTCGCCCTGATGAGCTCGATAGCCTGTTCACGGAGCCGACGCGGGAGTTCTGCGCTCGGTAAGGGTGCACTCATCACTAAAGCATACTTGGCCACCTGACGGGGCAACAAATCCCGAAATGCTTCAGAAAACATTCAAGGAATGAACGTCAACCGCTCCCGTCCGATTCGCATATCCACCCGCTTCCAAAGCACACGGTGTTCGGACTTCAGCGGCCGGCGGCGTGCGCGGCGAGGCGGCGCTTGATTGGACCGATGCGATCAACGGCCCGCATGCCGAGTCCGCGAAGCATGGCCAGGCGCTCGAAGCGCGCGCTGTGGACGCGCTCCAGGGCATCGAAGGACCATGCATCGAGGGTGGCCGCACTCCGGCGGCGTCGTGCGTAACGACGCAGTACGGTTTCCGAACCGATATCGCGCCCGTCGCGTTGGGCGAGCGTCACCGCATCGCGCAGTGTGGCAACGTCGCGCAGGCCCAGGTTCACACCCTGCCCGGCCAGCGGATGCACCACATGGGCGGCATCGCCGACCAGGGCCAGTCGCTGGGCATGGAAACGTTCAGCCAGCAGCAGACGCAGCGGGAAAGCCGCACGCGGCGTGCATGAGGTGACCCGCCCGAGACGAAGATCGCTGGCCACGCCGAGCGCATCCCGGAACCCGGCATCATCCAGTGCCAGCACGTCCCGGGCACGGGCTTCGGGCAGGGTCCATACGATCGAGCATCGGCCATCGGCCAGAGGCAGCAGGGCCAGCGGACCGCCTGGAAGGAATCGCTGCCATGCCGTCTCCGCGTGCCCGCGCTCGAAGCCGACATGCGCAACCACGCCACGCTGGGCATAGTCGCGTCCGCGTGTCCCGATGCCGGCCATGGCACGCAGCGGCGAGGAGGCGCCATCGGCAGCCAGCAACAGGCGTGCATCCAGGTCGCGCCCGTCTTCGAGCGTCACGTGGACACCATCATCGCTGGCTGCAAAATCCACCACCTGCGCCGGGCACACGCGACGTATGCCGGCAGCATCCATCGCCTGCCACAGGGCATGCTGGACCAGGCGGTTCTCGACGATCCAGCCCAGGGTATCGATGTCCAGGTCCGTCGCATCGAAATCGAGGGTCGCGCCATGGCCTGCATCCCAGACATGCATGTGCCGATAGGGACTGCAGCGGGCCTGGCGGATCGACTGCCACACCCCCAGCTGGTCGAGCAGGCGTGCCGAGGACGGTGCCAGCGCCACCACGCGCAGATCGGGTTCGTCGCTTTCCTTCCACGGATCGGGGGCCCGGGTCTCGACCAGACCCACGTCGAAACCCTCATGAGCCAGCGCCAGCGCTGCGGCCGCGCCGACCATGCCGCCGCCGGCCACGATCACATCCTGCCTGTCTGCACGGCGCCGGGAACGTCTGGCTGGAGTCGTCACGGCATGCGCTCCAGCACCGCCCGCGGCGGCTTGCCGCGAAAGCCCATGCCCTGCCGCAGCACGCGCTCACGCACGCCGGGAAGGGCACCTGCCGCCCACATGCCGAGCGAACGCAACGGGCCCAGCCAGGACTGCGGCAGGCAGGCCAGGCGGATCAGGCCGTGGCTCATGGCCATGACGCCCTCGCGATCGGGAGCACGGCGTGTGGCATAGCTTGCGAGCAGGTCCGCATCACCGGGATCGGCCACACCATCGAGCATTTCCGCCAGGGTCAACGCATCCCGCAAGCCGAGATTGAAGCCCTGGGCACCGATCGGATGCACCGTCTGCGCGGCATTGCCGACCAGCACCGTACGGGGACCGATCACGCTGCGCGCGGCCACCCGGCGGATGGGATGCACGAAACGCTGGCCGGGACGCGACAGCCGGCCCTGTCGCCACCCGAACCGGGCCTGCGCCAGTTGCAGGAACGAGGCATCGTCCATTGCCGCAACCGTTTCGGCCAGACCTGCCTCGACCGTCAACACCAGCCCCGCACGGCCCTCGCCGAGAGGCAACAGGGCCACCGGCCCGGCATCGCTGAAACGCTCATGGGCACGCCCGTCCAGCGGGCGTTCCGTGCGCACGGTGCATACGAACAGCGTTTGCCCGTAGTCGAAGGTTTCCTCGCCGACACCCATGCTCTCGCGCACCCCCGACGCCGTGCCGTCGGCACCGACAACCAGTCGCGCATGCAGCACCCGTTCTGCGTGATCGGGCAACTCCAGGTGCGCATGCCATCCGTCCCTGACGGCTTCGAGACGGTGCAGCCGGGCCGGCGCCACGCGGTGCAGGGATCGGTTACAGGCCTGCAGGCGCTGCTGCAGCGCGCGGCCGAGCCTTTGTGCCGGCAGCGTCCATCCGAGGGCATCGCAGCCGGCATCGGCTGCATTCAGTCGCACACTGCCCAGTTCGCCGGCCCGGGTGACATGGATGGACTGGATGGGGGTGGCATCATCCCCGGCATGGTCCCACACGCCCAGGTTCCGCAACCCGTTCACGGTGGCACGTGCCAGGGCCAGGTTGCGGTCACTGGAGCGGGGTGCCCCGTCCCGCGCGGGCGGCACGGCTTCGACCAGCACCGTATCGATGCCGGCCCGGTCCAGTGCGATGGCCAGGCTGGCACCGACCAGGCCTCCGCCCACGACCAGGATGTCGGTGCGCTCTCTCATCTTTCCCATGATACCCCTCGCGATGCGCACCTGTGGAATCGCAGCGGATGCAGTATCCTTGGCAGGTAATTCTCCAACCGCCACCCTGGTGTCCGACCGATGCAGCCCAACCCGTCCCGACTGATCACGCCCCGTAGTCTGACACTGAGCGGCCTGATCGCTTTCGCGGTGGCCATACGCCTGCTGATCCATTTCGTCCCCGGCGTACTGCCGTACAATTTCTCTCCGGTCATGGCCATCGCCATATTCGGTGGCGCACTGTTCGCCGACCGCAAGGCAGCGTTTTTCGTCCCCCTGACTGCCATGTTCGTATCCGACCTCGTGATCGGCCTGCACGCCCTGGTGCCGGTGGTCTACGGCTGCATGGCGCTGGGCGTGCTGCTGGGTTCGGGCCTGCTGCGCCGCCGGCGCGGTGTGTTGCGCGTGGTTCTGGCTGCCGCGGCCGGTGCCACCGGCTTCTATCTGATCACCAACTTCTTCGTCTGGCTGACCTCGGGCATGTACGCGATCAGCAGCGCCGGCCTGGCGGCCTGCTACCTTGCCGGGCTGCCTTTCTACCAGTACGGATCGCTGCCCGGGACGCTGCTGTGGAGCGGCCTGCTGTTCGGCCTGTACGCCCTGCTTTCGCGTCGCTATCCGATACTGGCATCCGCCCCCCTGGCGGTTCGCTGAGTTCCACGCGCCATGGGCAAGCGCCTGTCGAAGATCTACACCCGCACCGGGGACGACGGCCAGACCGGGCTGGGCGACGGCACACGCGTGGCGAAGGACTCGCTGCGGGTCACCGCCTACGGGACCACCGACGAGCTGAACAGCACCCTCGGACTGGTGCTTTCCAGCGACAGCATCCCGGACCCGGTACGCGAGGTACTGGTGCAGCTGCAACATGACCTGTTCGATCTCGGCGGGGAGCTTTGCATCCCGGGCATGGCCATGGTCCACGATGCCGACGTCACGCGCCTGGAGGACACCCTTGACCGTTTCAACGCCGACCTGCCGGCACTGCGCGAATTCATCCTCCCCGGGGGCGGGCCAGCCGCCGCGCACTGCCATCTGGCACGCACCGTATGCCGGCGTGCGGAACGCGAAGTGATCGCCCTGGCGCGCAGCGAGCCGGTACGCCCGGAAGCCATCCGTTACCTCAACCGGCTCTCCGACCTGCTGTTCGTGCTGGCCCGGGTACTGGCACGCGCCGACGGCCACGGCGAAGTGCTGTGGCAGCACGAGCGGCGCAAAAAGCCGGCGTCGTAACGTCTTGGTCCGTCTGTACACCCACCCCGCCTGCCTGTTGCACGATCCCGGCGCAGGCCACCCCGAATCTCCCGCACGGCTGGAAGCCGTGCTTGCCGCCCTCGATCAGGACCGCTTTGCCGCCCTTGACCGGGTCGAGGCGCCGCGCGCCACGCGCCGCCAGCTGCTGCGCGTGCATGATGCCGAACATGTCGCGCGCATCCTCGAAGCCCGGCCGGCGACCTCCGGCTTGCGCCTGGATGAAGACACCGTGATGTCGCCTGCATCGGCGGAAGCCGCGCTGCGCGCCGCCGGCGCGGTGGTGGCTGCCGTCGATGCCATGATGACCTGCGCCGACACCCGGGCCTTCTGCGCAGTCCGGCCACCGGGGCACCACGCCACGGCAAGCCGGGCCATGGGCTTTTGCCTGTTCAACAATGTGGCTGTCGCGGCGGCGCATGCCCTGCGTACGCACCGGATCAGGCGCGTGGCGATCGTCGATTTCGACGTGCATCACGGCAACGGTACGCAGGACATCTTTGGCCGCGAGCCGAAGGTGCTCTACGTGTCCACTCATCAGAGCCCGCTGTATCCCGGTACCGGGCAGGCGGGTGATACCGGGGTGGGCAACCTGGTGAATGCTCCGCTGCCGCCCGGTACCGGCTCGACGGAATTTCGCCAGGTCTGGGACCAGTTGCTGCTTCCCCGCCTGCACGATTTCCGGCCGCAACTGGTACTGGTATCGGCCGGATTCGATGCCCACCGACTGGATCCGCTGGCACAACTCGACCTGGGCGACGAAGACTATGCCTGGCTGGGCGAGCGCATGGTCGACCTGGCCCGCTCGCATGCCGACAACAGGCTCGTGGCCAGCCTCGAAGGCGGCTACGCGCTGGCCGCGCTGGCCTCGGGTACCGTCGCATTCGTCCAGGCCATGCTCGACGGATAGCCTGCACGCGGACCCGCTGCCTTCAACCCGGGTTTCTGCTAGCTTTACCGGCGTTATTCACCAGCATTCGCAGCGAGCCGGTTCAAGGGCACGTCATGGGCGGGATTCGCGACCGCGGGGTGTGCTGGCGTAGTTCCACTACCTCGAGCACCCCGGCCGGGTGAAACCCGCGCAAGGGACCGACGCAACGGAAGGATGGTGAATAATGCAGCCTGGATTCGCTGCACTGTCGGGCAAGGCCACTCAAGGGAACTTGCACCTGTCGGCAGGTGGCAACTCCACGTTCGGCGTGCCCATGCGGGCATCCGCCCAACCCCTGACACGAGGAGAACGGGCCTTGTCGAGCCGCCTGCCTGCCCCGCCCCGCAGCCGACCCTTTACCCCCGCCCTGGCCCTGGTGCTGGCCCTGGCCGGCGCCAGTTTCGCAGCGCCTCGGGCCCATGCGCTGGAAACGGCCAATGGCACACGCACTTCGGCGGTGAAGACGTGTCCGCTCGGCTCGCTTTTCTGCCCGCGCCGTCCGCTCAGCTACGCCGCCTGCAGGCCGAATGCGCTGCTCGATTTCTACGTCCACGGACTACCCACCGACAGCCGCGGGCGCAAGGATGCCATGACTGATGTCCTGGCCCGTCGCGTGGACAGCTCCAACCGCAGCCTGTACGTATTCGATGGCGATGTCAGGCTGCAACGCTACGATCAGCTGCTGCGTGCCGACCAGGTGCGCTACAACGACACCACTACCGCCTATGACGCCAGCGGCCATGTGCGTCTCCAGGACAGCAGCCTGCTGCTGTCGGCAAGTCGTATCAAGGGCACAACCCGGCCCGAGAAGGCGCTCGCCGAAGACGTGCGCTACCAGTTGCTGCAATCGCGCGGCAACGGCATCGCGCGCAGCGCCCGTCTTCTCGATGCGCAGCACAGCAAGATGCACCAGGCCACCTATTCCACCTGTGACCCGGGTGACCGGGTCTGGGAATTTCGCGCCGCGCGCATCGACCTTGACAAGCAAACCGGTGAAGGCACCGCGCGCAATGCCACCCTGCGCTATCACGGCGTACCGATCCTGTACCTGCCCTACATCAGCTTCCCGATCGATCATCGCCGCAAGACCGGGCTGCTCTACCCGACCTTCGGCAACAGCTCGCGCAACGGGTTTACCTACAGCCAGCCGCTCTACCTGAACCTGGCTCCCAACTACGACGCCACCCTGGCCCCGCGCCTGATGACCCGACGCGGCGTGATGCTGGACACGCAATTCCGCTACCTGACTTCGCTCGGCACCGGCCAGCTCGTGGCGGATTACCTGCCGCATGACCGCAACGCCGGATACGACAGTGCCGCTACCCCGCGCAGCGGTATCCGCAATGGCGACCGGCGCTATTTCGTCCAGTTCCGCAATCACTCCGGACTCGGTGCCCAGTGGGGCTTCGATACCCTCTATCAACGCGCCTCGGATGTGTACTACTTCCGCGACTTCGGCTCGGACCTGTCCAACAGTGCCATCAGCGTGCTGGCATCCAACGCCTACCTGCGCGGGCAGGGCCAGTGGTGGAACGCAGCCCTGGGCGTGGACAGCTACCAGAGCATGGACCCGCAATTGCCCGACACCAGCCTGCAATACCGGCGCTGGCCACGCGGCGTGTTCGACCTCGACATTCCCATCACGCGCGACCTGGACTTCGGCCTGGACAGCGAGGCGGTCGCCTTCCGCCGTGTGCGCTCGATCGAAGGCAACCGCCTGGATCTTCAGCCGTACCTGTCCTGGACCCTGGCGGGCGCGGCCTGGTTCGTGAAACCGCGCATCGCCTACCGCTACACGCGCTACGACCTGATTGGCGACTACAACCGCTACGTCACGGGCACGCCGTTCCCCCAGCGCACGCCGTCCCGCGAAATGCCGATATACAGCCTGGACAGCGGACTGTATTTCGAACGCGACGTGCACTGGTTCGGACACCATTACACGCAGACACTGGAACCACGTCTGTATTACCTCTACGTGCCCTACCGCAACCAGGACAACCTGCCGATCTTCGACACCCGACTGCTGACCTTCGATTTCTGGCAGCTTTTCACGACCAACAGGTTCTCCGGCGCCGACCGCCAGATGGACGCCGACAACCTGACCGGCGCGGTCACCAGCCGCCTGCTGGACGACAACGGCAACGAGCGTGCCTCGTTCAGCTTCGGCCAGATCCACTATTTCCGCCCGCAACGTGTGCAACTGGCACGTTACGCCTTGCCCACCGACTACCGGGGCTCAGCCTATGTCGCCCAGGGCAGCCTGTCGCTGAACGACCGCTGGCGCCTGGACAGCGCCTACCAGTGGAGCCCCAATGACCGGCACAGCCAGGTCGCCACGCTGGGACTGCAACGGCGCATCGGCGGCGACGGCATTTTCAACTTCGCCTACCGGTACCGGTTCCGCTTCCTGGAACAGTTGGACGTTTCCGCGGTCTACCCGGTATCGCCCCGCTGGCGTCTGCTGGGGCGCTGGAACGTGGCCCTGCGTGACATCTACAACCCGCAAGTCAATCCCGGCTGGACCCGAGGCCAGCCCAAGACCATCGAAGCGCTGGCCGGGGTCGAGTACGACAGCTGCTGTACCGCCATCCGTGTCATCGGTCGGCATTACGTGCGCGATACCCTGGGCCATACCGCCAATGCCATCATGCTGGAGATCGAATTCAAGGGTCTGGGCAGCACCACGCCACAGACCGAGGCCTTCCTTCAGCGTGCTATTCTTGGCTACCAGTAAACCAAGCCCGGTCCGTGACAGGTTGCGACCGGCATGACCCGAAAATCCGACCAGCCCGGGCCCCGATGCGGCTGCCCGGCCCACACCGACACCCATGCGGTGTTCCCAGCACCTTCCGGGGCACGATTCACGATGAAGCCATCCCTTACGTCCCTTTTCCTGCTTTGCATGCTTGTCGCCACGCCGTTGCAGGCCCAGATGCTGCCGCAGGCGCACAAACCGACACAGGAGGCCAGCAGCAAGCCGCAGATGATCGACCGCATCGTCGCGGTAGTGAACGATGGCGTCATCCTGCAGAGCGACCTGGATCAGGCCATGCAGAGCGTGCTTCGCCAATATGCCGGGCATGCCGGCGAACTGCCGCCGCGCACGATCCTCGAGCGGCAGGTGCTGCAACGCCTGATCCTGATGAAGCTGCAGGTACAGAAGGCCGGTGAAATGGGCGTGCGCGTTTCCAATGACGAGGTCAACCAGGCCACCGAGAGCATCGCCAAGCGCAACAACATGAGCGTGCAGCAGCTGCACGCGGCCATCACCGGGCAAGGGGGCAGTTTCAGCCATTTCCAGCAGCAGATCGCCGACCAGATCATGGTCCAGCGCCTGCGTGATTCGGTGGTGCGCAACAACGTCACCATCACCGATGCGGAAGTGGACAATCTGCTCAAGAACCCGGCCTACTCCGGTGACCAGGTGCACCTTGAACATATCCGCATCAGCACACCGGCAGGCGCCAGCGCCAGTGACATCGAAGCGGCACGGGAAAAGGCCGAGAACGCCATCAAGGCCATCCAGGGCGGCATGAGTTTCAGTTCCGCGGCAATCCGCTATTCCGATGCCGACGATGCGCTCAAGGGTGGCGACCTCGGCTGGCGCAGTCTTGACGAGATACCCTCGTCCTTCGTCGATATCGCCACCAAGATGAAACCGGGACAGGTCACGCCTCCGCTGCGCGGCCCGAACGGGTTCCAGATCCTCAAACTGGTGGCCAAGCGCGCAGCGCCCGCGAAGATCGTCACCGAATACCATGCCCGCCAGATCCTCATCCGGCCGACCGAACTGGTCAGCGAACAACAGGCGGAAAGCAAGATCAAGGACATCTACCGTCGGATCGTGGACAAGCACGAGGATTTCGCCGCCCTGGCCAAGAAATTCTCCGACGATGACACCACCGCCAACAATGGTGGCGACATGGGCTGGTTCCCGGCCAATGCCTGGGGCACGGCCATCCAGCAGAACCTCGATGCGCTCAAGGACGGCCAGGTATCCAAACCCTTCCAGGTCCAGGGCGCCTGGGACATCGTGCAGCGCCTGGGCGTGCGGCAGAAGGATCGCACGGAGGCCGAACGCCGGCAGCAGGCACGCCAGGCCATCGGCAACCGCAAGGCCGCCGAAGCCTACGAGAACTTCCTGCGCCAATTGCGCTCCGAGGCCTACATCAACATCCTGGTGCCTTCGCTGCGCGAACCCGGAAACAAGGGCGCCTCCTGATGCAATCGGCCGCGGCTCCCCTGCCGCGGCTCGCCGTGACTGCCGGCGAGCCGGCCGGAATTGGCGCCGAACTGGTGGTACGGCTTGCCCAGCAACCGCTGCAGGCGGACCTGGTCGCCCTGGCCGACGCCGACCAGTTGCAACGCACGGCAGCCAACTGTGGGGTGAACCTGGAACTGGTCGAGGATGACGGCACGCCCCTTGCCCAGCGCGGACCCGGGCAGTTGCGCGTGCGCCATCACCCCCTGGCAATCCGGGAAACGGCCGGCAGTCCCGATCCCCGCAATGCTGGCCAGGTGCTGGCCGTGCTGGAGCATGCCGTCGACGCCTGCTTGCGGGGCGATCTTGACGCCCTGGTCACCGGTCCGGTGCAAAAGTCGGTCATCAACGAGGCCGGGCATTCATTCACGGGCCATACCGAATTCCTGGCCCGGCGAACCCATTCCAGCGTGGTGATGCTGCTGGCCAGCGAGGAGGCGCCCGGTCGACCGCCGCTGCGCGTGGCCCTGGCCACCACCCACCTGCCGCTGCGCCTGGTGCCTGATGCACTGAACATCGAATTGCTGCGTGAAACCCTGGGCATCGTCGCGCATGCACTCGAGGAACGCTTTGCCATCGAACATCCCATCCTTGCCGTGCTCGGCCTGAACCCGCATGCCGGGGAAGGCGGTCATCTTGGCCGGGAGGAAATCGAGATCATCCAGCCGGCACTGGATTCCCTGCGTGCGGAGGGACTCGACCTCATCGGTCCGCTTCCGGCCGATACCGCATTCGTGCCCGAACAGCGCCGCCGCTACGATGCCGTGCTGGCGATGTATCACGACCAGGCGCTGCCCGTGCTCAAGAGCGAAGCCTTCGAACGCACCGTCAACATCACCCTCGGACTGCCCTTCGTGCGCACTTCCGTCGACCACGGCACCGCCCTGGACCTGGCTGGCACCGGTCGCGCCGACCCATCCAGCATGTTCGCGGCCGCACGCATGGCGCTCCGGCTGGTGGCTGCCGGCCGCCGGAACGACACCCGATGAGCCGGGCCAAGAAGCATTTCGGCCAGCATTTCCTGCATGAACGATCCTATCTGGACCGCATGGTGGCGGCCATTGCCCCGCAACCCGGCGACCGGCTGGTCGAAATCGGTCCCGGCCCGGGGGCACTGACCCTGCCCCTGCTGGCCGCAACAGGCGAGCTCACGGCGATCGAACTGGATCGCGACCTGATCCCCGATCTGCGGAACAAGGCAGCCTCATGCGGCCGGCTCGAAATCATCGAAGCCGATGTGCTGAGCGTCGACCTGAGCGCACTGGCGGGAGACAGGCCACTACGCGTGGTCGGCAACCTGCCCTACTACATCTCCAGTCCGATTCTTTTCCACTGCCTGCACCATATCGATGCACTGACCGACATGCACTTCATGCTGCAGAAGGAGGTCGTCCAGCGCATGGCCGCAGCACCCGGAAACCGGATCTACGGAAGGCTCAGCGTGATGCTGCAGCTCGTGTGCGAGGTCACGCAGCTGTTCACCGTGCCACCCGGGGCATTCCGGCCGCCACCGAAAGTCGATTCGGCCGTGGTGCGTCTGCGCCCCCGGGCACCGGATCAGCGGCCGGATGTCGACGCGGACAGCCTTTCCCGCGTGGTACGCACGGCCTTCTCGCAGCGTCGCAAGACCCTGTCCAATGCACTGTCGCCACTGCTGTCCGCCGAACGCATCGCCGAGACCGGCATCGACCCGCGGGCACGCGCCGAGACACTGTCCCCTGCCGACTTCATCCGCTTGACGAAAGCCCTCTGAGGATGCTCTGAACAAGTCTACGCAGGCCTGTTCAGAACATCCCCAGGTCCGCAGCCCTTCCGTTCCGGACTTGCCCGGCACACGGAGGTACCGGACAATCGGGGCATGAAAGACACCAGTCCCTATTCCCTCGCGGTTGAAGTACTCACCTGTTTCGATGCCGGCAAGTCGCGGCCGGAGGACGACCATTTCGTGTTTACCTATACCATCAGGCTGCACAATACCGGGCGTATTCCAGTCCAGCTCATCAAGCGTCACTGGCTGATCACCGACGCCCATGGCAGTACCGAGGAGGTCCGCGGCGAGGGCGTGGTCGGCGAACAGCCGTGGATGCGTCCCGGCGACGACTACGAATACACCTCGGGCGCCATCCTGCGTACCGATGTCGGCACCATGCGCGGCAGCTACCAGCTGGTCGCCGACGACGGCACCCATTTCCAGGCGGAAATACCGCAATTCACCCTGTCCATACCGCGTACCCTGCATTGAGACCGGCGATCGTGGAGTACCGTTCCTGATGGCCGTCTATGCAATCGGCGACGTGCAGGGATGCTATCCGGAACTGCAACGCCTGCTGGACAAGCTGGCATTCGACCCGGCGGCAGATCGCCTGTGGTTTTGTGGCGACCTGGTCAATCGCGGCGGAGAATCGCTGCGCGTGCTGCGCACGGTGCATGAACTGCGCGACAGTGCGGTGGTCACGCTGGGCAACCATGACTTGAGCCTGCTGGCCATCGCCCAGCGCAAGCGCGACGCCCAGCGCAAGGTGAACCCGGAATTGCGCGAGGTGCTGTTCGCCGAGGACGCCCCCGACCTGCTGGAATGGCTGCGCATGCAGCCCCTGCTTCACGAGGATCCCGAGCTGGGCTGGACCATGATCCATGCCGGGCTTGCACCACGATGGACGATGCGCCAGGCGCGCCGTGCCGCACGGGAAGTGGAGCAGCAACTGCACGGCGGCAAGCACAAGCGCCTGCTGGGCAGGATGTTCGGAAACACGCCCAATACCTGGTCACCCAAACAGCCAAACGAGGCCCGCATGCGCGCGGCCATCAATGTACTCACGCGCATGCGATTTTGCGATGTCCGCGGGCGCATCGATTTTGGCTGCAAGGGCCGGCCCGGCACACAAAGTCCCGGGCTGTATCCTTGGTTTGCGGTACCCGGCATGCGCCAGCGTGATACCCGCATCGTCTGTGGCCACTGGTCGACTCTCGGGCTGTTCCTCGGCCTTGGAGTGCATGCGATCGACACCGGGTGCGTGTGGGGTGGGCGCCTGACTGCACTGCGTCTGGACGGCGACGAGCCCGAACCGCAAGTGATCAGCGTCCACGCCGAACCGCACCGCGGTCGCAACGGGCAGGACGACTGAGCAGACCTGACTGCAGGCCTGCGACCCCACCAGTGACACCCCTGCGCCCGAACAGATCGGGGCAGGGTAACGTCAACTCAGGCGCCCGTGGCAATGCTTGTATTTACGGCCCGAGCCGCAAGGACATGGCTCGTTGCGTCCAACCTTGGGTCCGGAACGCACTACCGGGGTTTCCTGCACCGTCGACTCCCCGTCCTCACCGCCCTGGGGCATCACATTGGCCTCGGCATGCTGGTACTGCAGGGTCTTGGCCTGTGCCTGGCGACGCTGTTCCTCCTCCATCGCAGCGACTTCCTCCTCGCTGCGGATCCTGATCCGCGCCAGCATCTGGGTGACTTCGTTCTTGATCCGGTCGAGCATCTTCGAGAACAGCAGGAACGATTCGCGCTTGAACTCCTGCTTGGGCTGCTGCTGGGCGTAGCTGCGCAGATGGATGCTCTGGCGCAGGTAATCCATGCTCGCCAGATGCTCCTTCCAGGCATCGTCCAGCACCGATAGCATGATGTGTTTCTCGAGTTGTCGCATGGTTTCCGCGCCGATCTGCTGCTCGCGCTCGGCAAACAGCTTGTCGGCAGACTCGCGGACATGCTCGAGTATGCCCTCGGCATCGATTTCCTCGTGCGTTTCCACCCAATGCGGCAAACCCAGACGCAGGCCGTACTCGCTCTCCAGGACACGATCCAGGCCAGGCAGGTCCCACTGATCGTCCACGCTTTCCGGTGGCACATAAGCCTGCACGAGCGAGGTGAACACATCTTCGCGAATGTCGCGGATGGTGGCGGAAACGTCTTCCTGCTCCAGCAGTTCACGGCGTTGCCGATAGATCACCTTGCGCTGGTCATTGGCCGTGTCGTCGAACTCCAGAAGATGCTTGCGGATATCGAAGTTGTGCTGCTCGACCTTGCGCTGCGCCTTTTCGATCTGACGACTGATCATCTTGTCCTCGAGCGCATCTTCCTCCTTCATGCCGAACATGCGCATCCACCGCCCCACGCGTTCTCCGGCAAAGATGCGCACCAGGTTGTCCTGCAGCGACAGGTAGAAGCGCGAGGAACCGGGATCACCCTGGCGGCCCGAACGGCCACGCAGCTGATTGTCGATGCGCCGCGATTCGTGCCGTTCGGTTCCGATGATGTGCAAGCCGCCTGCGGCCACCACCTGTTCATGGCGTTTCTGCCACTCGGCCCGCACCCGCTCGCGGTCGGCATCGGTGGCATCCTCCGACAGCGCGGCCAGATCGACCTCCAGACTGCCACCCAGCACGATGTCGGTTCCGCGCCCGGCCATGTTGGTGGCGATGGTCACCGAACCGGGTGCACCGGCCTGGGCAACGATGTGCGCTTCCCGCTCATGCTGCTTGGCGTTAAGCACCTCATGCTGGACGCCCTGCTTGCGCAATTCATTGGACAGCAGCTCGGACACCTCGATCGAAGTGGTACCCACCAGTACCGGCTGGCCACGCTTCTTGCAATCGCGGATGTCCTCGATGATGGCCTTGAACTTGTATTCCTGGCTGAGGAAGACGACGTCCGGATGATCCTTGCGGATCATGGGTTCGTTGGTGGGAATCACCACCACTTCAAGACTGTAGATCGACTGGAATTCGTAGGCTTCCGTGTCGGCGGTACCGGTCATGCCTGACAATTTGTCGTACATGCGGAACAGGTTCTGGAACGTGACAGTTGCCAGTGTCTGGTTCTCGCGCTGGATGGGCACCCCTTCCTTGGCTTCCACCGCCTGGTGCAGGCCGTCCGACCAGCGCCGCCCGGCCAGCGTGCGGCCGGTGAACTCGTCGACGATGATCACCTCGCCGTCACGCACGATGTAGTCGGTGTCGCGCTGGTACAGCGCATGGGCCCGCAAGGCCGCATTGAGGTGATGCACCACGGCCAGGTTGGCCGAGTCGTACAGGCTGGTGTCCGGTGCTATGACGCCGGCACTGGCCAGCAGTTGCTCGGCGTGCTCCATGCCCTCTTCGGACATATGCACCTGTTTCTGCTTTTCGTCTGCCCAGTAGTCGCCTTCGCCGTCCTCGGTCTCCTGGCGGCGCATTTGCGGCACGACCTTGTTGACCGCGACGTACAGCTGGGGCGAATCTTCCGCCGGACCCGAAATGATCAGCGGTGTCCGCGCCTCGTCGATCAGGATCGAGTCAACCTCATCGACGATCGCATAATGCAGGCCACGCTGGTAGCGCTGGTCCGCCGACAACGCCATGTTGTCGCGCAGGTAATCGAAGCCGAATTCGTTGTTGGTGCCGTAGGTGATGTCGCAGGCATAGGCGGCATGCTTGTCCTCGGGGTCCATTTCAGGCCAGACCACACCGGTCTTCAACCCCAGAAATCCGTAGACCTTGCCCATCTGTTTGGCATCGCGCCGGGCCAGGTAATCGTTCACGGTGACCACGTGGACGCCCTTGCCTTCCAGGGCATTCAGGTACACCGGCAGGGTCGCCACCAGGGTCTTGCCCTCGCCGGTCCGCATTTCGGCGATCTTCCCCTGATGCAGCACCATGCCGCCGATCAGCTGCACGTCGTAATGACGCATCCCGAGCACGCGCCTGGAAGCCTCGCGCACCGTGGCAAACGCCTCGGGAAGCAACTGGTCTAGCGTCTCGCCATCGGCAAGCCGCTTGCGAAACGCATCGGTGTTGGCACGCAGGTCGGCGTCGGAAAGCTTCTTGTACTCGGGTTCGAGCGCATTGATACGGGTAACGACACGGGACAATTGGCGCAGCACCCGGTCATTGCGGCTGCCGAACAGGCTCGTCAGTAGGCGATTGAACATCGAAAATCCGGATTGGGGTGAACGAAGGACCGTCGCGCTCGTGGTCGAATCGACAATGATACTACGCGCACCACGAGACTGCCCCATGACGCATGGTGGTCGGGGACAGCCGATTCAAGCCAGCGGGACGCCGTATACGCTACGAGCCCTTGCGGTGGCTGCGCACGAAGGCCAGCGGATTGGTCACCCGGCCCTTGTACCACACCTCGAAATGCAGGTGCGGCCCGGTCGAACGTCCGGTATCGCCAGACAAGGAGATGACCTGTCCCACCCGCACGCGTTCGCCGACGTGCACCAGCAACTTGCTGTTGTGGGCGAAGCGCGTCATGTAGCCATTGCCGTGGTCGATCTCCACCACTTTCCCGTACCCGCTGCGTTCGCCGGCATAGGTCACGATGCCCTCGGCCACGGCGTGAACCCGGGTGCCGATCGGAGTGGCGATGTCCAGGCCGGAATGGAACTCGCGATGACCATTGAACGGGTCTGTGCGGTAACCGAAATACGAGGAGATGTAGCCACTGACGGGCATGCCGGCGGGGCGCAGGCTCGATGCCAGCTTGCGGTCGAGCAGGAGGTCTTCGAGGGCCTTGAGCTGGGCCTGCTGACGCTCGAACTTCGTCGACAGCGCGTCGATGTTCCCAACCAGGGTCTGGGGCAATGCATAGCTGCTCTCGCCGGCATCTTCCGGGCCACCGACAGCAGGCGGTTGATCGAAATCGAATTCGGCCGGATTCAGCTTGCCGGCCTTGGTCAGGCGCTCGCCGAGCGCATCGAGGCGTACCGCCTGGGCTTGCAGGTCACCCAGCTTGACGGCCAGCGCATTGATGTCCCGATGCGCATTGGCGCGCAGCTCGTGGAGTTGCTGCTGCTGGGCCTGGAGCGTGCGCTGCATGGACTGGATTTCATGCACCGCGGTTGCCTGGGGGCGAACCACGGCCAGCGCCACCGCCGCACCCAGCCCCGTCAGCAGCACGCAGGCCAGGGCAGCCCATGCGCTCACGCGTAGTCGCAGCCGCCGATCGGAGGTATCAAGGGTTCGTGGAGCTTGCCTGTTGCGGGGTACGAGTATGATCTGCATTGCCTGGCCAATCTTTCGAGTTCTGGATCCGTTGTCATGCCTTCCCAGTCACCGCCATCCGCCCATGCCCCTCAAAGCCCTGCGAAGGCGGTGGGTGACTGCGCCCCTGTCGCATCCCTGCGAAAACGCGCCATGGCGCTGTCCCGACTTGATCTGCAACTGCGCAGCGTCCTGCCGGAAGCCCTGCGCGCGCATGTCAGGCTGGCCGATGTGCGCGCACTGCGACTGGTCTTCCTGGCGCCCACGCCCGCCGTTGCCTCACGTCTTCGCCTGCATCACGCCGAATTGCTTGCCGCCGCCGGCGCGCTGTGCGAGCCGGGAACGGAGCTGATCGTGAAGGTAGTCCCGTTCCCGGAAGACCGTTCTTCGCCGCCCGGGAAAAAACACCTCCCCGACGCCGCGGCGAAACACCTTCGCAACGCAGCACAGTCCCTGTCGGACCACGAACTCAGGGCCCTGTTCCTTGAACTGGCTTCGCAGGCTGGCGATGACAACGGAGCCGCTTGACCCTCTTGTCATGTCGCCCCAGCTGTACCCGCCAGGCTACTGATTGTTCAGGAAACCACGCATCACGATTGCGACGCGTGTCGCGCTTTATATCACGTTCAGCCTAGACGCAAAGGTGTGCGTCTCATGAATTCACGAGACGGGCTATGTTGCGCGGACATGCAGGCACGCTTCACGGAAGGAGGACTTCCTGCGCCTGCACGGATGTTTGCGGGACGGCGTCAGACAGCCTGCGCCGGATGCACGTAGGAGATGGGCGCCAGTTCGGGGTCGTCGAAGCAGACTTCTTCCCAGGCATGGGCATCGGCTTCCAGGGCGCGCAGCAGCTTGTTGTTCAACTCGTGCCCGGACTTGTGACCGTAGAAGGCACCGATCAGGCTGTGTCCGAGCATGTAAAGGTCGCCAATGGCGTCGAGGATCTTGTGCTTGACGAACTCGTCCTCGTAGCGCAGGCCGTCCTCGTTGAGGACACGGTAGTCGTCGAGCACCACGGCATTGTCCATGGAGCCGCCCAGGCCCAGGTTGCGCTCGCGCAGCATCTCGATGTCGCGCATGAAGCCGAAGGTACGCGCGCGGGACACTTCCTTCACGAACGAGGTCGTGGAAAAGTCGATTTCGGCGCTGGAGGTGCGGTCGGTGAAGATCGGATGATTGAAGTCGATCGAGAAGCCGACCTTGAAACCATCGAACGGTTCGAAGCGCGCCCACTTGTCGCCGTCCTCGACGCGCACCGGCTTCTTGATGCGGATGAATCGCTTGGGCGCCTCCTGCTCCTCGATGCCCGCCGACTGCAGCAGGAACACGAAGGGACCGGCACTGCCGTCCATGATCGGCACTTCGGGCGCCGAGAGGTCGACATAGGCGTTGTCGATGCCCAGACCGGCCATCGCCGACATCAGGTGCTCGACGGTGCCCACGCGCACACCGTCCTTGACCAGCGTGCTGGAGAGCCGGGTATCTCCGACATGTTCGCAGCGCGAGGGAATCTCGACCGGTTCGTCCAGATCGGTCCGCCGGAAGACGATGCCGGTATTGACGGAGGCCGGGCGCAGGGTCATGTAGACCTTGTCACCCGTGTGCAGGCCGACGCCTGTGGCGCGAATGACGTTCTTGAGTGTGCGCTGCTTGATCATGCCTGCATCCTTTGAATGGGCACAGCAGCCCAAAGTGGTGGAAAGGCTAACACAGTTTTAACTAGCGAGAAACCCGCGCATGACCGCTGCCTGTGACCGGAGCCACAGTTTCCGGTGTACTGCTTCCGGGTCTGTGCACACAGCCGGTCAAGAGCCCTGTGAAGGGGATGCATCGTGCTGAACACAGTCGTGCGGAGCAGACGCGAAAGGATCACGATCCACCCCGCACGAGAAGCTGAGACACGCGCCGGGGACGGGAGTTCCGGCACGCATCCGGTGCAACGCGTCACGGCATCCATGGCCGGGACGCCCGGGCTCAATCCGCCTGACGACGGAGGAAGGCCGGAATGTCCAGGTAGTTCATGCCCGGATCGCTTTCCGCCTCCGTCTCGGTTCGGCTTTTCGGCTGCACCCGTGCCTGCGTCTGCGGTTCGGGATAATCGACCACCTCATTGCCGGTACCGGTACGCACCACCCTGGGCCGCGGTGGCTGCTGCGCCTGTCTGTCACCGGCTTCCTGCATGCCCTTCCGCAAGGGTTGCCGCACCGCGGCAGAGCGGTTGAGTCCCGTGGCAACCACGGTGACACGCACCTCGTCCTTCAGCTCGGCATCCAGCGAGGTACCGATCACCACCGTTGCATCCTCGCTGGCGAAGTCGTGCACGATACGGCCGATCTCGTCGAATTCGCGCATGGTCAGGTTCGGTCCTGCCGTGACATTGACCAGGATGCCGCAGGCACCGGACAGGTTCACGTCTTCCAGCAAAGGATTGTTGACGGCGGCTTCGGCTGCGGCCTGGGCACGATCATCACCCTTGGCCGTGCCCGAACCCATCATCGCCATGCCCATCTCGCTCATCACGGTACGCACGTCGGCGAAGTCGACGTTGATCAGGCCCGGGGCCGTGATCAGGTCGGCGATGCCCTGCACTGCTCCCTGCAGCACGTCGTTGGCGGCCTTGAAGGCGCTGAGCAGGGTCACTTCCCGACCCAATACGGTCAGCAGCTTTTCGTTGGGCACCGTGATCAGCGAATCCACGTGTTGCTGCAGATCCTCGATGCCCTTCAACGCCACCTGCATGCGCCGGCTGCCTTCGAAAGGAAACGGCTTGGTGACGACTGCCACCGTGAGGATGCCCTTTTCCTTGGCCAGCTGCGCCACCACCGGTGCCGCCCCGGTGCCGGTGCCGCCGCCCATGCCAGCGGTGATGAACACCATGTCGGTGCCTTCCAGGATTTCCTCCAGGCGTTCGCGGTCCTCCAGTGCGGCCTGTCGGCCGACTTCCGGATTGGCGCCTGCACCCAGCCCCTTGGTGACGTTTTCACCGAGCTGCAGCGAAATCTTCGCACCGCAGTTCTTCATGGCCTGTGCATCGGTATTGGCACAGATGAACTCCACGCCCTCGATGTTGGATTGCACCATGTGGGCCACGGCATTGCCGCCACCGCCTCCCACGCCTATGACCTTGATCACCGCATTCGGTGCCAGTTTTTCGACCAGTTCAAACATTTCCCGTCCTCCGTCAGTTTCACGCTTGTCGTTGTGGTCCGGTGCACGGCCTCCTCGCCCAACACCGGAATGGCGGGTTGCCCCACCCGGCCACGCTTCCCTGCGCGTGCCTTGTTCTTGCGCCATGCCTGGGCATGGTCAGAAATTCTTTGTCAGCCAGTCACGCATCTTGCCGATGACCCCTCCCATGCCCGGCCCGGCCGGTCCCAGACCTCCCGAACCGCCGCTTCGCGCGCCATGCAGCAAAAGACCCACACCGCTGGCGTGCATCGGGTTGCCAATCACGTCGCCGAAACCCTCGACCCGGGTCGGGTGCCCCAGACGCACCATCTTGTGGAAGACCTCTTCGGCCAGCTCCAGCGCGCCCTCCATTCGCGAAGCGCCACCGGTAAGCACCACCCCGGCCGCGACCATGCTTTCGAACCCCGACCGACGCAGCTCGTCTTGCACCATCTCGAAGATTTCCTCGTAACGTGCCTGCACCGACTGCGCCAGCGCCTGCCGCGCCAGCCGGCGTGGGGGGCGGTCACCGACGCTGGGGACCTGGATGGTTTCCTCCGCACGCGCCAGCTGGGCCAGTGCACAGGCGTACTTGATCTTGATTTCCTCGGCATGCGCGGTCGGGGTATGCACGCCGTAGGCGATGTCGCTGGTGACCTGGTCACCGCCGACCGGCAGCGCCTTGGTGAAGCGGATCGCGCCCTGGGTATAGATGGCGATGTCGGTGGTGCCGGCGCCGATGTCGACCAGGCACACACCCAACTCGCGCTCGTCGTCGGTGAGCACCGCCTTGGCGCTGGCTACCGCCGAGGGCACCAGCTCATCGACCGAAAGGCCGCATCGACTGATGCACTTGGTGATGTTGTGTACCGCCGGGGCCGCACCCGTGACCAGATGCACGCTTGCTTCCAGGCGCACGCCGCTCATGCCGACCGGATGGCGGATGCCGTCCTGTCCGTCGATCCGGTATTCCTGCGGTTCCTTGTAAAGCACTTTCCGGTCGGCCGGAATCGCCACCGCGCGCGCCGCCTCCAGAACCTGTTCCAGATCTCCGGAAGTGACCTCGCGATCGCGGATCGCGGCGGTGCCATGGGAATTCTTGGTCTCCAGGTGCGAGCCGGATATGGAGGCGTAGACCGAGCGGATGTCGCATCCGGCCATCAGCTCGGCCTCTTCGACGGCGCGCTGGATCGAATGCACGGTCGATTCGATATCCACCACCGAGCCGCGCTTGAGCCCGCGCGACACGTGCGATCCGACACCGATCACTTCCACCGCCTCGCCCGGCTCGTACTCGCCGACGATCGCCACCACCTTGGAGGTGCCGATATCCAGGCCCACGACCAGTTGCTTGTCATTCTTGCGGTTCATGTATGTGGGACTCCCCCGCTGGCACCGGCCTGCATCCAGCGCACGGCGTAGCCGTTGGCATATCGCAGGTCCACGCTCGAAAAACCCTGGCTGCCGCCGTCCTGCACCAGACGCGCATAGGTGGCGAGAAACCGTTGCAGCCTTCGGTACGGCTCGACATTGCCGATGATCATCTGCGCGCCGTTGTCCAGGCTCAGGCGCCAGCTGTCACGCCCACTGAGATCGACCCCCGTCACTGCGAGCCCGATCCGCGCGAACTCGGGGCTCACCTTGCGATAGAAAGCCAGCACATCGGCTTCGCGACCCGACGGCCCGCTCAACTGCGGGAGCCCCGTGACCTGTTGTGCACCCGGTGCACTGAACACCGTACCGTCGCGCCCGATCAGGGCATCTTCGTTCCAGTGCGCCACCGGCTGACGCTCATGCACACGGATCGCCAGCGTGTCCGGCCACATCTTGCGTGCTTCGGCCGAAGCCACCCAGGGCAATGCCTGAACTGCCTGCTGCACACGATTCAGTCGGGTGGCGAAAAAGCCCTTGTGCAGGAAAGGTTCGACGACCGCGCGGATCTGGTCGGCGCTGACATGGCGGTAGGGGGCTTCGACCCGGAGGGTCCGGATCGGCCAGCGATCGGCCGCAAACCAGCCGCGAACCAGGCCCACCACCGGCAGGACCACCACCGCCACGGCAAACAGCCAGGCCGCACCGCGCAACGAAACGAGGCCCTTCATGTCCGGCCTCCCTGTTCCTGCGCCATTCGCTCAAAACTGGTGTCCAGGATCCGCAGGCACAGATCCTCGAATCCGATGCCGGCCTGGGCTGCAGCCTTGGGTACCAGCGAATGGGTGGTCATGCCCGGTGCGGTGTTGACTTCCAGCAGCCAGTTGCGGCCCTGGCGGTCGCGCATCACGTCGACCCGCCCCCACCCCGAACAGCCCAGCGCCCGGAAGGCGTTGAGCGCCAGTTCGGCCAGGGCACGCTGGTGTCCGGCATCATCGAGTCCCGGACAGATGTATTGCGTGTCCTCGGCCACGTACTTGGCGTGGTAGTCGTAGTAGGCGCCTTTCGGCACGATGCGGATCGACGGCAGCGCCGCATCGCCGAGGATCGCCACCGTCAGCTCGTCGCCCTCGACCAGCTGCTCGACCAGCAACTCGCCGGGATATTGCGCCGCCAGTCCGACCGCGGCATCGAGATCGGCCTCCTCGAACACCCGCGTGATGCCGACGCTCGACCCCTCGCATGCCGGCTTGACGATCACCGGCAGGCCCAGTTCGGCCACGGCTGCATGCACGTCGCCACCACGGCGCAGCGCCACGTAGGGCGGGGTCGGCAGGCCGATCGCCTGCCACACCTGCTTGGAACGCACCTTGTCCATGGACAGGGCCGAACCGAGCACCCCCGATCCGGTATACGGGATGCCGAGCGATTCGAGCGCACCTTGCAGCACGCCATCCTCGCCGCCACCGTGCTGGCCGTGCAGGATGTTGAACACGCGCGCGAAATGCCCCGCGCGCAGTGCGTCCAGCAATGCCGGGATGCCATCGATGGCGTGCGCGTCCACCCCCTTGCTGCGCAAGGCCTGCAAGACGTTGCGACCCGAATCGAGGGAGACCTCGCGTTCGGCGGAACGGCCACCCAGCACCACGGCCACCCTTCCGTACTCGCCGGGGGCGCGGGGCACGGCGTGTTGCATCGGAAGGTTCATGCCGTCCCCTCCTGTTTCCAGGCCTTCACGTCGGCCAGCTCGACCGCGGTGGAACCGATGTCACCGGCGCCCAGCAGCAGCAGCACGTCACCGTCAGCCAGCAGCGAGGGCAGCACGGAAGCAAATTCACGCGGATGCTCGACCAGCACCGGCGCCACCTTTCCGCGCGCGCGCACGGCGCGGGCAAGGGCGCGTCCGTCGGCGCCGGGAATGGGTTGCTCGCCGGCCGGGTAGACCTCGGTCAGCACCAGCACGTCCGCCTCGCACAAGACCCTCGCAAAGTCGTCCATCAGGTCGCGCGTGCGGCTGTACCGGTGTGGCTGGAAGGCCACCACCATGCGCCGCTCGGGCCAGCCCCCACGCACCGCCTCGAACACCGCCTGGATTTCACTCGGATGGTGCCCGTAGTCATCGATCAGCAGCACCGAACCGAGATCGAGCTTCAGCTCGCCGCGACGATGAAAGCGCCGCCCCACACCCTGGAAACCGTACAGCGCATCGGCCAGCGCCTGCTCGTCGACGCCGAGTTGCCAGCCGATGGCAACGGCTGCCAGTGCATTGAGCACGTTGTGGCGCCCGGGCAGGTTGAGACGCACTTCCAGGGTCTGCTCGCGTCCCGGCAGACGGATCTCGAAGTGCATCTCGAATCCGCTCTGGCGCAGGTTCAGCGCGCGCACATCGGCATCTTCGCTTTCGATGCCATAGGTGATGACGTTGCGCGACACCTGACGGGACAGTTGCGCCACCTCGTCATCATCGACACACAGGATGGCCATGCCGTAGAACGGCAGTCGATGCAGGAAATCGGCGAAGGCCTGGCGCACGCGGGCAAAATCGCCGCCGTAATTCTCCAGATGATCGGCATCGATGTTGGTGATCACCGCCATCACCGGCGAAAGCATCAGGAACGATCCATCCGACTCGTCGGCTTCGGCCACCAGGTATTCACCGGTCCCCAACCGCGCATTGGCGCCGGCGGAGTTGAGCTGCCCGCCGATCACGAAGGTCGGATCGTAGCCGGCCTCGGCCAGCACGCTTGCCGTCAGGCTGGTGGTGGTGGTCTTGCCATGGGTGCCGGCGATGGCGATGCCGCGACGAAAGCGCATCAGTTCGCCCAGCATCTCGGCACGCGGCACCACGGGTATGCGATGTTCATGCGCTGCCGCCAGCTCGACGTTGTCCCGGCTAATGGCGCTGGAGGTGACCACCACATCGGCATCGACCACGTTGCCGGCCTCATGCCCCAGGAAAACGGACACGCCGAGCCTGGCCAGACGTTCGGTGACGGCAGAGCGCGCGCGATCGGAACCGGAAACCTGGTAGCCGAGGTTGTTGAGCACCTCGGCGATGCCACTCATGCCCACGCCGCCGATACCGATGAAATGCACGCGGCGGAACAGGGTCATGATGTCATCGTGGGCATGCAGCCTGCGCAGGTTCATGCGGCCACCTCCAGACAGTGGCTGGCGATGCGCTCGGCAGCATCGACACGCGCCAGGGAACGGGCATGGACGGCCATGGCAAGCAGGGCCCCGCGATTGGACAGCAACTCACCCAGCGGCTGCGCGAGCGCATCCTCGTCCAGGGCATGCTCCTGGAGGATGCGTGCAGCCCCGGCCTCGCACAGCGCCTGGGCGTTGCGGGTCTGGTGATCGTCGACGGCATGCGGATACGGCACGAGCAAGGCACCCAGTCCGGCTGCAGCCAGTTCGGCCAGGGTCAGGGCGCCGGCGCGGCACACCGCCAGATCGGCCCATGCATACGCAGCCGCCATGTCGTCGATGAAAGCTTCCACGCGGGCATCGACGCCCGCGTCGAGATAGGCCTCGCGCGTGGCCTGCACCTCACGCTGCCCGGTCTGATGCAGCACCTGCGGCCGACATGCCTCAGGCACGCGGGCCAGTGCCACGGGCAGCAGGCGATTGAGCGCCCGCGCACCCTGACTGCCGCCAAGCACCAGCAGGTGCGGGGCACCGGTACGACCGGCCATGCGCCTGTCCGGCGCCGGCAGGGCGGCGATGGCGCTGCGCACCGGATTGCCGACCCATTCGGCCTGCATGGAGGGCGGGAAAGCATCGCCGAAACCGCACAGGACCCGACGCGCCAGTCGTGCCAGCACGCGATTGGTCACGCCGGGCACGCGATTTTGCTCGTGCACCAGCAGCGGCACGCGCGCGAGCCATGCAGCCAAACCACCCGGCCCGGCCACGTAACCGCCCATCGACAGCACGCTGCGTGGACGCACCCGGCGCAGCACGCCCAGCGCCTGCAGAACCGCACGCGCAAGCATGACGGGTGCGCGCAATCGGGTACCCCAGCCCTTGCCGCGCACGCCACCGACACGCACCAGATGCAGCGGGATGTCATGCGCGCTCACCAGGCGTGCCTCCAGTCCGTGCTCGGCACCCAGCCAGGCCACCGGCACACCGCGTGCGCGCAGGGCATCGGCCACCGCCAGTCCGGGGAAGATGTGGCCACCGGTCCCGCCGGCCATGATCAGCACGGGCGCACGCTCGCTCATGCGTCCACCTCCTGGACCCGCTGCGACTGTTCACTGCGCACGGCCATCCGCCGAGCGTCTTCGGCACGATGAATCTCGTACCCGGCACGCAACAGCACGCCGAGCATCGCGCAGGTCATCATCACGCTCGAACCGCCTGAGCTGATCAACGGCAGGGTCAGGCCCTTGGTCGGCAGCACCCCCAGGTTCACGCCCGCCGACACCAGCGCCTGCAGGCCGATCATCAGCGAGATGCCGAAGGCGACATAGCCGGCGAAATGCTGCCCCAGCTCAACCCCGCGCAACCCGAGCATCAGGCCGCGCCCGACCAGCACGGCGAACAGCCCCAACACCAGCACGATGCCGAACAGACCCAGTTCCTCGCCGATGACCGCGAGAATGAAATCGGTGTGCGCCTCGGGCAGATAGAACAGCTTCTGCACGCTCTCGCCCAGCCCCACGCCGGCCCATTCGCCACGCCCGATGGCGATCAGGGCCTGGGTCAGCTGGAAGCCGTCCTTGTACGGATCCTTCCACGGATCGAGGAACGTCATCAGGCGCCGCACGCGGTAGTTTTCACTCAATGCCGCCGCTGCCAGCAGCGGCGTGGCCACTGCCGCCATGCCGAACAGGTAGCGCATGCGCGCGCCGCCGAACCAGACCATGCCCACGGTCACGGCGATGATCAGGGCCGAGGAGCCGAAATCCGGCTGCAGCAGCAGGCAGATCACCAGCAGGCCCGCCACCACCAGCGGATTGACCGTGCCGAACAGCTTGCGTTCCACGGCCTGCCTGTGTCGAACCAGGTAACTGGCCAGGTACACGATCAGGATCAGCTTGACCGCCTCGACCGGCTGGAAACCGGTCACGCCGAGGTCGATCCAGCGCCGCGCACCGTTGATGCGCATGCCCAGGCCCGGCACGAACACCATCAGCATCAGGGCGATGCCGGCCAGCATCAGCGGCATGCTGAATTTCTCGACGAACTTCAGCTCCACGCGCATGGCGATGCCGGCCAGCACGGCACCCAGCGCCAGGAACAACAGGTGCCGTTTCAGGTAATAGAACGCCCCGAAATGCCGGCCGTCGGCAACCGCAATGGAAGCCGAAGCGACCATGACGATGCCAAAGCACGCCAGGGCCACGATCGCCAGCAGCAGGACCGTGTCATACCGGCCACGCGGCGCACCGTCGCGCCGGCGCGCCTGCGATGGCTGGAAAGCGTCAAACAGCAGCATGGCGCCCTCCTGCATCGGGCCCTGGCCCGGGAAAAGCCGCTGCGCGCGCATGCACTCGGGGCCTGCGTGCATCTGGCGCATCGCCCCTACCGTACGCGCACGACGACCCGTACCCGGCAGGCTGCCGGGTCCCGGTTCCCGTGTCCCGTGTCCCGATCATCATCAGCGCACCTTCAGCGTGGCCAGTCCGATCAGGACCAGCACCACGGAAATGATCCAGAAGCGCACGATCACGCGCGGTTCCGGCCAGCCCTTGAGTTCGAAGTGATGATGGATCGGCGCCATGCGGAACAGACGCTTGCCGGTCAGCTTGAAACTGGCCACCTGCAGCATCACGGACGCGGTTTCGAGCACGAACACGCCGCCCATCACCAGCAACACGATTTCCTGGCGCACAATCACCGCAATCAGGCCCAACGCGGCTCCGATCGACAGTGCGCCGATATCGCCCATGAACACCTGCGCGGGGTAGGTGTTGAACCACAGGAAACCCAGGCCTGCGCCAGCCAGCGCACCGCAGAAGATGGCCAGTTCGCCGGCACCGGGAATCGAGGGAATGCCCAGGTACTGCGAGAACACCGCATTGCCCGCCACGTAGGCGAATATCCCGAGCGCACCCGCCACCAGCACGCTGGGCATGATCGCCAGACCGTCCAGACCGTCGGTCAGGTTCACCGCATTGGAAAAGCCCACGACCATCAGGTAACCGATCAGCACGAAACCCAGGCCCAGCGGCAGCGCCACATGCTTGAACAGCGGCACGTACAACGCGGTTTCGGCCGGCATGGTGGCACTGGCATACAGGAACACCGCCGCGGCCAGGCCGACCAGCGACTGCAGCAGGTATTTCCAGCGCCCCGGCAGGCCGCGGCTGTCCCTGAGCACCAGCTTGCGATAGTCGTCGTAGAAGCCGATGCCGCCGAAGGCCAGGGTCACGGCCAGCACCACCCAGACATAACGATTGAACGGATCGGCCCAGAGCACCGTGGCAACCACGATCGCCGCCAGGATCAGGGCACCGCCCATGGTCGGTGTGCCGGCCTTGCTCAGATGCGACTGCGGACCGTCGTCGCGCACCACCTGGCCGGCCTTCATCGCGGTCAGGCGGCGGATCATCGATGGCCCGGCAAGCAGGCATACGGCAAGCGCCGTCAACGCGCTCATGATGGTACGGAAGGTGATGTATTCGAACAGGCGCAAGGCACCGATGTAGGCCGACAACCAGCGAGCCAGTTCAAGAAGCATGTGACACCCCCTGTTGCGATGACGTTTCCAGCGCAGCGACGATGCGGTCCATGCCCGCACTGCGCGAACCCTTCACCAGACAGGTGACGCCCGCATGCAGACCGGCACGCAAGGCCTCGAGCAGTGCTGCCTGACTGTCGAAGTGCTCGCCCCGTCCCGGACCGAAACTGCGACAGGCCGACCGGCTGAGCGGACCGGTAGCCAGCAGTCGCCGGATCCCGGCCGCATGGGCATACTCGCCAACTTCGGCATGCAGGCGCTCGCCATCCGGCCCCAGTTCGGCCATGTCGCCGAGCACCAGCCAGGCTTCCCCGTCGACCAGCTTCAGGGTGTCGATCGCGGCGCGCACCGAGCCCGGGTTGGCGTTGTAGCTGTCGTCGATCAGCGTCCAGCCACCCGGCATCTCGCGGCGCAGAAGGCGACCCGGTACCGTGCCGGCATGGTGCAGGCCATGCACGATGTGCTCCATCGGAACATCCAGTGCACAGGCCACGGCCGCTGCCGCCAAGGCATTGGCGATGTTGTGCCGGCCAGGCAACGGCAGCGAGATTTGGGCATCCCCGCACGGCGTGCTGAGCACGAAACGCGACAGATGCGCTTCCATCGCCAGGATCTGTGCCCCCACCTGCGCCGGCTGCTCCAGACCGAAATGCAGCGTCTGGCGCGTACCGGCCAGCGCATCGAACTGCGGTGCAAAACGGTCATCGGCCGGGATCACGGCCACCCCGTCCTGCGGCAGCGCCTCGTACAGCGCGCCCTTGGTTTGTGCAACGGTCTCGATGCTGCCCATGCGCTCAAGATGCGCCGGCGCGATGGTGGTCACGAGGCCCACCAGGGGCCGCGCGATGGCCGCCAGGTAGGCAATGTCCCCGGGCTTGCCTGCGCCCATTTCAAGCACCGCGTATTCGGTGTCTTCCGGCATCTCGAGCACGGTCAGCGGCAGGCCGATCTCGTTGTTGAAATTGCCGGCATTCACATGGGTACGCCCATGCCGGGCCAGGATGGCTGCCGTCAGGGTCTTCACCGTGGTCTTGCCGTTGGACCCGGTGATGCCGATCACCCGCGCGGAAAGTTCACGGCGACGTCCGGCTGCGATGCGCCCGAGTGCCTGCAAGGTGTCGTCCACCACGACCTGCGGCAGCGCGATCGGCAACGGGCGCGTCACCACCGCCGCGCAGGCACCCAGTCGCGCCGCGTCCGCGGCGTGTGCGTGCCCGTCATGGTGTTCGCCGACCAGTGCCACGAACAGCTGTCCGGATGCGATCCGGCGACTGTCCGTGCTGATACCGCGCACACGCACGTCATCGCCCTGAAGTCGCCCTCCGCTCCACTGCGCGATCCGGCCCAGGTTCACATTCAGCATGGGCGCGCCTCCAGGGCGGCGCGCGCCACCTCGAGATCGTCGAACGGGCGCCGTTCGCCCCCCGCTTCCTGGTAGGTTTCGTGCCCCTTGCCCGCGATCAGGACCACATCGTCCGCCCCGGCGTCATGCAGTGCCGTGCGGATGGCCGTGGCGCGATCACGCAGCACGATGGCCGAACCCGGATGTCTCATGCCGGCGAGGATCTGCTGCACGATCGCATCGCCATCCTCGCCACGCGGGTTGTCGTCGGTGACAATCACACGATCGGCCAGGCGCTCGGCGATCGCGCCCATGTCCGGTCGCTTGCCGGCATCACGTTCGCCGCCGCAGCCGAACACGCAGACCAGCGCCCCGCGGGTGTGGGCGCGCAGGTTGGCAAGCGCCTGTTCCAGCGCGTCGGGCGTATGCGCGTAGTCGACCACCAGCAAGGGCGCGTGCGACGTGCCGCCCAGGCGGTTCATGCGACCGCGCACGGGATCCAGCCTGCCGAGAACGTCCGTGATCCGCGCAAGGGAGGTGCCGAGCACACCCAGGCAAGCGGCCACCAGCAGCAGGTTGGCGACGTTGAAACGGCCCAGCAGCGGGCTTTGCACCTGCGCTTCGCCCCACGGCGTGCGCAGGGTGAAGTCCAATCCGTCGGCATGCGCCTTGACCGCGTGCGCCGTGACCTCGGCCTGGTCACCACCCACGCTCACGCGCAATCGCCTGAGCTCACGGGGCAGGCCTCCGGCCAGTCCGCGGCCGAAGGCATCGTCGACGTTGACCACCGCCGCGCGCAGCCCCGGCCAGGCGAACAGCCTGGCCTTGGCCTGTCCGTACGCCTGCATGCTGTGGTGGTAATCCAGATGTTCGCGGGTCAGGTTGGTGAACGCTGCGATGTCGAATTCGACACCGTTGACCCTGCGCTGCTCCAGTGCATGCGAGGACACCTCCATGGCCACGTGACTGACACCGGCCTCGCGGAACATGTCCAGCATGGCCTGCACGCTGAGCGCATCCGGCGTGGTGCGTTCGCCTTGCCGAAGCTTCCCGTACACGCCACTGCCGAGGGTGCCGATCGTTGCCGCGCGATGACCGAGCAGGCTCAGCGCCTGGGCCAGCATCTGCACGCAGGAGGTCTTGCCGTTGGTGCCGGTGACGCCGATCACGGTCATGGCGCGCGACGGCCAGCCATGGAAACGGGCCGCCAGGTGGCCAGCCTGTTCGCGAAGGTCCTCGATCCATACCACCGGTGCATCGATCCCGGGAACGGCGGGCGCGGGGGGCTCGGCGAGGATGACCGAAGCACCCCGCGCAACCGCCGCCGGGGCAAAGGTGATGCCATGTGTGCGCGTGCCGGCAAGCGCCACGAACGCATCGCCACGGTTCACGCGCCGCGAATCCAGTTGCAGGCCGGATACGACCGTGTCGGGTGACGCAGGCGTCGGGGACCGCCCGGTCAGCAGATCGCCGAGGCGCATATGCCAGGTCATGGCGCGGGTGCTCCGTTCTCGTCCGAGACGCCGTCCCTGGACGCATACAATTGCGGCACGTTGTCCGGCGCTACGTCGAGCAGACGCAGGGCACCTTTCATCACCGCGCTGAATACCGGCGCCGCCACGGTCGATCCGAAATAACCACCCTTGGCGCCGCGCACGATGACCACACCGACCAGTCGCGGACGGCTGGCCGGAACCATCCCGGCGAACAGCGAGTTGTAACTCGAGTCGGAATATCCTCCCGCTTCGGCAATGTGCGAGGTGCCGGTCTTGCCGGCGACCGTGTAATTGGCGATCGAGGCGGTCCGGTACGCCGTACCGCCCGGCTCGACCACGGTCTTGAGCATGTTCTTCACTTCCCTGGCCACCTGCGGGTCGAGCACGCGGTGTCCCGGCACGTCCTGCCCCTTCACGAATGTCGGCGCATGCAGCACCCCGCCATCGGCGATGACACAGTAGGCCTGCGCCAGTTGCAGTGCGGTCACGCTGAAACCGTAGCCGTAGCCGATCGTGGCCTGGCGGATCGGGCGCCAGTCGGTGCCTACCGGCAGCAGGCCCGCGGACTCGCCCGGCAACCCGCTTTCCGTGCTCTGGCCGAAACCGAACGATCGGAACACGTCGTACATCCGGACCGGGTCGAGGCTGAGCGCGATCTTCGCCGCGCCGATGTTGCTGGACTTGGTGATCACGCCAGTCATGTCGAGCACGCCGTTGTCGCTGTCGTCACGGATCACGTGGCCGTACAGGTCGATCCAGCCCGGCGAGGTGTCGATTTTCCGCCCCGGTGTCCACTTGCCGCTTTCCAGCGCAGCCGCCACGGTGAAGGCCTTGGCCGTGGAGCCGGGCTCGACCACGTCGGTCACGGCACGGTTGCGGCGCTGGGCGGGTGTGCTGTTGCCAAGCGCATTGGGGTTGTACGAAGGCATGTTGACCATCGCCAGCACTTCGCCGTTACGCGGATCCATGATGACCATCGAAGCCGACTGGGCCTTGTATTTGCGTACGGTTTGCTCAAGCTGGCGATAGGCCAGGTACTGGATGCGACGGTCGATGCTCAGGGTCAGGTCGTGGCCGGGCCGCGGCGCCCGCACCAGGTCCACGTTTTCCACGGTCTGTCCGCGGCGGTCCCGTATCACCCGCTTGATGCCTGCGGTGCCGCTCAGCCACTTGTCGTAGGCAAGTTCCAGCCCTTCCTGGCCGTGGTCGTCAATATCGGTGAAACCGATGACGTGCGCGGTGATGGCGCCCAACGGGTAGTAGCGCCGGTATTCCCGTTGCTCGTTGATGCCGGGAATCTTCAGGTCCAGCACGGCCTGCGCTGCCTCCGGACTCATGCGCCGCTTGAGGTACACGAATTCGCGACCCGAGCGCTGCTCCAGATATTGCGTCAATGCCTGCGGATCGATGCCCAGCATGCGCGCCAGTTGCGGCAGACGGTCGCTCGCGGCAAGCGCCTCGCCGGGGTTGGCCCAGATCGATTCCACTGGCGTGGACACGGCCAGCGGCACGCCATTGCGGTCAAAAATGCTTCCACGCGAAACCGGGATCGGTACCTCGCGCAGGAAACGCGCATTGCCCTGCTCCTGGTAAAAGCGCTTGTGCACGACCTGCAGGTCGACCGCCTGCGCCATCAGTCCGAGCAACGCCAGGCCCATCAGGACGGCCACCAGCCACAGGCGGCGACGCGCACTGGGGCCGGGCATGCGTCCGGGGACCTGCAACTCGTGCTGGCGGCGGGTACGGTTCATTGCAGGATCAACCGGGTATCGGCAGGCGTGGGGCGTACCATGCCCAACTGCTTGCGGGCCACGTACTCGATACGTGCCGGGTCGGCCCAGGTCGCCTTTTCCAGCTCGAGTCGGCCGAACTCCACGTTCAGGGCATCGCGGCGTGACTGCAGTTGCGTCAGTTGCACGAACAGCACGCGGTTCTCGTGCCGCGCCCAGATCACGGCAATGGCGCTGACCAGCACCAGCACCAGCAGGCCCGGGACCAGCAGGACCAGTCGCCAATTCATGGCAGACGCTCCGCGACCCGCAACACCGCCGAGCGCGCGCGCGGGTTGCTCCGGGTTTCGGCATCGGCGGGGAAGCGTGCCTTGCCTACCGCGCGCAGCCGTGCCACCGGCGCGTCGGGCGGCGGCAGGTGGCGCGGCCCGGCCGGACGCAGCCCGGACTCGCTGCGGATGAACTGCTTGACCATCCGGTCCTCCAGCGAATGAAAACTGATCACCGCCAGGCGCCCACCCGGCCGCAGCCGCGTCAGCGCCCCTGCAAGGCCTTTTTCCAGCGCATCCATTTCGCCGTTGATGCGAATCCGCAGCGCCTGGAAACTGCGGGTTGCCGGATGCTTTCCCTTTTCACGCCGGCCGAGCACACGCTCGATCAGCTGCGCGAGTTCTCCCGTGCGCCGGATCGGCTGCTCCGAGCGCTGCGCCACGATGGTGCGCGCGATGCGCCGGCTGAACCGCTCCTCGCCGTAGCGCCACAGCACATCGGCCAGCTCCTTCTCGTCGACCGAGGCCAGGTAGTCCGCCGCACTCATGCCGTGCTCCGGATCCATGCGCATGTCCAGTGGGGCATCGGCCATGAAACTGAAGCCGCGTTCGGCCTCGTCGAGTTGCGGCGAGGACACGCCAAGGTCGAGCAGCACGCCATCTAGGCCGGGTTCGGTTGCCGTCCAGTGCGCCAGGTCGGCGAAGTTGCCGCGCTGCACCGTGACCCGTGCATCGTCGGCAAACGCCCGTTGCGCCTCGGCGATGGCCTGCGGGTCACGATCCATGAGCAGCAACCGCCCCTCGGGGCCCAGCCGCTCCAGTACCGCCCGCGCATGACCACCACGTCCGAACGTGCCATCCAGATACCGCCCGCTTGTCTTCACGGCGAGCCCCTCCAACACCTCCTCCAGCATCACCGGGATGTGTTCCGCGCCTTGCCTTTCCATTGCCATCATCCCGATGCATGCGTGACCGTTTGAACCCCGCTACAACCGCAGCTCCGCCATGTCGTCGCTGATCTGGTCCTCGCCAATGATCTGGCGGATCCTCTCCAGGTGAGCCTGTTCGCTCCACAACTCGAACTTCGAATCCATGCCCAGCAGCACCGCCTTCTTCTCGATCCCGGCAAAAGCACGCTGGCTGGCCGGCAGCAGGATGCGCGAGGCACTGTCAGGCTCCAGCGGCGCGGCCGCCCCCACCAGCTTGCGCTGCATGTCGCGATGCACCGCCTTGACTCTCGGCAGGGCATTGACCTGGTCGCGCACCCGTTCCCACTCGGCATGGGGGAAAATCCACAGGCAGCCCGCCTCGAAGGGGTTGTACGTCACCACCAGGCGGTTGCCGCACTCGCGCGCGACCAGCTCCCGATACGCAGTCGGGATGGCCAGCCGGCCCTTGTCATCCACGGTAATGGCGGTTTCGCCCTGGAACATGAGGGTGGTTTTCCACTAAATCCCACGTATTCACACTGCGGCCCACCATAGTCTCACCCCCTGAGACTGTCAAGGAATTTTTGCTTGCAGATCAAGGACAAAGACGAGGCTTGCTGATTTTTTATGCAGTTTCTCAGGAAGATTTGTGAGGTCGTTGAAAATGATGGATTTTTATGGGCAACAAGCACGCCGAGGACGTGCCGGCACGACCCATCCGGCCTGACGACCGGCTCGATGCCCGTACCCGGCGCGGACGCCCCGCATGCGCATACGACACCCCCGCTGGCCCTCCCTGGCCGGCGGAACCGTGTGCTCGGGCAGGCTGAACGCCTGCGGGTGGAAGGAGGGGGAGCCGGCCTGTAAGCCGGGTTCTGTGCGCCTTGCGGCGTGACAGTCATTCCTCTCGCCCTGGCGTCACCGCCAGGGTCAAGCAACCTACCCGGGAACGACGCGGGCCACGCCATGGTTCCCCTATTCGGTCTTGCTCCGGGTGGGGTTTGCCGTGCCACGCGGCGTTGTCCCCGCGTGCGGTGCGCTCTTACCGCACCCTTTCACCCTTGCCTGATCCCCTTGCGGGGCCATCGGCGGTCTGCTCTCTGCTGCACTTTCCGTCGGCTCGCGCCGCCCAGGCGTTACCTGGCACCCTGCCCTGTGGAGCCCGGACTTTCCTCGGCGCGGCATGCGCGACGCGACTGTCCGGCCGACTCCCGGGCGCAAGTGTAACTCAGGATTGCCCGGCTTCGGCCAGCAGTGCCTGGACGGCTGCCACGTCGAACGGCCAGCCCAGCTCGCGGTTGCCGCGACAGTCCCGCAGTACCGGCACGCGAAGGCCGTAACGCGCCTCCAGCTCGGCATCGCCATCGATCCAGCAGCTGGCGAATTCGGGCATGCGCGCATCGGCCAGCACCCTGAGCGCCAGATCGCAAAGATGGCAGTCGTCGCGCTGGTAGAGGACAAAGTCGCCGGGAGGGTTCACTCGCAATCCGCATGGCCCGTATACAATGGGCCATTGTACCGTTCAGCCATACCCTGGATACCCGCGCATGGCCGTCAGCATCTTCGATCTGTTCAAGATCGGCATTGGCCCTTCCTCCTCGCATACCGTCGGGCCGATGCGCGCCGCCGCGCGCTTCGTGCGGGCTCTGGACGAGGCCGGCCTCATGCCCCGCGTGCAGCGCGTGCAGTGCGAGCTGCACGGCTCACTGGCACTGACCGGGCGCGGCCACGGCACCGACAAAGCCGTGCTGCTTGGCCTGGAGGGACAGGAACCGGACCGCGTGGATCCGGACGCCATACCCGACATCATCCAGCGTATCCGCGACAGCGGACGCTTGCGACTGTTCGGACGGCACGAGATCGGCTTCCAGGAAAAACGCGACCTGCTGTTCAACAAGCGACAAAAGCTGCCCTACCACACCAACGGCATGCGCTACCGCGCCTTCGACGCCGAAGAGCAGGTGCTGGCAAGCCGCGAATACTATTCGGTGGGTGGTGGCTTCGTGGTGAATCCGGACGAGGCCGCGGAGGATCGCATCGTCGCCGACACCACACCGCTGCCCTACCCCTTCGACAGCGGCGATGCCCTGCTTGCACTGTGCGAGCGCCACGGCATGCGCATCGCGCAGGTCATGCTTGAAAACGAAAAATCCTGGCGCGACGAGAAGGCCATTCGTGAAGGATTGCTTGGCATCTGGAAGGCCATGCAGGATTGTGTCGCGCGCGGGATGCATGCCCACGGTGAACTGCCGGGCGGCTTGCATGTCAAGCGCCGCGCACCGGCCATGTACGCCGAACTGCGCGACCGTCCCGAGGCGGCGCTCAAGGATCCGCTGAGCATCCTCGACTGGGTCAATCTCTATGCCCTGGCGGTGAACGAGGAAAACGCCGCGGGCGGGCGCGTCGTGACGGCCCCGACCAATGGCGCGGCAGGCATCATCCCGGCCGTGCTTCATTATTACGACCGCTTCCAGCCCCGTTCGAGCGAGGATGGCGTGATCGAGTTCCTGCTGACGGCCGGCGCCATCGGCATCCTGTACAAGGAAAACGCATCGATCTCCGGCGCGGAAGTCGGCTGCCAGGGCGAGGTCGGCGTGGCCTGCTCGATGGCCGCCGGCGGACTGGCCGCGGCACTCGGCGCCACGCCGGGACAGATCGAGAATGCCGCCGAGATCGGCATGGAACACAATCTCGGCCTGACCTGCGACCCGATCGGCGGTCTGGTGCAGATCCCCTGCATCGAGCGCAACGCCATGGCCGCCATCAAGGCCATCAACGCCACCCGCATGGCCCTGCGCAGCGACGGCAAGCACCGCGTTTCGCTGGACAAGGTGATCCGCACCATGCGCGACACCGGCCGCGACATGAAGGACAAGTACAAGGAAACCTCGCGCGGCGGACTGGCCGTGAATGTCATCGAGTGCTGAAGGCGCCGGCATGACTCGACGCCGCATCACATGCGGACGGGCCCGGGCGCGGCCATCACCGTCCAGCCGCGATCAGACCGATGCGTACTCCACGCGCGCGCGACCTGCGCGCTTGGCGCGGTACAGCGCCAGATCGGCACGCCGCAGCACGCTGTCGACATCGTCGCCCGGTCGCGCCCAGGCCACGCCTACCGAGCAGGTCACGCGCAGATGCTTGTCGCCGTCGTTGTAGCGGCCGTCGATCACCTCGGCCAGTGCCTGCTGCAGATCCTCCTTGCGATCCAGTCCCGGCCAGATCGCTACCAGCTCCTCGCCGCCATAGCGCCCCAGGCTTGTCTTGCCAGGCACCAGCCTGCGCAAACGCTGTGCGCACTGCACCAGCACCGCATCGCCCGTCAGATGGCCGTAGGTGTCGTTGACCTGCTTGAAATGGTCCAGGTCGATCAACAGCACGCCCAGTGGCTGATCGCCCGACAACAGGGCCGCCACCAGCGCCCTGACCGCGGCGCCACGATTGAGCAGCCCGGTCAAAGCATCGTGCGTGGCTTCGTACTTGAGCGCTTCGCGCGCCGCGACCAGCTGCCGTTTGTCGTTCTCCAGTTCCTGGGTGCGCTGCGCGACCAGCACCTCCAGTTCGGCATGACGCTGACGCAGCCGGGACGTGCGCAGGCGCCACAGCATCACCACCAGCGCCAGCACCAGCATCATGTACAGCGCCAGCGCCCATCCGTGCATCCACCACGGCGGCCTGACCGTGAACCCTGGCCCGTGGACGCCCGAATAGGCACGCATGGCCGGATCGAAAAGGCGCATCTGCAGCCGGTACGTTCCCGGAGCCAGTCCGCTGTAATGCAGGCTGCGCTCGCGCACCGATTCCCAGGACACATCCTGCGCCCCGTCGCCATTCATCAGTCGATACTGGATCTGCAGGTCCGGGCCATGGGCCATGCCGGGCGTGGCCAGTTTCACCATGAATGTCTGACCGTGCATCCAGGGAAGAATCGAGTGACCGTCCCTGCCCACGGCGGCTTTCCCGTAGCGCATCTGCAAAATGACCGGAGCCGGCAGCGGACGCTCACGCAGCACGGCCCCGGGATGCACCAGGTGCGAGACGCCACCGCTGGTGCCGAGCCAGACGCTGCCATCGGCATCTTCGTGAAAGGCGCCGACAGCCATGTCGTCCCAGGCCAGACCGTCATTCTGGTCGAGCCTGCGCCAACGCCCCTCGGCAAGCACATCCACCCCCGCATCACCCGCCGCCCACAGGCGGCCCGATCCGTCCATGTACAGCGAATGCACGAGCGTGTCCTGCAACAGTGCGTCGCGGACCGGAACCACGTCGAGCCCACCTTCATCGTTCACCCGCCCCTCCCACAGTCCGCCCGAAACCGGAGCCAGCAGGACCCTTCCGTCCGGCAATTCGGCCACGTCGGCGAAACCGCCCTCGGGCAGGCTGCGCGACAGACTGACAGGTTCAATACGTCCCCCGGCCTCGCGCAACAGTCCACGGCTGGTGGCCAGCCAGAGTCCGTCGACACCGCTGTGCGCACCGCCGAGGTAGCGCGTGCTTTCCGGGTAACCGGTATGCATGCGCCGGGCGACGGGGCTCGCGCTATCCGCTCCGTCGATCCGCCACAGTCCACCGTGGGCCCCCAGCCACAGGCGACCCCGGGCATCGAACAGGGCAAACTTGGCCCATCCGGCCCGTTCGAGCACCACGGTCACCTTGCGGGTATCGAGGTCGTAGCGCAGCACGGTGCCCGCATTGAAGACGACCCACATGCTGCGCGCGCGCGGCAGCAGGGCCACGGTATTGATCCAGTCGTTCCGTCGCAGTGCCTGCGGCCATTCACTGAGATGCCGCGCGCCGGCACGCAGAAGATTGCCGCGATGCTGGTTGCCCAGCCACAGATCGCCATCGGCATCCCGTGCGATGGCCCAGGTCGGCGCACTGTCCAGTCCATGATCGGCGGACCAGTTGCGGATCCTTCCGTAACCGCGCCAGCGCAGCACCCCGCGACCTCCCGTCGCCAACCAGACCATGCCGCCCGCATCATGCAGGACGTCACGGATCTGCACGCCCTGCAGGGAACGGCGATCGCCAAACTGTTCCCAGCGCTCGCCGTCCCAGCGCAGCAAGCGTCCGGATGATCCCGCGAGCACCCGCCCCCGTGCATCGACATGCAGGGATTCGACCGGCGCCGGACTGGCAATGGCGCGAAACTGCCTGCTCCCCGGCGCCAGGTGCAGCAGGTGCTTTTCGCCACCGACCCACAAGTCGCCAGACCGGGTAGCCATCAGCGTGATCCAGCGGTCGGCAGGCACCCCGTGCGCCGCGCCCCATTGCCGGGTTTGCCCCCCGTCCGAACGCATGCACAACTGCGCGCCGCAACTTGTCCACAGGTGTTCGCGATAACGCAGGACCGGCCCGTCCGTGAGCAATCCGACCGCCAGCACCTCCTGCCAAGGCATATCGCGCTCCCGGCCTTGTGCATCCACGTGCACCATCCGCCGCTGGTGACGCACGAAGACACCATGGTTTCCGTCCCCGGCAATGCGCCGCAGATCATCCACCGGCACGCGCGACAAGCGCTGCAGGCGATCGCCGTCCCAACGGTACAGGCCCTGCGCAGCGCCAACCCACAAGTGCCCGTCAGGCGCCAGGAACATGTCGTTCACCCGCAGCCGCCGGCCGGGACCGGTCGTGACCGGCAGGAATGTACGGCCATCGAAACGGTAGGCACCGCGCTCCGTACCGGCCCACAGAACGCCCTGCCGGTCGCGCGCAAGAACATGCACCGAAAGACTTCCCAGCCCGTGGTCACGGGTGAAGGACTGCATCACGACACTGCGCACCTCGCCCGCCTGCAGAACATGCGGGAAGATCAGCAGCGCCAGCATCCAGGCGGCCAGGGCGGGCCAGCTTCGCCACCGCGCCTGCCTCGCTCGCAGGTCACCCACTTCGGGCATGAGGCAAGTCCCTTCTACATACGGCCCCATTGTGCATGATTCACGGCGCAATCTCGCGTGATCGTCGTTCATTGTGCGGCCTGAGCACAGGCATGACTGCAGCCACGTGTCACATGCGCCCCGGTTTGCCATACTGGCGCGGTTTGAGCCCGCCAACCCCACACTGAGGATTACCGAATATGGACCAGGCCAGATCCATCCGTCGCGACGTCGGCCCATGGGCCCTGATGTACACCGGCCTGGGCTCGATCATCGGCTCCGGCTGGCTGTTCGGCGCCTGGAACGCGGCCCGCCTGGCCGGCCCCGGCGCGGTCTGGGCCTGGCTGATCGGCGCCGGCGTGATCCTCTCGATCGCCCTGACCTACGCCGAGCTGGGCGCGATGTTCCCCGAGACCGGCGGCATGGTGCGCTACGGCCACTACTCGCACGGCTCGCTGGTCGGCTTCATCGCCGCTTGGTCGAACTGGATCGCCATCGTCTCGGTGATCCCGGTCGAGGCCGAGGCCTCGATCCAGTACATGTCCGGCTGGGACGGCGACTGGGTCGGCAACTGGGTGCACGGCCTGTACAACGCACATACCGACACGCTCAGCCACCTGGGCCTGGGCTTTACTGCGATCCTGATCGTCGTCTATTTCCTGCTCAATTTCTGGAGCGTGAAACTGTTCGCGCACTCCAACACCGCCATCACCATCGTCAAGCTGATCATTCCCGCGGTCACCGGCATTGCCCTGATCGCCAGCGGCTTCGACCACGCCAACTTCGACGTCGGCGTCAACGGCGGGACCCACACCAACGACTTTGCCGCCATCCTCACCGCCGTGGCGACGGCCGGCATCGTGTTCAGCTTCAACGGCTTCCAGAGTCCGGTGAACCTGGCCGGCGAGGCACGCAACCCGGGGCGCAGCATCCCCTTCGCCATCGTCGGCGCCATCGTGCTGGCCACCATCATCTACGTGCTGCTGCAGGTGGCCTACATCGGCGCGGTGCCGCCCACGCTGCTGGCCAGGGCCGGCTGGCACGGCATCAACTTCTCCTCGCCGTTCGCCGACCTGGCCAAGATCCTCGGCCTGCAGTGGCTGGCGACCATGCTGTTCACCGATGCCTTCATCAGCCCCAGCGGCACCGGCATGACCTACACCGCCTCGACCGCGCGCATGATCTACGGCATGGAGCGCAATGGCACGCTGCCGAAGATCTTCGGCTCCGTGCACCCGAAGTGGGGCGTGCCACGACCGGCCATGTGGCTGAACCTGGTGGTCGCCTTCATCTTCCTGTTCTTCTTCCGCGGCTGGGATTCGCTGGCCGCGGTGATCTCGGTGGCGACGATCATTTCCTACCTCACCGGTCCGGTCAGCGTGATGACCCTGCGCCGCACCGCACCGGAGCTGCCTCGCCCGTTTCGCCTGCACGGCCTGTCGCTCATCTCGGCGATCGCCTTCATCATGTCGGCCGAACTGCTGTACTGGGCCAAGTGGCCGTTGACTGGCCAGATCATCCTGCTGATCGCGATCGCCCTGCCGCTGTACTTCTACTATCAGTTCAAGCAGAAATGGCACGACTTCGGCCGCCAGATGAAGGGCGCCTGGTGGCTGGTCTGCTATCTGGTCACACTGGCCGTGGTGTCCTACATCGGCAGCCCCGAGTTCGGCGGTACCGGTGTCATTCCCTACGGCTGGGACCTGGCTCTGGTCGCGGTGATCGGCCTGCTGTACTTCCTGTGGGGCGCACATGCCGGCTGGCGCACGCCATCCATCGAGGCCATCCAGATCGAGGAGGCCGAAGGCGCCATCGATCCCGGCCAGCCGATCATCCCGCCCGAGGAAGACGAAGCCGAACGCATTGCCGAAAGCCATCGGCCCCGGTGACCGAAGGGCTGCGCTTCCCGCTAAACCCGGCGGGAAACATGCTACCCTGTCGACCATGCCGTTTTTTCGCCGACCATCCATGCTCCGCCGCTGCAGCGCCCTGGCGCTGCTGGCCTGGTTCGGCCTGGTACTCATGGGATCGGCGCATGCGATGACTGCGGCCTCGATGCCGGGCAACGGCCCGCACGCGGCCCATGCCCATGCCCAGATGGCAACGTCGGGCCATGCCGCTACCGCAGAGGCGGCCGATATGTCCTGTGGCATGGTCTTCGGCTGTCACTGCGCGAACCTGTGCGCCTCGTTCGCCCTGCCGCACACGCTGGACCTGGCCCATGTCGCCCTGCCGGCAACAGGCCATGCGCCGATCATGCCGTCCGTGCCGACACGATTGCTGCCGCCACCGCTGCACCCACCCTCGGTCTGAATTCTTCGCTCGCGTCGCCGTCCCGGCTGACGCCTTCATGCCGATACCGGCATGTCCCTGTCAGTACTGACGGGCGGATTCCGCGTTCTGCCGGACCGCCCCGGAGAATCGTTCATGACCACCGATCACAACACCAAACCCCCTTCCCTGCCCATGTCCCGGCGGCGCTTCGTCCTCGGGCTGGGCGGTGCCGCGGCCGGCCTCGCGCTGGCGAAATCCAGCCCGGCATGGGCCCGTGGCCCGAATGGTGCCGCACAGGGCGCCCAGGCCGGCGAACTGCGCGGCACCCATTTCAAGCTGGACATCGGGGAATCCCCCGTCAATTTCACCGGCCGCCAGATCATGGCCACGACGGTCAACGGCCAGCTTCCTGCACCGATCCTGCGCTGGCGCGAAGGTGACCTGATCACCCTGGATGTGCGCAATCACCTGCCGGTATCCAGCTCCATCCACTGGCACGGCATCCTGCTGCCGTTCCAGATGGACGGCGTGCCGGGTCTGAGCTATCCCGGGATCGCGCCGGGCGGCATGTACCGCTACCACTTCAAGGTCAAGCAGACCGGGACCTACTGGTACCACAGCCATACGCGCTTCCAGGAGCAGACCGGCCTGTACGGCGCTATCGTGGTCGAACCCAGGGAAGCGGAGCGTTACCCGACCGACCGCGACTACGTGATGGTGCTCTCGGACTGGAGCGACTCGGACCCGGAAACCATCTACGCCAATCTCAAGAAGATGGGCGACTACTACAGCCGCACGGAACCCACGATCCCCGAGCTGCTGCATGACGCGCGCGCCATGGGCATCGCCACGGCGCTCAAGCAGCGCCTGGCCTGGGACAAGATGCGCATGAGTCCGCGCGATCTTTCCGATGTCACCGGCTACACCTATACCTATCTGATGAACGGAACACCGCCGGCCGGCAACTGGACCGGGCTGTTCCAGCGTGGCGAGAAAGTGCGGATGCGCTTCATCAATGCCTCGGCCATGACCTATTTCGATGTGCGCATTCCGGGTCTCAAGATGACCGTGGTGTCCGCCGACGGCCAGGACATCGACCCGGTATCGGTCGACGAATTCCGCATCGGCGTGGCCGAAACCATCGATGTGATCGTCGAACCGGCCACCGACCGCGCCTGGACGGTGTTCGCACAGGCCATCGACCGCAGCGGCTACGCACTGGCAACCCTCGCCCCGCGTGAAGGCATGCGCGCCGAGGTACCCGCGATGGACCCGATCCCGAGCCTGACCATGGCCGACATGGGCATGGACATGTCGAAGATGAAAGGCATGGACATGGGCAGCGCATCCCACGGCGATGCGGCCGGCGGCATGACGGGCATGAAAGGGATGGAGGGCATGCACGGCATGGGCGCAAACAGCCAGAGCGTGCCGATCCACTACCACTACCCCACCGAATACGGGCCATCGAACACCAAGTGCATCGATGTGGCCTCGACGGCCCTGGACGATCCGGGTGCCGGCCTGCGCAACAACGGGCGCCGGGTCCTGACCTACGCCGACATGCATACCGTCGGCGGTCCGATCGACGATCGCGAGCCGTCACGCGAGGTCGTGCTGCACCTGACCGGCAACATGAACCGCTACATGTGGTCGTTCAATGGCGTGCCCTACGACCAGGCCCGTCCGGTCCTGTTCCACCACGGCGAACGCCTGCGTGTGGTGCTGGTGAACGACACGATGATGAATCATCCCATTCACATGCACGGCATGTGGAGCGAGGTGGAAACCGCCGACGGGGAATTCCGGGTGCGCAAGCACACGGTCAATGTGCGTCCCGCGCAGCGCATCAGCTACCGCGTCACCGCCGATGCCCTGGGGCGCTGGGCCTACCACTGCCACATGCTCTACCACATGGACAGCGGCATGTTCCGCGCCATCGTCGTCAAGTAAGGAGGACGCCATGCAACCGATTCAGCTTTCCGCGGCGTCGATCCGCAAACGCCCTGTCGCCGTCCTGGCAGGTTTCCTTCTCCTGTCGGCCAGCCTCGTGGTGATGGCTGCGCCACAGGCCTCCACGACCGCAACCACCGCAAACGGGGACTGCATGTCCTCCCACCCTGCCCATGCCGGCACGTCGGCATCCAGCGCCACGCCCATGAGCGAGTGCCGGATGGGCAAGCACGACATGCCGCACAAGAAGGACACGAAACATGGCGGCATGAAGCATGGAGGCATGAAACATGGCGGCATGAAGCAAGACCGCATGAACATGAAGGCCATGAAGCCCGAAGGCATGCCGGCCATGGGCGCCATGCCGCAACACGACATGTCCATGCACCACGGCGCCATGAAGACCTCGACCGCGCCGCCCATCGGCAGCCTTCCCCGCAGCGACGGTTCCGCACCCGAACCCTATGCGGCCTACGGCGTCACCCTGCACATGCCCAGCGATCCCCTGCTGGCAAAATTCCAGCTCGACAACCTGGAGACCGTGCATGGGCGCGAAGGCAACAGCCAGGCCTGGGACCTCAAGGCATGGACCGGCCACAACCTGAACCGGCTGTGGCTGCGCAGCGAAGGTACCCGCAGCAAGGGACGCATCGAGGAAGGTGATGCCGAACTGCTGTGGGGCCATGCCATCAGCCCGTTCTGGGACCTGATGCTGGGCGCCCGCCATGACCTGGGCCCCGGACCGGCACGCAACTGGGCCGCCTTCGGCATCCAGGGCATCGCGCCCTACCAGTTTGACTACGAGACCACGGTGTACCTCGGGCCGAACGGTCGCAGTGCACTGCGCATCCGGGCCACCCAGGAATGGCTGTTCACCCAGCGCCTGATCCTGGAACCGGAGATCGAGCTCAACGGCTACGGCAAGGCGGACCCGGCACGCGGCCTGGGCTCGGGCCTATCCGACAGCACGCTGTCGCTGCGCCTGCGTTACGAGTTCTCGCGCAAGTTCGCCCCCTACGTCGGCGTGGCCTGGGCACGCACCTGGGGCGGCACCGCGAACCTGGCGCGCAGCGAGGGCAAACCCGTGTTCGACCGAAGGGTCATGCTGGGCCTTCGGGTCTGGTACTGAACCGCCAACTCCACCGCAACTGCATGAGGACCGACCCATGAAACCCTGGAAAATCGTGCTGGCGACGCTCGTCGCCAGCGTGCTGCTGGTCGGCGCCGGACTGGGCATCTTTGCCTGGTCCGGCACCTACGCCATCGGCGCGGACGTGCCGCACTGGAAGCTCACCTACAACGCGCTGGACTGGTTCCGCGAAAGGGCCGTGGAGCATCATGCCGCATCGGTCCAGGTCCCTCCGGACCTGGAATCCTCCGCGCGCATCCGCGAGGGTGCAGAACACTACGCCGAGATGTGCACGGGATGTCATCTCAAGCCCGGTGTGAACAGCAGCGAGATCCGGGAAGGCCTGTATCCCAAGCCGCCGGTCTTCGCGCGCATGGACCACGCCATCGATCCGGGCGAGGCCTACTGGATCATCAAGCACGGCATCAAGATGTCCGGCATGCCGGCCTGGGGCGCCTCGCATTCGGACGACAAGATCTGGGCCATGGTGGCCTTCGTGCGCAAACTGCCGGGCATGACGCCGCAGCAGTACGCCACCTATACGGCGCAGGCCGGCAGCGACGGTGACCACGGGGACAACGGGCATTCGCACGCAGCCCCAGCCCACGTGCACGATGGCGGCTCCACGCCACACGACGACGCTAGCGCGTCAGGACAGCAGGACGCCCACCATCACTGACCCGCCAGGATCGCGCCTTGCCCGGCCGGGCAAGGCGTTGCGGGGGAGCCCCGCCTGCTGCACAGTGCGCATGACGTAAGCGCCCATGCGCAAGCGGACATGGGCTCCCTCCCATCCGTTCGGAGAATGACCATGCTCGATGGCATCATGCTGCTCTGGTTCGTGTTGACGGCCGTCTCGGTGCTGTTCGTGGCCATCGACATCCGCAACACGCCCGAGTCCCCCGTGCTGAAATGGGGCTTCGTCCTGCTGACCGCCTACACCGGACCGATCGGCGCCTTCCTGTATGTGCTGGGCTGCCGGGAGCCACTTCCCGGCCTGCATGAACGCTACGTCGCGGCACGCTGGCGGCAGGTGCTCGGTTCGACCATGCACTGCGTTGCCGGGGACGGTGTCGGCATTCTCGCCGGCGCCATGATCGCCGCGTGGATCGGACTGGGCTGGGCGGCCGACGTGAGCCTGGAGTACGCGCTCGGCTTCGGCTTCGGCTGGACCGTGTTCCAGGCCCTGTTCATGAAGGACATGGCGGGCGGCTCCTACCTGCGATCCCTCGCACGCACCTTCATGCCCGAATGGCTGTCCATGAATGCGCTGATGGCCGGCATGATTCCGGTCATGACGATCGCCATGGCGCGCCTTCCCGGCAGCGAACACCCCGCCAGTCCGGCGTTCTGGTTCGTGATGTCGATGGCCCTGCTGGCCGGCTTCGTCTGCGCCTATCCGATCAACGGCTGGCTGGTCGCCCGCGGCATCAAGCACGGCATGATGACGGTGCGTCCCGGCGACACGTCCCCCGGTGCGCATGTCCATGACACGATGGCCGCGGACCACGCCGAACCGTCACCGTCCGGTCACGGCAGCGGCCATGTCCACGGTCCGGGTGCCCCTGCCCAGGACTCCCCCGCCCATGAACGGAAGGTGTCGCCATGGGCCATGACCGGCATGACCCTGCTTTCGCTCGCCATGCTTGCGCTGGGGGTGTTCCTCGCGCTTCATTTCGGTCACGCAATGCCGGCGTGAACGCCCTGCCGCCAGACCGCAGGGCGCGGGTACGTGCTTCACGGCTGCTCATCGAGCAAGGCGCTGATCAACGGGCACGACACCGATCCGGCGTTGGCGCGGCATGCGGCCAGCAAACCCTGAAGGGCACGCTCGACCTTGCGCAATTGCGCGATACGTTCGCGCACGAGTCCTAGTTTGCGTTCCCCCAGTTCCCGGGCTTCCTGGCAATGGCTGCCATCTTCAAGGCGCAGCAAACTGCTGATTTCATCCAGGCTGAACCCCATGTGCTTGGCCTTCTGGATGAAATTCAGCCGTCTTGCATCGTGTTCGTCATAGCGACGGATTCCCCCCAATGGCCGGGGAGGCTCACGCAGCAGTCCACGGCGCTGGTAATAGCGGACGGTTTCGACATGGACACCGGTCGCCGCAGCCAATGTGCCGATGGTCAGATTCATGACTTGCTTCCGTAGTCAGGTACGGCTTTAAGCTTAGCCCCATGTCTCCTCGAGGAAAACATCCCGCCATGCCCCGTCTCACGCGTGGACCCGTCCCGCTGGCTCTTGGCGGCCTTACCGCTGTACTCGCTTCGACCTGCTGCCTGGGACCGTTGTTGCTGGTCTCGCTGGGTTTCAGCGGCGCCTGGATCGGTCAGCTGACCGTGCTCGAACCGTATCGCCCCTGGTTCATCGCCGTGTCCCTGGTGGCCATGTTCTTCGCCTACCGCAGGATCTTCCGTCCGGCGACCGACTGCAAACCGGGGGAAATCTGCGCTGCCCCCGGCGTGCGCAAGGGCTACAGGATCACCTTCTTCCTTGTGGCCACACTGATTCTCATCGCGCTGATCTATCCGTACGTACTGCCCCTGTTCTACTGAAGGAGTCCTGTCATGAAAATCGTGCTTGCCCTGCTGTTGTCCGCCGCATCGCTGCCGGCACTGGCCGCTACCCGCCAGCTCACCCTGCATGTACCCGGCATGACCTGTGCGGCCTGTCCCATCACCGTCAAGACCGCACTTTCACGGGTGCAAGGCGTGAAAAAGGTCCTCGTCCATTTTCGCAAGCGTGATGTGGTGGTGACCTATGACGACGCCCGTACCCATGCCAAAGCGCTCACCGCCGCCACGGCCGACGCCGGCTACCCGTCGCGCGTGAAGCAGGGAGGCTGATCGCCATGCGATTCAATACCCGACTCGTTGCCGACAAGCTCGGCGTGGTCGGCACGCTGGTGTCGACGATGTCCTGCGCCATGTGCTTTCCTGCCGCAGCCAGCCTGGGCGCGGCGATCGGACTGGGTTTCCTGTCGCGATGGGAGCCCGTGTTTCTTGCCCTGTTACCGTACTTTGCCGCCTTCGTGCTGCTGATTAATGGCCTGAGCTGGCTCAGCCACCGACAGTGGTCACGCAGCGTGCTCGGCGGGATCGGCCCGGTGCTCGTATTGCTTGGCTGGTTCGCCTTCACGCGTCACCTTCTGAGCCACAACGCTGCCCGTGGGGTGTTGTATGCGGGTCTGGTGATCATGACGGTATTCGCCATCTGGGACATGCTGGCGCCGAGCCATCGCCGCTGCGAAACCTAAGGGGTGAGCGATCCCCGACACATGCTAACAAGCTTGTAAGGAAGCATCCATGAAACACCAATTCGAAATCACCGGCATGACCTGCACGGCGTGCGCCACGCATGTCAGACAGGCCCTGGAGGCTGTGCCGGGCGTCACATCGGCCGAAGTGGCCTGGCCGCAGGGTCGCGCCGAAGTCGAGGCAGAGGCCCGGGTCGATCTCGATGCCCTGAGTGCGGCGGTCACCAAAGCCGGCTACGGCGCGCGGCCACGTCCCGGGGATGTGCCACCGACCGGACAACATGCGGACAGCGGAGAAACGCAGCGTCAGTCCACCCCTTCGCGCAACTCCGAAAGCGCGCTGCATGTCGCCGTGATCGGCAGCGGCGGTGCGGCCATGGCCTGCGCGCTGAAAGCCGTGGAACGTGGCGCACGGGTGACCCTGATCGAACGCGGCACCATCGGCGGCACCTGCGTCAACGTGGGCTGCGTGCCGTCCAAGATCCTGATCCGCGCCGCGCACATTGCCCATCTGCGCCGGGAAAGCCCGTTCGACCGGGGCATTGCATCGTGCGCCCCCGCGATCGATCGACCCACCCTGCTGGCGCAACAGCAGGGTCGTGTGGAGGAGCTGCGTCACGCCAAGTACGAACATATTCTGGACAGCAACCCGGCCATCACGGTGCTGCGGGGCGAGGCGCGTTTCAGCGACGCACACACGCTGAATGTGCGCTTCACAGAAGGCGGCGAGCGCAGCTTTGTCTTCGACCGCTGCCTGATTGCGACGGGCGCAAGCCCCGCGGTACCGCCCATCCCCGGACTGGCCGGGACGCCCTACTGGACCTCCACCGAAGCGCTGGCCAGCGACACCGTACCCAAGCATCTGGCCGTGATCGGCGCCTCGGTAGTGGCGGTGGAACTGGCCCAGGCCTTTGCGCGTTTGGGCAGCAGAGTCACGATCCTGGCACGCAGTACGCTGTTGTCGCATGAGGATCCGGTGATCGGACAGATGCTTGCTACCGTCTTTCGCGAGGAAGGCATCGAGGTGCGCGAGCATACGCAGGCAAGCCGCATTGCTTACGCGAACGACAAGTTCGCCTTGACGCTGCCGGATGGCGAATTGATTGCCGACCGTTTGTTGATTGCCACCGGCCGCACGCCGAATACCGATGCCCTCGCCCTGGACGCGGCGGATGTATCCATAAACCCGCAGGGTGCCATCGCGATTGACCAGGGCATGCGCACGAGCGCGCCGCACATCTATGCCGCCGGCGACTGCACCGACCAACCGCAGTTCGTCTATGTCGCGGCCGCCGCAGGCACCCGTGCGGCCATCAACATGACCGGCGGCGAGGCCGCGCTGGATCTTTCCGCCATGCCCGCCGTGATCTTCACCGATCCGCAGGTCGCCACCGTCGGCCTGAACGAGGCCCAGGCCCAGGCCACCGGCATCGAAACCGACAGCCGTACGCTCACTCTCGACAACATCCCGCGTGCGCTGGCCAATTTCGACACCCGCGGCTTCATCAAGCTGGTGGCCGAGGCCGGAACCGGGCGCCTGCTCGGCGTGCAGGCACTGGCCGGCGAAGCCGGCGAACTGATCCAGACCGCCGCACTGGCGATCCGCAACCGCATGAGCGTGCACGATCTCGCCGACCAGCTGTTCCCGTACCTGACCATGGTCGAGGGCCTCAAGCTCGCCGCGCAGACCTTCTCCAGGGATGTGTCGCAACTTTCCTGCTGCGCCGGTTGACGCGGAGGGATCGAAGCCTTTCACTGGTGCACGGACAACTGAAAAACGTCACGGCTTGCGGCCGTTCCCACAAGAACAGCGCCGAAATGCTGCAGGAGGCCCGGCAGGGCCGACCGCAAGCCAACCCGCAGCAAGAACGTCACGGCTGCCGCCGTTCCCACAAGAGCCGCATCGCGTTTTTTTCTGTAGGAGGCCCGGCAGGGCCGACCGCAGGCCAACCCGCTGCAAGAACGTCACGGCTGCCGCCGTTCCCACAAGAGCCGCATCGCGTTTTTTGGCTCTTTTGAAAAACGAGGGGGGTAGCATTCATGT
>JALUXG010000028.1 GCA_027019085.1 Rhodanobacteraceae bacterium | reverse complement strand
ACCTGATTTAGTCGCGTATCAGTCGGCGTTTATTACTGGCTAGTCGTCATCCGGTGCAGCCGGGTCGATCGCCGCCCGCACCCGTTCGGCGATGCGCATGGCCTGCCCGGCATCTTCTGCCATGCAAGTGTAATGGCCCATCTTGCGGCCGGGGCGGGCCTCTTCCTTGCCGTACAGGTGCAGTGCCGTATGACCCTCGGCAAACAGGTACTGCCAGCGTGGCGTGCCGGCATTCCACAGTTTGCCCAGCACGTTGACCATGACAGCGGGCGAAAGCAGCCGGGGCGATCCCGGCGGCAGGCCGCAGAGTGTGCGTACCTGTTGCTCGAACTGTGAAGTCAGGCAGGCATCGATACTGTAGTGGCCGCTGTTATGCGGGCGCGGCGCCATCTCGTTGATCAGCAGTTGTCCGTCGGGCGTCAGAAAGAATTCAACGGCAAGCACGCCACAGTAGTCCATGGCATTCGCCAGTTGCAGTGCCATGTCGCAGGCCTTGTCAGCGACAGCTTCCGGAATGCGCCCCGGCACGCGGGTGGTGTCGAGGATGCCGTTGACATGGATATTCTCGCCGACCGGGTAGACGGCTGTGCGGCCATCGACACTACGCGCCAGCACCACAGACAGTTCCTGTTCCAGGCGGACGCATTCTTCCAGGATGCACGGTGTCCTGTTCAGGTCTTCAAAGGCCAGCTGCGCCTGTTCGAGATTATCGATGCCGATCTGACCTTTCCCGTCATAACCGAGTTGCGAGGTTTTCAGCAGCGCGGGCATGGTAAGTGAGGCACAGGCCGGTTCGAGGTCGTCTGTCGAGGTGATGGCGAAAAATGGCGCAGTCGCCAGTCCAAGATCGCGGATAAAGGTTTTTTCCCGGATACGGTCGCGGGCAATGGCCACGGCTTTTGAACCGGGTCGCACCGGTAAGCGGGCTTCGAGAAACTCCAGGGTTTCGGCCGGGACGTTCTCGAATTCGGTGGTCACGGCCGCGCAGCCGGAGGCCATTTCTTCCAGTGCTTGCGCATCGTCATAAGCCGCCTGCAGGTGGCGGTCCGCCATGCGGCCTGTCGGGCTGTCCGGGTCCGGGTCGAGTACCCAGACGCGGTAGCCCATGCTGTGTGCGGCAAGGGTAAACATGCGGCCGAGTTGCCCGCCGCCGAGCACACCGAGTGTCGCGCCAGGCAGGATCATGATTCGGGTGGCAGGGTCATGTTCAATGCCATCTCGGTCTGGGCGACGCGGAAGGCATCGAGTTTTTTCGCCAGTGCGTCGTCGTTCAGGGCCAGCAGGCTGATGGCGTACAGGGCCGCATTGGCGGCGCCGGCGGCGCCGATCGCGAATGTTGCCACCGGCACGCCTTTGGGCATTTGCACGATCGACAGCAGGGAGTCCATGCCTTTCAGGTGCCGCGAAGGCACCGGCACGCCGAGCACCGGCAGCGTGGTCTTGGCCGCCAGCATACCCGGCAGGTGAGCGGCGCCGCCGGCGCCGGCGATGATGCAGGCCAGCCCGCGCTCGCGCGCCGTCGAAGCATAGTCGAACAACAGGTCCGGGGTGCGGTGGGCGGACACCACGCGTGACTCGAATTCAACACCGAACTGCTCCAGCTGCTCAGCGGCCGATTGCATGACCTCCCAGTCGCTGTTGCTGCCCATCACAAGGCCGATTTTTGTGGCTGCCATAGCATGCCCCGAAAATGAGGAAACGCGCATTGTACCATCGCCACCACCGGCCGCCACCGGTACAATGTGCTATTTTGACGGAACTCGCCATGCTCGATGTGTTATACGAATCCTCGATTTCCAGCCTGCCGCTGCTGGCGCGCGGCAAGGTGCGCGATATCTACGCGGTGGGCGACGATCACCTTCTGATTGTGACCACGGACCGCCTGTCGGCGTTTGACGTGGTGCTGCCCGACCCGATTCCCGGCAAGGGCGCGGTACTGACCGCAGTATCGAATTTCTGGTTCGAGCGCACCCGTTCACTGGTGCCTAACCACCTGTCTGACCTGCCGTTGGCGAGCGTGTTGCCGGATGCCGCCGAGCGCCAACAGGTCGAGGGCCGGGCGATTGTGGTGCGCAAGCTGAAGGCCTTACCGGTCGAGGCCATTGTACGCGGCTACCTGATCGGGTCCGGCTGGAAGGACTACCAGGCCAGTGGCGCGGTTTGCGCCATCCGCTTACCGGAGGGGCTG
>JALUXG010000027.1 GCA_027019085.1 Rhodanobacteraceae bacterium | reverse complement strand
GGGACTTGTACAGTGCCCGGTAGCATTTGGCTTCGGTGCCGTAGTCACGCAGGAACTGCGCCAACGACATGCCCGATTGAAATTGGATCGCATTCATAGCCATGGGAGTTGTCCTCGCTGGATCGTGAGGCCATGGTGCGCTAGAGACGTCGCAAATCATGCGATTCCGGGCTGAGGAAGAGGGCTAATCAGGTGCGGTTTTATCGTTTATGACTAAACTGTCCTCCGGGTATTGGCAGCTTTTTGATCCCACAAATGGATTTACAGCTATTCATAGCAGATTGCTGAAGGAACTTGATTTCGAAAGAATTTCATATCGATACTTTTTCGAATCTGATCTCCTTTATCATTTGAATCAGCTACGTGCAGTAGTTGCTGACATGCCGATGATGGCGTCATATGGAGATGAAACTTCAAGCCTTAGGCCGTTTCGCATGATCGGAACTTTTCTTAGGGGTAATTTACGAAACTTCGGTCGTCGCTTGCTATACAATTATTTCTTACGTGGCTTTTCTGTTGCAAGTGCAGAGTTACTATTGGGTGTACCGCTTTTAATATTTGGCTTTACTTTTGGTGCAATCCATTGGTGGCGATCTTCTGTGGATCATGTATTGTCCAGTGCTGGCACGGTCATGCTCTCAGCTCTACCAATGTTAATTGGTGTACAAATGTTATTATCGTGGCTGAGCTTTGATGTTGCCGCCGAGCCACACCAACCAGTCCATCCCATTCTTTGTGAGCAAGATAATATTAAATAAATATTTGCAGCTTGTTTGTGCTTTCCCTGCGTAATACTAATCGCACAAATAATAAATTAATTAATGAATAACATATGGAAGTTACTATTATTTGATTAAACTTTCTCGTTTCCCAATTCGCAATGGGTATTAAACTGAGATAGAGAATCTGGGTTCGCAAGGGCATCTGTGTTTTTAACAGCTCTCCCGTGGATGACTTCACGCACCGCGATCTCGCTGATCTTGCCGGAAATGGTGCGTGGGATGTCGTTGACCTGCAAAATCACTGCTGGCACATGGCGTGGCGTGGTATTGACGCGAATCTGCCTGGTGATGCGTTCGCGCAGTTCGTCATCCAGCGTGATGCCTTCGCGCAGGCGCACGAAAAGCACCACGCGTTCGTCGCCTTGCCATTGCTGACCCACTGCCACCGACTCCAGCACTTCGGGCACCTGCTCGACCTGGCGGTAGATCTCCGCGGTGCCGATGCGCACGCCACCGGGGTTGAGGGTGGCGTCGGAGCGGCCGTAGATGATCACGCCCCCGCGCTCGGTGATCTCCACGTAGTCGCCGTGGCTCCACACGTTGGGAATCTTGTCGAAATAGGCCTTGCGGTACTTTTCGCCATCGGGGTCGTTCCAGAAGCCGACCGGCATCGACGGGAAGGGCTTCAGGCAGGACAGCTCGCCGGGTTCGCCGCGTACCGGCTTGCCCTCGTCGTCCAGCGCTTCGACGGCCATGCCCAGGCCGCGGCATTGCAGCTCGCCGCGGTAGACCGGAAGCAGCGGGTTGCCCAGGGCGAAGCAGGAAATGATGTCGGTGCCGCCGGAGATGGAGGCCAGCAGCACGCGTTCCTTCACGTCGCGGTAGATGTAGTCGAAGCTTTCCGGCGCCAGCGGCGAGCCGGTGGAGAGGATGGTCTTGAGATGCTGCAGCTTGTGGGTCTCGCGCGGCTTCACACCCGCTTTCTCGGTGGCCGCGATCCACTTGGCGCTGGTGCCGAAGATGGAGATGCCCACCTCGTCGGCCAGGTCCCACAGCGCGTTGCCGTCCGGATGGAAGGGCGAGCCGTCGTACAGCACCACGGCGGCGCCGGTGGCCAGGCTGGATACCAGCCAGTTCCACATCATCCAGCCGCAGGTGGTGTAGTAGAAGATGCGGTCCTCGCGCTTGAGGTCGGTGTGCAGCACCAGTTCCTTGAGGTGTTGCAGCAGCGTGCCGCCAGCGCCGTGCACGATGCACTTGGGCACGCCGGTGGTTCCCGAGGAATACATGATGTACAGCGGATGGTTGAAGTCGGTGGGCACGAAGTCCAGCGCGGGTTCGTCTGTGCCGATGAAATCCGTCCAGCTCACGGCATCGCGCAGGGTTTCGAGCTGGAGCGGTGCGCCGCTGTAGGGAACGACCACCAGTCGGGTGATCGAGTCAATTTTTTCGAGCACCCCGCGCACCTTGTCCAGGCAGTCGAAGCGTTTGCCGCCGTACGGATAGGCGTCGGCGCAGAACAGCACCTTGGGTTCAATCTGGCCGAAGCGGTCGACCACGCCGTTGATACCGAAATCCGGTGAACACGAGGACCACACGGCGCCCAGCGACGTGGTGGCCAGCATGGCAATCACGGTTTCCGGGATGTTCGGCAGGAACCCTGCGACGCGATCACCCACGCCGACGCCGCACCCCTTGAGCGCGTGGGCCACGCGCGCGACTTCGGCATGCAGTTCGGCAAAGCTGTACTGGCGCTGGTGGCCCCATTCGTTGCGGAAGATCAGGGCCGGCCGGTCATCCCGGTGGCGCAGCAGGTTCTGCGCGAAGTTGAGCTTTACGTTGGGATAGAAGCGTGCGCCCGGCATGCGTTCGGGGTGTTCGATCACCGGCTCGAAATTGCCCGTGGCGCGGATGCCGCAGAACTCCCAGACCAGCGGCCAGAATTTTTCCGGCGAACGGATCGAGAACTCGTACAGCGGCTGGAAGCGCTGGATGTCGTCGTTGCCGGTCTGCTCGCGAACGAAGCGCACGAAGCGGTTCAGGTTGGCGCGCTCGATGCGTTCTTGGCCGGGTTCCCAGAGGGGTAGGCTCATCGTCTGAACATCCTCGAATTCATTTGTTCAACCCTGAATGCCAACGATACCAGCAGGCTCGGTCGGCGACGACTGGCCAAAGGCTCATGAGCCTGATTGACATATTCGGACAGGCCGGGGATGGCATGGGTTATACCAGAGGCGAACCGGCTTGCCGTGCAGCCTGGCGCAGGCCAGCATCCAGGGTGGCCAGGGGCAGATCCCGGCGCAGTGCCAGTTCGAGGTAGGACGCGTCGTAGGACGAGAGGCGGTAGCGACGGGCCATCTGGAGGGTGCGGTTAGGACATTTGCGAAGGTTGCCGTATCCGCTTCGATGGGCAGGTCGCGCAACAGTGCGAGATAAGCTTCGCTGCGCGCTTCCGTGAAGAGCTTCCTGCGTTCTGCGCCAGCAAGGTCGCTGGCGACTTCGAGGCCCCACAGGTCGGGTACCTGCGCGGAGGTTCTGCGCATGGCATCGAGTACGCGTGAGGCATAGGCCATGACGAAAGGCTTTCCGTCGCCAAAACACCAGCGCATGGTGACCGAGTTGTCGAGGACGAAACTCAGGCCCGGCCCTCTTCGCGCAAGGCCTTGATGTCGATACCGCGCACGGGACCTGACTGCATGAACGACTTCATCCTTTCCGTCGCCACGGCCGGGTCGACGGATGCGGAATCGGGTGCGGGCACAAGCATGGCGACTGTCCTGCCTCGATTGGTAATCGTGTAGGACTGGCCCTTTTGCACGGACCGCAGCAATTCCGGGAGTCGGGTCTTGGCTTCGTAGGAGCCGATTTCTGTTTTCATGGTGCTGTCACCGCCATTCAACAGACCAGATCATGGACCAGTCGTTTCAGACCGAGCAGCGAATTCCGGCGGCATCCGGGCGATGGTGTGGTCCCGATGCTCCTCCAGCGTGGGGCGTCATGCGCGATGCAGGGTGTTCAGCCCAGCGCCGCCTCGATCTCCGGGATCACCTTGAACAGGTCGCCGACCAGGCCGATGTCGGCGATCTCGAAGATCGGCGCGTCGGCGTCCTTGTTGATGGCGACGATGGTGCCGGCGTCCTTGATGCCGGTCAGGTGCTGGATGGCGCCGGAGATGCCGAAGGCCATGTACAGCTCCGGCGCGATGATCTTGCCGGTCTGGCCGACCTGCATGTCGTTGGGTACGTAGCCGGCATCGACCGCGGCGCGCGAGGCGCCGACGGCGGCGTGCATTTTCTCGGCCAGCCTGAAGATGATGTCGAAATTTTCCTTCGAGCCGACGCCGCGGCCACCGGAGATCACGCGCGAGGCACTTTGCAGGTCGGGGCGGTCGCTCTTGGCCTGCTTCAGTTCGACGAAGCGGGTGTGGGTGGGCAGTTCGACGTCCAGGTCCAGGGCCTCGACCGGGGCGGCGTTGTCACCGCTGGCGGCCGCGCTCCAGGAGGCCGGGCGGATGGTGGCGACCACGGTCTGGTCGGCGGGCGCCTCGACGGTGATGATGGCGTTGCCGGCGTAGATCGGGCGGGTGAAAGTGTGCGGGCCTTCCACCGTCATCACGTCGCTGACCTGGGCCACGCCCAGCAGCGCGGCCACGCGCGGCATGAGGTCCTTGCCGGTGGTGGTGGAGGGGCCGAACACGTGGCTGTAGCCCTCGGCGGCCCGGGCGATCTGCGGCGCGGCGGTAGCGGCCAGCAGATGGGCGTTTTGCGTGCGGGTGACGGTCAGTACGCGGCTGACCCCCTCGATGGATGCGGCCTCGGCGGCGATCGCGTCGGGTGCGTCGGACAGCACCAGCACGTCGATGGCCTGCGCACCGGTGGCGACGGCGGCGCTGACCACGCGCGCGGTGGCGCTGTTGAGCTTGCCTTCCAGGTGTTCGGCGATGACCAGGATCTTGCTCATGATGTCGACCATCCTATGTAAGGGGTTGGGCGGGCAGGGTCCGCCGTTGTGGGTTGTGGTGGTTGCCGGTGGCGGACGGTGCCCGCCCTACGCGGTGGTGGTGTGTGCGGTGAGGGTCCGGGTTTTGCGCATGTTTCGACCAATGCTTGCAAGGGGTGGGTGGGTATGGTGTGCCGTTGTGCATTGTGGTGTTGCGGGTGGCGGACGGTGCCCGCCCTACGTGGTGGTGTGCGGTGAGGTTCGGGGTTTGGCGGATGTCTTGAGCATGGCTTGCAAGGGGTGGTGGGTTGTTGTGTTTGCGGTGGCGGACGGTGCCCGCCCTACGTGGTGTGTGGTGATGCCGGCCAGGGGGTAGGGCGGGCACCGTCCGCCGCGCGCGGTGGCTTACAGCAGGCCTTTTTGCCTGAGTGCGGCGACCAGGGCGGCGGCGTCCTCGACCATCACGCCCTTCTCGCGCTTTGGCGGCGGCGCGTATTGCGTGGTCTTGAGGTGGTTGCCGTCCTCCACGCTCAGGCTGTCCAGCTCGACCGTATCGATGGGCTTGGACTTGGCCTTCATGATGTCGGGCAGCTTGATGAAGCGCGGCTCGTTCAGGCGCAGGTCGGTGGTGACCACGGCGGGCAGCTCGGCCTCGATGGTTTCCAGTCCGGCGTCGACCTCGCGGGTCACGGTGGCCTTGCCGCCTTCGACGGCCAGCTCGCTGGCAAAGGTGGCCTGCGGGCGGCCCCACAGCGCGGCAAGCATCTGGCCGGTCTGGTTGGCGTCGTCGTCGATGGCCTGCTTGCCCAGGATCACCAGGTCCGGGGATTCTTTCTCAACCAGCTTCAGGAACACGCGCGCGGCGGTCAGCGGCTGCGGCGCGGTGTCGGTGGTGACGTGGATCGCGCGGTTGGCGCCCATGGCCAGGCCGTTGCGCAGGTGTGCGGTGAGATCGGCCGGGCCGATGCCGACGATCACCACTTCCTCGGCCACGCCCTTCTCGCGCAGGCGCAGGGCTTCTTCCAGGGCGATGTCGTCGAACGGGTTGGCGGACATTTTCACGCCGTCGAGGGCCACGCCGGAGCCATCGGGCTTGACCTGCACGCGCACGTTGTAATCCACCACGCGCTTGTAGCCGACCAGGATCTTCATCAGCAATTCCTTGGAACCTCAAAGATGGATTGCACCCGGTTTGCAGAGTGCAGCAAACATGCATTCTAACCCGAGAGCCCCGGAACCGGGCAGCGACGGGCCTTGCCATCGCGTGGACTTCTTGCAGCCTGTGGCAAGGACGGCCATGATCGGCGAGTGTCATGTGCATCGGATTGACGGGAGAGGCAACGCAGTGGGCAGTGCGGACAAGGGCGGCAGGCACGGGGCTTCGCGCACGTCACGCCCGGCGCCGGCGAAGAAACTGCAGATGGCCGACCTGGCGCGGCTTGCGGGGGTCTCGACGTCCACGGTATCGCGTGCATTGCAGGGCAGCGAGCTGATATCGGCTCGGACGCGCCGCCGCATCCAGGCGCTGGCGCGCGAGCATCACTATGCGGTCAACAGCGCGGCGACGCGTCTGCGCTCGGGCACCAATCGCACCATTGCCGTGGTGGTGCCCTACGAACCGGAGGCTCGGCAGCGCTTCGCTGATCCGTTCTTCCACGGCATGATCGGCAGCCTGGCCGATGCGCTGACCGAGCGCGACCATGAAATGCTGCTGGTGCGGCTCGATGCCGGGCACCTGGACCATGCCGCATCGCTGGTTGCGGCCGGACGCGTGGTCGGCATCATCCTGATCGGGCAGTGGCGACATCACGATCAGCTCAATGCCATGGCCGACCGTGGCGTGCCGCTGGTGGTCTGGGGTGCGCGGCTGCCCCGCCAGCGCTACGGCACGGTGGGCGGCGACAACCTGCATGGCGGCGAACTGGTCGGTGCGCATCTGCTGTCCCAGGGGTGCCGGCGCATCCTGTTCCTGGGTGACCGTGCGCTGCCCGAGGTGGCGCAGCGCTACAAGGGCTTCATGGCCGCCCATCGCCGGCGCGGGGTGACGCATGCCTCGGTGCTGGACGTGAAGGTGCCGTTCCTGCCGGGCGCGGGCGGCGAGGCGGTGCGCTCGGCACTGGCGCGGGGTATCGGCTTCGATGGTGTGTTCGCCACCAGCGACCTGCTGGCGATGTCGGCCATTGCGGCGCTGCGCGAGAACGGGCGCAGCGTGCCCGGCGAAGTGCCGGTGGTGGGTTACGACGATGTCGAGCTGGCCGCCTACATGAGCCCGCCCATCAGCAGCGTCACCCAGCCCCTGCATGAGGGCGGGCGCCTGCTGGTCGAGTCGTTGCTGGCCCAGTTGCAGGGCGCTGCGCCCGAGCCGCACGTGCTGCCGGCCGGGCTGGTGGTGCGCGCCAGCAGCCGGCGCGATTCCTGAACGGTCACAGGGATACAGTGGACGGCTTCATGCGTTCGTCAGTGCAATCGTATGCATCATATGTGACTCCGTAATCTGTTGAAATACATGATTTCAAGCTTCAGCGTTACGAAAATGTTGCAGTGCACATTGCAAACGATTGCATGAGCATCTACGGTGCCCCGCAGATACCGTGACACCCGCCGACGGAGCGTATTCCGGAAGCTTGCCACGGTTGCCGAAGGGCCGGTCCGACATACGGGCCCGGCCGTGACTCGATCGATTGGGGAGGTTTCCGATGAATAGCAAGAAAGTACGTTTGCACGTGCTCGCCGTGTCCATCAGCCTGGGCCTGTTCGGTACGGCCTGGGCCGCGCAACCGGCCATGGTGAAGCCGGCTGCGGCCGCGCAGGATGCCGGCCAGAGCCAGTCCAGCGCCAAAAACGGCAAGGCATCCGGCCAGCAGGGCAAGGCCGCTTCCAACCCGGTGAACCTGCAGCAACTGGTGGTGACCGCCACGGCGGCGCCGATCAGCAAGATGAACACCAGCATCTCGGTCAGCACGCTCGATCCGATGCAGATCCGCGACAGCGGCGCACGCAGTGCCGCCGACCTGCTGCGCGACATCCCCGGCATCCGCGCCGAGGCTTCCGGCGGTTCCGGCAACGCCAACATTTCCGTTCGCGGCCTGCCGGTAGCGACCGGCGGCGCGAAGTTCGTGCAGTACCAGGTCAACGGCATGCCGGTGCTGGAGTTTGGTGATATCGCCTTTGCCACCCCCGACACCTTCCTGCGCATCGACCGCAACATCCGCACTGTCGAGGTGGTTCGCGGCGGCTCCAGTTCGGTGTTTGCCAGCAACGCGCCGGGCGCGGTGGTGAACTTCATCACCAAGACCGGCCGCTACAAGGAAGGCGGCATCCAGGTGACCACGGGCCTGGGTTACGACCTCAAGCGGGTGGACTTCGACTACGGGCAGCCCATTTCCGAGACCACGCGTTTCCACGTCGGCGGTTTCTGGCATGACGGCGAGAGTGCCAAGCGGCTGGGCTTCGGCGCGGTGCATGGCGGGCAGATCATGGGCAACCTGACCCACGACATCGACGGCGGTTTCCTGCGCGCCAGCTTCCAGTACCTGGACGACCATGCGCCGGCCTGGCTGCCGGTACCGATCTCGATCACCGGCAGCAATGCCAACCCCCACGTGACTTCGCTTCCGGGCTTCAATGTGCAGCACGGTGCGATCCAGTCGCCGTACATCCTGCGTGACCTGGCGGTCAACGCGCAGGGCAATCGCGTGGTGACGGACCTGAGCAACGGCTACACCTCCAAGGTGCGTGCCTTCGGCGGCGAGGGCCTGTTCACCCTGGCCAACGACTGGAAACTGCACGAGCAGTTCCGCATTGCCTCCAATTCCGGTTCGTTCGTCGGCCCGTATCCGGCCGAGGTCAACACGGCCGCCAACCTGGCGCAGGAAATCGGTGGTCCAGGCGCAACACTGGCCTACGCCAACGGCCCGCGTGCGGGTTCCCCGGTGAGCGCACTGGCGGTCGGCGGCAACGGCCTGGCGCAGCGCGTGCATCTGTTCAACGTCACGCTGCCCAACATGAACAACATGACCAACAAGCTGACCCTCAAGCGCAGCTTCGATACCGGCATGGGCAACGTCGACCTTCTGCTGGGTTATTACCATTCGCGACAGAACATCGTGCAGGACTGGCACTGGAACACCTACCTGCAGACCGTGCAGGGCCACAATGGAGTGTTGCTCGACGTGTACAACGCCAGCGGTCAGCAGATGACCGACCACGGCCTGGTGGCCTACGGCGAACCGTACTGGGGCAATTGCTGCGTGCGGTCCTACGACGTGCATTACACGATGGACGCGCCCTACCTGTCGGCATCCTGGCATGACGGCAACTGGCGCTTCGACGGCGGCCTGCGCTTCGACCGCATGCGGGCGAACGGCAGCTACGCCGGCGCCACCGGCACCACGGTGATGGACGTCAACCGCGACGGCGTCATCTCGGTGCCCGAACAGACCGTGCCGGTGGTCAACAACCTGGCTGCCAAGCCGGTCAACTACCAAAAGAACCACGTCGAATATTCGTTCGGCGCCAACTATGCGTTCAGTCCGGAACTGGCCGCGTTTGCACGGGCCAGCCAGGGTGCGCGCTTCAATGCCGACCGTCTGCTGTTTGGTGGCGGCATCCAGAACAACGGTCGTGCCGCGCAGGGTGTGGCGGTCAACGTGGTCAAGCAGTACGAGGGCGGCCTGAAGTGGAACACGCCGCAGGCAAGCCTGTTTGCCACCGGTTTCTATGCCACCACGCAGGAGCAGAACCAGGACGTCACCTCCACCGTGTCGCGCCTGATCAGCCGCAAGTACCGTTCCTACGGCCTGGAGCTGGAAGGCGGCCTGTTCCTGGGGCACTTCACGCTGCACGCCGGCGCCACCTACACCCATTCGCGCATCATCGCCGACGCCATCACGCCGGCCGATGTGGGCAATGCGCCGCAGCGCCAGGCGACCTGGATCTATCAGGTCAGCCCGACCTTCGATTACGACACCTTCAGTGTCGGCGCGACGGTGGTGGGCACCACCAAGTCCTATGCATCGAACCCCAACGGACTGGTGATGCCCGGCTATACGCAGGTGAACGTGTTCGGCAATTACTACCTCGACGACAACATGAGTGTGTCGCTGCACGTGGACAACCTGTTCAACACCATCGGCCTGACCGAGATCGACATGAGCCCGGTCACCCTGACAGGCAACGGGCTGAACACGGCACGCTCGATCGTGGGCCGCACGGTCTACGCCAGCTGGCAGTATGATCTTTGACCGCAAGCTTCGGGGAGCGGCCCGTTCCGATGTCTGTACAGACCCCGTTGCAGATGGCCAGCCTTGCGTTCGCGCAGGGCTGGCCCGAGTCCGAGGCATCCGTGGCGCGGGAACGCTTCGAGGCCGTCGCGCCGCGCCTGGACGACTGCCTGGCGGCACTGTACGGGACGCATGAGGGTTTCGATGCCTGGCGCATCGGTTTGTATCGCAGCATCGGTGCGCTGGCTGGTCGGCGTACGACGGAACTGAAGGCGCTGGACCGGCAGCGTGCCGCGCAGCCGGACTGGTTCATTCGACGCAAGCTGGTCGGTTACACGGCTTATGTGGACCGCTTCGGCGGCACGCTCAAGGGGATGCGCGAGCGTATTTCCTATCTGTCATCGCTGGGTGTGGGCTACCTGCACCTGCTGCCGTTCCTGCGCGCACGAGCCGGGGACAGCGATGGCGGTTTTGCCGTTTCGCGATTCGACGAGGTCGAGCCGTCGCTGGGCGACATGCACGATCTGGCGGCGTTGGCCGGCGACCTGCGCAAGGCCGGCATCAGTCTGTGCGCCGACTTCGTGCTCAACCATGTCGCTGACGACCATCCCTGGGTGCAGGCCGCGCGCAAGGGCGACCCGGCGTACATGCGCCGGTTCCATATCCTGGACTCGCAAGAGGATGTCGATGCGTACGAGCAGGCACTGGGGCAGGTCTTTCCGCAGACGGCGCCGGGCAACTTCACCTACGAGCCGGCCTTGCGGGCCTGGGTCTGGACGACCTTCTATCCCTACCAGTGGGACCTGAACTACGCCCAGCCGGTGGTGTTCCAGGCGATGACGGAAGCCATGCTGGGCCTGGCCAATCACGGGGTGGAGGTGTTTCGCCTCGATTCGGTGCCCTATCTGTGGAAACGCCGTGGCACGGCGTGCGTGAACGAGCCCGAAGTGCATCAGCTGGTGGGTGCCTTGCGTGCGGTGGCCGACCTGTGCGCCCCGGCCTGCCTGCTGAAGGCCGAGGCCATCACCTCGACCGAAAAGCTGCTGCCGTATTTCGGCCGCGGCGCGCTTCAGGGCCATGAATGCCAGCTGGCCTACCAGAGCAGCCTGATGGCCGCCTCCTGGGTGGCGCTGGCCGAGGAGTCGGCCGGCGTGCTGCGCGATGTGCTGGCCGTCACCCTGGACCTGCCGCCGGCCACCGGCTGGCTGACCTACGTGCGCTGCCACGACGACATCGTCTGGGGCGTGCTGCGCGAGGACCTGCAACGCACGGGCATGGATTACGAAGCGCGCATCGCCCGCGCCGCGCGACGGATCGAGGGACGCGATGCCACCAGCTTTGGCCGCGGCGCGCCCTTCCAGTATGCGCACGATGAGCACGTGCACGGGAGCATCGGCATGACGGCATCGTTGCTGGGCCTGCCCGCTGATCCGCGCGCGGATCCGGATGCGGCGTCGATGGCACGGCTGGCCCTGATGTACGGGCTGGCCTTCTGGGTCGGTGCGGTTCCGATGATCTACATGGGCGACGAACTGGGCCAGGGCAACAATGCCGATCCGGGCGATGCCGTGCGCATCGAGGCCGACGGGCGCTGGATGCAGCGCCCAAGGCTGGACGAGGAACGCATCCACCTGGCCGCGCAAGGCATCGGCGTTCCCGCTGCCGTGCGGGCACTTTTCAATCGCCTGTGCCGTGCGCGTGCACAGTTGTCGCTGCTGGGTATGTGCGCGCCTTGCGTGGTGGCCGAATCGGAACCGGCCCTGCTGACCCTCAAGCGCGGCGAGCACGAACTGGCCATGTTCAATTTCAGCTCCCGCGACGTTGCCGTCACGATGGCCGGCCCGGGCTGGTCGACGCTCTATCCCGGCATGCGTGATGATGGCGTCCTGCCTGCCTGGGGCATGCACTGGGGCGTGCGTTCATGATGGTCCCGGGGCCAGGTGGCGACAGCCTGACACCGTGGCGTGGAGCACGACGATGAAGAAACCGCACCTGAGCTTCGGCCAGATCGTGAACATGAATGTCGGTTTCTTCGGCATCCAGTTCAGCTTCGGGCTGCAGCAAAGCAACATGAGCCCGATCTACAAGTACCTGGGTGCGCACGACGCGATCCTGCCCCTGTTGTGGCTGGCCGGACCGATGACCGGCCTGATCGTGCAGCCGATCATCGGCGCCATGAGCGACCGCACGGTGACCCGCTTCGGCCGCCGCACGCCGTACTTCCTGATCGGCGCGATCGTGTGCAGCCTGGCGCTGCTGGCCATGCCGTTCAGCCCGGCCCTGTGGGTGGCGGCCAGCCTGTTGTGGATCCTCGATGCCGGCAACAACATCACCATGGAGCCGTACCGCGCATTCGTCAGCGACCGCCTGGACGGCAGCCAGCATGCGCTGGGATTCCTGACCCAGAGCGCCTTCACCGGCTTGTCGCAGACCCTGGCCTATCTCACGCCTTCGCTGCTGGTACTGATGGGGCTGCATACCGCGGCGACTGGCGCCAACGGCATTCCCGATGCGGTGGTCGCGGCCTTCCTGATCGGCAGCGTGCTGTCGATCGCCACCGTGGGCTGGTCGGCCTGGACCACGCCGGAACTGCCGCTGGCAGCGGAGGAGGAGGCGCGGTTGCGTGCGGCGCCGCGCTCCTGGCGGGCCACCCTGGCCGAGATTCTTTCCGCGATCCGCGAGATGCCCCCTGCCATGCGCCGGCTGGCGCTGATGATGCTGTTCCAGTGGTATGCCATGTTCTGCTACTGGGAATACATCACCCTGTCGTTGTCGCAGACGCTGTACGGCACCACCGATGCGCACACGCCAGGCTTCAACCAGGCCGTGCTGATCACCGGCCAGATCGGCGGCTTCTACAATTTCCTGGGATTCCTGTCCGCCTTCGCCATGGTGCCGCTGGCCCGCTGGATGGGTGTCAAGCGCCTGCACGCACTGAGCCTGGTGGCCGGTGGCGTCGGCTTGCTGGTGTTGCCGGAGATCCACGACCGCTGGCTGATGCTGCTGCCGATGGCCGGTTTCGGGATTGCCTGGGCGAGCATGATGGGCAATCCCTACGCCATGCTGGCCAGCAGCATCCCGCCCGAGCGTTCGGGGGTGTACATGGGGCTGTTCAACATGTTCATCGTGCTGCCGATGATCGCGCAGATCATCACGATCCCGCTGCTCTACCACCATGGCCTGGGCGGGAACCCGCAGAACGTGATTCGCCTGGCCGGCCTGTTTCTGCTGATCGCTGCGGGACTGGTGCTGCGCGTGCGCCTGCCGCGTGATCCCGGGCATGCGCACGTGGTCGGTACCTGATCCGGTTGCAGGTCAGGCCCGTCATCGGCGTCACGAGCCGGGGTCGCGACGCGCGTACGGATAGCTGCCTTCGGCTTCGGTTTCACCGCACAGCTGGGCGGCGGTGTCCATGCGGTAGCCGGCGGCCCGCACTGCAAGCGCAATGATGCGCTCGATGGCGTGCGCGAAGCTGCCGTCGACCTGGCCTTGCTCGGGCTCGAAGCGCCACGGATCCAGATGCGCGTCCAGCAACGGGCGCAGGGCCTCAAGCCGCAGCCAGAACATGTTGCCGGCAACGAAGCGGTCGCGCCCGGCATCGGGTTCGGGGATGCCGAGCAATGCAGCCAGCCGGTGTACGTTGTCGCGGTTGGCGCCCCAGTAGTAGTCCAGCGGCTGCACGTGGCCTTCGGGTGCGACCAGGCCGAGCCGTGGATCATCGGCCAAGCGCTGCGCCAGGATCGGTGCGCGGGCCGGCGCCAGCAGGCGTTCGATCAGGTCGCGCCGCCAGCGTTCGCCGTCACGGCGGTGGCTGGAGCGTTTGGTGTGCAGTTTCAGCACCACCTCCACGCCTTCGTCGAGCAGGCGGTTGGCCACGTGCAGGAACGGCAGCACGTCGCGTCCGCGGTTGGGGTGGATCTCCAGTCCGGCGTCGGGCGCATGGCGGGCCAGACATGCACGCACGGCGGCTTCCTTTTCCGGGGCGGTGGTGACGAGGATGCGCCAGTCCACGCCGCTCGCAGCCAGGGCGTCGAGCAGTTCGCCCAGCACCTCGGGGTACCAGGCATGCACCACGGCGCAGGGCCTGGTCGTGCGCGGGGATTCGCGACCGGCGGTGCGCACCAGGGCCTGCCGGGTGGCTTCGAGCCAGGCGAAGCCGAGTCGTGCGTCCGGCTCCAGCACCGCGCCTTCGGCCCATTCGTTCCAGGCGTTGACGAACACCAGGCGATGGTCGTGCGGAAGGCGGGACGCGCGATGGATCAGCGTGGCCTGCAGCCAGTCGCGGTAACCGCGTGGCGAGGCGTGCGCGTACACGCGGCCGCGACCGCTGCGGCGCGGCTCGTTGTCCCAGCCCGGGTTGACCGCGGGGAACAGCGGGTAATCGGGCATCGCGCGCGAGGCGTAGTCACTGGCCAGTTCGCGCCAGTCCAGCACCTCGCCACGGTAACCGGGATTGAGCAGGGACTGGTGCGCGGTGATACTTTTCGGAGTGGCCATGTTCGGCGGAAACTCGACCGCGGCGTCGAAGCCGATCGTGCGCGGGTCGGTGCGCTCGAAGCCGTGCACGCAGGCCAGGAAGATTTCGCCCACATCGTGATCGCGGCACCAGTCGCGCCAGCGCTTCGCGGTCGTCACGGGGTCGGGAAGCAGGCCCGTGCGGTAGACCAGCAGCAGCGGCTTGCCGCCCACGCGCAGGTAGCGTTGATCGCGCAGCCACGGCGCGATGGCGGCGATGAAGGCCAGGTCGTCCTCGGGGTCGTGCACCTGCGCGATCAGCGTCTCGCCCGTGCGTCCGTCCCAGCGCCGCGACCAGCTTTCATTGGCCCAGCACAGGCAGATCGGCAGGTCCAGCGACGGATCGTCCAGCCATTGCCGGGCGGGGGTATCCAGCAGCGTCTTGCCGGAAAACCAGTAGTGGTAGAAACACAGCGCGCCGATGCCGTAGCGCCGCGCAAGCGCCATCTGCCGGCGCATCACATCCGCCACGCGCAGGTCGTAAAAGCCCAGCGCGCCAGGCAGGCGCGGCTGTGCGTGGCCTTCGAACTGGGGCAGGGCGCGTGCCACGTTGTGCCACTCGGTGAAACCTTCGCCCCACCAGGCATCGTTTTCGGGAATGGGGTGAAACTGCGGCAGGTAGAAGGCAACCAGGGTGGCCGGCAGCGGGTCCGGCAGTGCGGCGTCGCGGTCGGCGACGTAGCCGATGGCCGGTTCCGTGGCGCGTTCGCCGGGGCGATGCGGGGATGGCGATGCGTGCACGCGGACATGCCCGCGCGGCGGATCGGGCACCAGTGCGCCGTAGCGATCCAGAAAACGCTGGCGCAGGCGATCACGACGCGCGACGGACAGCGGCAACAGGCGAAATCCGCGGCGCAGGAGGCGGAACAGCGGGGCACGGATCCAGGGCGGAAGATGCGGGTTCATCGTGGCAGTGTAGCGGTCAGGCGCTTTCGGGCTGCGCAGCCGGATGGCGCGCGAAGAACTTCGCGTACAGCAGCAGGTAGATGCCCTGCAGCACGGCACCGGCAATGAATGGCGCGGTGAGGTGACCGGCATGGAACAGCGCGCCGCCGAGCACCGGGCCGATGGCGCGCGGGATCTGCAGGGAAATGTTCTGGATGCTGCTGGTCAGGCCGCGCCGCCCGGAGCCGGTCAGGCTCATGGTCAGCGCGTTGCGGATGCCGATGGTGCCGCGCAGGCTGGCGCCGCGCAGGATGTACAGCGCCATGGCCACCCAGAACCAGGGCGCCAGAGGCATCGCCACCAGCAGTACCAGGCCGGCGCCGCGCAGGCGCAGTTCGGTGCCGACCGCGCCGCGTCGGCGCGTCATGCGCATGGCCAGCACGGTGCCGAGGGTGCCCAGGAGGAAGCCGACAGCCAGGCCCGGGCCGATGGCATCGAGGCCGCGGTGAAACTTGACCGCGAACCAGTAGGCGATCAGCGGGCCGGTGAGTCCGATGGACAATCCGTTGAGCGCATTGACCAGCGCCACGCGACCGATCATGCGGTTTTCCTCTTGCCGTTCGCGGGTGGACGGATTCGAGGGTGGCGTGTCGCCGGGTGCGGCCTGCGGATCGCGTGCGGCCAGCAGCAGGGCAAGGCTCGCCAGCGATCCCAGCAGGGGCAGGATGAACAGCAGCCGGTAGGCTTGTGCATCGAGCGCGTGGCCCAATGCCCAGACGGGCACGGCGGCCAGGGTGGCGCCGAACGCCATGCCGGAAAAGCCGTACACCATGCTGCGACTGAACACGCGGCCACGTGATTTCATCGGCAATTCGATCGACATCCAGGCATGTTCGATCGGCGAGAACGGGCCCGCCGCGCCGTTGGCGCCGCGTCCGTAGCCGCCAAACAGGGCAGCGACGACAAGCAGCCAGGGGGTCGCCGTGGTCATGGCGATGATGGCCGCGGCCATCTGCAGCACATCGTAGGCCATCAGGAGAGTGCGGCGATGCCCACGATCGCTGAGCGGCCCGACGGCCATGGTCAGCACGCTGCCGACGAGCAAACCTCCCATCAGCACCGCGCCGATGGCCGTGGCGCTCCAGTCCAGTGCATGCAGGTACAGTGCGAAGGCGGCAACCATCGCGCCCTGGCCCACGCTGCGCGCGAATCGCATGCCGATCAGCAGGCGCACGTTGCGCGGCAACGACGAGGTGACGGGGGCAGGTGTCACGGCGGTGGCGGGCAGCCTCGGTGACACGGGGGTCAGAGGTTGCGGTAGCTGGGCCCGGAACCGCCCTCGGGGGTCACCCAGTCGATGATCTGGTAGGGATCCTTGATGTCGCAGGTCTTGCAGTGTACGCAGTTGGCGGCATTGATCTGCAGGCGCCGTTCATCGCCCTCGCCGACGATTTCGTAGACCTGGGCCGGGCAGAACTGCGTGCACGGGTTGCCGTATTCCTCGGCGCAGCGCGTCACGCACACCGTGGTGTCGGCGACCTTCAGGTGCACCGGCTGGTCCTCGTCGTGCTCGGTGGCGGCGAAATACACGCTGGCCAGCCGGTCGCGTGGCGGCAGGTCCCGCGTGACGTAGTCGCGCCTGGGGCGCTCGAAGGTGCCCAGCTTGTGCAGCGATGCATGGTCGGCATGGTTCCTGAGCGTCCACGGCGAATGGCCGGCGGTCACGGTTTCCCAGGCCGCGTTGGCCAGGCCGCGCCACAGCCCCTTGTGGAAGCCCGGGCGCACGTTGCGCACTTTCCTCAGCTCCGACACCACGGGCGATGCGCGCAGGCTGTGATCAAAGCCCTCGGCCGTGCCGTGGGCGGCAAGGTGTTCGGCGGCGAGCATGCCCGAGCGCATGGCCTGGTGGGTACCCTTGATCTTGGGCACGTTGAGCAGCCCCGCGGCATCGCCGATCAGCAGCGCGCCGGGCATCTCCACCTTCGGCAGGGACTGGAAACCGCCCTCGACCAGCGCCCGTGCACCGGAAGACAGGATCTGTCCGCCTTCGAGCAGGCTCTTGATGTCATGGTGATGCTTGAGTTGCTGGAAAGCCTCGAACGGCGAGAATGTGGGGTCGCGGTAATCGAGTCCGGCGACGAATCCGATCGCGATGCGATTGTCGTCCAGGTGATAGAGAAAGCCTCCGCCGTAGGTCTCCGGGTCCAGCGGCCAGCCCAGGGTATGCACCACCTTGCCGGGGGTGACGCGGCCCTCGGGTACCTGCCACAGCTCCTTGATGCCGATGCCGTAGGTCTGCGGATCGCAGTCCTTGTCCAGTGCGTACCGGGCGATGAGCATCTTGGACAGGTGTCCGCGGCAGCCTTCGGCAAGCACCGTGGTCCGGGCGCGGATGTCGATGCCCTGGGTGTACCCGGCCTTGTGCGCGCCGTCGCGCGCCACGCCCATGTCGCCAATGCGCACGCCGGCGACGGCGCCGGTGTCGTCGAACAGCGGTTCGGCGGCGGCGAATCCGGGGAAGACGTCCACGCCCAGCGCCTCGGCCTGCGGCGCCAGCCACGCGCACAGGGCGCCAAGGCTGACGATGACGTTGCCGCGATTGTGCATCTGCGGCGGCGTCGGTAGCCTGCGCGCGCGGTGCGGATCGCGCAACAGCAGCAAGGCATCCCCGGTGACCGGCACGCAGATGGGCGGTGGCTGCTTGCGCCAGTCGGGAAGCAGCGCGTCCAGCGGCGCGGTTTCGATCACCGCACCGGAGAGGATCTGGGCGCCGATCGTCGAGGCCTTCTCGATCACGCATACCGACAGTTCCGGTTTGAGCTGCTTCAGACGCATGGCGAAGGCCAGCCCGGCCGGTCCGGCACCGACGGTGACGACATCGTATTCCATGCTTTCGCGTTCGCTCATGGCCGGCTCCGGGTGCGTGTACGTGGATGATGCGCAAAGCGCACAGTGTTGCGGACGTTGATTGTCCGTGTTCGCGGCGCGGGCGGCAAATGCATCCTTCGCTGCCAGGCTTGCTTGCGTTGATCCGGGTTTTGCGCGTTCATGGAAGCCAGGCCAGGCAAGCGGAGGTTTCATGCAACAAGACGCGCCCCCCACCGAACACGACCTTCGTCGCGCCAGCATGGTGCAGATGCTGCACTGGCTGGCAGCCGGGCGCATGCGCCCCCAGCATCTCGCCGACGCCTGCATGGATGCCTACGAGCGCCTCAATCCGGTGCTTGGCGCGTTTGTGGATGTGCGTCCGGCGCTGGTCCAGGACCAGGTGATCGGTGCCGGCAAGCGCCGCGAGAAAGGCGTGATCGGGCGTCTGGACGGGATTCCGGTGGCGATCAAGGACAACATCGACATGGCCGGCTGGCCCACCCGTGCCGGCCTGCCCGGACGTGAAGGGCACGATGCCCTGCATGATGCCCATGTGGTCTCGCGCCTGCGCGCGGCCGGCGCCGTGCTGATGGGCAAGACCAGCATGGACGAGGGCGCCCTCGGGGCCACCGGGCGCAACGCGCACGGCGTCAGCGCACGCAATCCGATGCATCCCGCATGCGTGGCGGGTGGATCGTCCGGCGGGACCGTGGTCGCGGTGGCGACGGGCATGGCCGCGGTCGGCATCGGCACCGACAGTCTCGGCTCGATTCGCATTCCCGCCAGTTATTGCGGCGTGTATGCGCTGCGACCCACGCACGGGGAAATATCCATGCGCGGCGTGGTGCCTGCTGCGCGCCGGCTGGACACCATCGGCCTGGTGGCCCGTGGTGTCGATGACCTGGTCGTGCTGCTGCAGGTGCTTGCCGGCTACGACGCCGACGACCCGCGGTCACGGCACCGGCGGGTGGCGTTCGCACCCCCCGACTGGGAACCGGGCCGGCTGCGTACCGGCATCCTGCCGGATCTTCGTGCATCGGGCGTGGAGTCCGAGGTTGCGGACTGCTTCGATGAAGCGATTTCCCGCCTGCCCTTCGAGCTTGGCGAACGGCGGCAGGTGGACTTCAGCGACTGGGACTTCGCACGCACGCGCCGCGCGGGCCTGATGCTGATGGAAACCGAGATGCTGGAGACCTTTGCCGCCGACCTGGACGACAGCAGGCACCCGGTCTCCACGGCTTTTCGCGCCATGCTCGATTATGCGCGTGGCCTGGATGCCGTGGACCATGTTGCCGCCGACCGGGTGCTGGACGAAGCCACACTGAAAATGCGTCGCCTGTTTGCGCAAGTGGACGTGCTGGTGCTGCCGACCACGCCGCAGGCGGCCTTCCCGCTGGATGCGAAGGTGCCGGACAACCAGGCCGACCTGACCAGCTTCGCCAGCCTGGCCGGTTGCCCGGCGGTCAGCATACCGATGGGCGCGACCAAGTCGGGCCTGCCCACGGGCCTGCAGTTCGTGGGGCCGCGCGGCTCCGACCTGCGCCTGCTGGAACTTGCGCAGATCTGTGCGGCCAGCCTCGATACGGCACCGGAGTATCCGATCGAACCGCCGGCGGGAAGTTGACGAGAGTGTGATGCAGCACGCGTGGTTTCCCTGCGAGACTTTCCTGCGGCCGCAACTGCCCGGCGCGGATATCGCGATCTGGCCAGGCTGGCTGGCGGCGGAAGAGGCCGATGCCCTGTTTGCCACGCTGCAGGAGGAGATTGCCTTCGAGCAACACCGCCTGCGTCTGTTCGGTCGCGAACAGGTTGCGCCGCGACTCAGTTGCTGGATCGGCGATCCGCATGCCGTGTACCGCTACAGCGGCACGCGCTTCGAACCGCATCCCTGGACGCCGACGCTGCGCATCCTGCGCGAGCGTGCCGAGGATGCCTGCGGCGCGCGTTTCAACAGCGTGCTGGCCAACCTGTACCGCGACGGGCGCGACGCCATGGGCTGGCACAGCGACGACGAACCGGAGCTGGGTCCCGCGCCGGTCATTGCCAGCATCAGCCTGGGTGCGGCACGGCGGTTCTGCCTGCGTGCGCGGAATGGCGCCGGGCAGGCACTGGAGCTTGCGCTTGCGCATGGCAGCCTGCTGCGCATGGCGGGCGGCACCCAGCGCAATTACCGCCATGCCCTGCCGCGCAGCCGCCGCGTGCATGCGGCGCGGTTGAACCTGACCTTCCGGCACATCGGGCAACCTGGTGAGACCCCTCGTTGATCGCACCTCGGGACTTCCCCGGGTTCGTCATCCCGGCGCATGCCGGGATCCTGTGCTTCAAATTGCAACGCTCTGAAGCTGGCAGTGTCCCTGCTTGCGCACGGATGACGGGATTCATGAGCCTTCGGATGCAACTGCACGCGTGGCTGGAAACCGTTCCGGTGCGCAGCGATAATGATCGACCCCGATTGCCCGATGAGTCCCACATGACCGCAAAGACCGTTCTCAACGAAGCACATCGCAAGCTCGGTGCGCGCATGGTCGATTTCGGCGGCTGGGACATGCCGCTCAACTACGGCTCGCAGATCGAGGAGCATCATGCGGTGCGCAAGGCCGCGGGCATGTTCGACGTCTCGCACATGACCGTGGTTGACCTGCATGGCGAGCGCGTGCGCGACTTCCTTCGGCGTCTTCTTGCCAACAGCGTGGACAAGCTCACCGAGCATGGCCGGGCGTTGTATGCGTGCATGCTCAATGCCCGCGGCGGGGTGATCGACGACCTGATCGTGTATTACCTGGGCGAGCACTTTTTCCGACTCGTGGTCAATGCGGCCACGCGTGAAAAGGACCTGGCCTGGATACGCGGGCAGGCAGCACCATTCGAGGTCGAGGTCCGGGTACGCGACGACATGGCCATGCTGGCGGTGCAGGGTCCGCAGGCACGCGAGAAACTGATCGGACTGCTGGCCGAAGTCGACCGTGAACGCATGCGCGCCATGGGCCGGTTCCGGGCTGCTGCCGCGCAGGCGCTGCATGGCGTGCCCCTGTTCGTGGCGCGTACCGGCTACACCGGCGAAGACGGTTTCGAGCTCATGGTCGACAACGGACATGCCCAGTTGCTGTGGCAGGCATTGCTCGATGCCGGCGTGCAGCCGGCGGGTCTTGCCGCACGCGACACACTGCGTCTGGAGGCAGGCCTCAACCTGTACGGCCAGGACATGGACGAAAACGTGACGCCATGGGAGGCGGCGCTCGGATGGACCGTGGCCCTCGACGACGGTCGCGATTTCATCGGTCGCGATGCCCTGGAGCAACAAAAGGCGGAAGGTGTGCCGCGGCGCATGGTCGGGCTGGTGCTGGAGGGCAAGGGCGTGTTGCGGCACGGCCAGAAGGTCCTGACCGGTGTCGGTGAAGGCGAAGTGCTTTCCGGAAGTTATTCGCCGACCCTGTCCATGGCCATCGCCCTGGCACGGGTGCCGGCGGGCGAGCCAGGGCAGGTTCGCGTCGACATTCGCGGGCGCGAGATCAACGCCCGTGTGGTGCGTCCGCCGTTCGTGCGTGACGGCAAGCCCGGCGAGGGCATCTGAACTCGATCTGGCGGCACCGGACACACTACAATCCCTCCACCACACACACGGCAACAGGACCGAACCATGAGCGAGATTCCCGGCGATCTGAAATTCCTCAAGTCCCACGAATGGGCGCGTCTGGAAGACGACGGCCTGGTTCGCGTGGGCATCTCCGATCATGCACAGCAGCAGCTTGGCGACCTGGTGTATGTGGAGCTGCCCGAAGTCGGTGCGCAGGTTGGACCGGACAACGGGTGCGCGGTTGTCGAGTCGGTGAAGGCCGCTTCGGATGTATATGCGCCGATCCACGGCGAGGTGGTCGAAGTCAATTCCGCGCTCGATGACGGCCCCGAGTTGATCAATACCGATGCCTATGGTGAAGGTTGGATATTCGTGCTGCGCCCTGACAACAAGGCGGAACTGGATGATCTTCTCGACCCCGAATCCTATGCCGAATTGATCGAAGGCGAGGAAGACTGACGAGCGTCATTGCCGTGCCTGCCGATCGGTTGGCGTTCGGTATATATGCAGTGAAAACATGCACTTGAAGCGCCACCCATGCATCACGGGTGGCGCTTTTGCATTTTGGCCGCAGGCATATGCAACGTTGCTTGCGCTGAATCGGACGCGCCTCCGCAGCCGCATGCGCGGTACAGGATGGCATATCGTGTATTTACGTATAGACGTCTATACGTCCATGTGTGATCAGCCATTTTCTCTTCATTGCGATGCTGGCCGGGTTGTGGATTGCATCGCGACCGATACGGCGTCATTTTTTTTGCATGCAAATTGATTGACAGCGCGTGTGTACGGGACTAGTTTTTGCGCCCAATGGTGGATTGGTTTGCGATATGGCAGCTACGAAGTACATCAAGCCGTACATCGATCACGGAAAGAAAGCGGGGGCGGTGCGCAAGGTAACCGTGTCCGTTCCCGTCCATGTACTTCGCCTGCTGTCAGATGAACGAACCCGCCGCCAGGTCAACAACCTCAGGCACGCGACCAACAGCGACCTGCTGGTTGAAGCGTTCCTGCATGCCTTTACTGGGCAACCACTGCCAACCGATGAGGAGCTGAGACGAACCATGGCTACGACAAAGAAGAAAGTCGCGAAGAAACCGGCCGCGCGCAAGGCGGCCAAGAAAACAGCAACCCGCAAGCCGGCCGCGAAGAAGGCCGTGAAGAAGGCCGCTGCCAGGAAGAAGACGGCAGTGAAGAAGACGGCACGCAAGGCGGCAAAGAAAACGGCGAAGAAGACCGCCGCGGCCCGCAAGGCCACCACGCGCCGCGCCACGGCCAAGAAGAGCGTGAAGAAGGCTGCAAAGAAGACGACCCGGAAAGCCGCGAAGAAGGTGGCGAAGAAGGTAGTCAAGAAAGCAGCCAAGAAGACAGCCAAGAAGACAGCCAAGAAAGCCACCAAGAAAGCTGCAAAGAAAGTAGCGAAGAAACCGGCAAGGAAAGCTGCCGGGAAAAAGGTGGCCAGGAAAGCAGTGCGCAAGGTGGCGAAGAAGCCGGCAAAGAAGACTGCCCGCAAGGTTGCACGCAAGCCGGCTGCAAAAAAGGCCGCGTCAGCTGTGTCACCTGCGGCGACCCCGGCTGCCGCACGCGTGTCAAGAGCAACGCGCAGCAAGCGTCGATAATCATCACGAAGACAGGCGTGCCAGACGCGCCCGGACCCCCTGTGGCCGCCCAGCGCAGGGGTCCGATACGGCAGGACGCATTGGCCCCGGAACATTCCGGGGCTTTTCATTTGTGGGCCCTGTCAGCATTGTTCACGCGGTGGGCTATTGGCACTGGCGCGAGTTGGGGGTACCTTGTCTGGGGAAACCGCGCTGCAATCAGGCCGCAGGGTCTGGGTTCTTCGACAGGGGAACGACAGGGGGCGCGGGTATGGATCTGGTAGCAACGTTGTAAATGACCAGGAATACCCGAATGAAACATGCATATCGCTGCCGCGCGCGAGGCGCGGTTTCGTCCAGCTTGCTTTTCACCATCATCATCATTGCGGTGATTGCCGTGGCAGGCTGGTTTCTCGTGATCAGGCCGCACCTCAATGCAGTCCAGGGCGAGCAGCTGTCAGGCGCCGTGGCCAGCAAGAGCACTGTCAGGAAGAAGGCTGCACCCGCCCCGGCCAACGTGGCGGCCATGAGTACCGACCAGTTGCTTGCCGAAGCGGCCAAGGCTGTCAAGGACGAGCGACTGCTTGCGCCGGCCGGAAACAATGCCTTCGATTTCTACCTGAAGGTGCTTGAGCGCCAACCGAACAATCCGGTCGCCAGGGAAGCCTTGCGTGAGACCTTCCCCTTCGGTGCCAACGAAGCCGAGCAGGACATCAACAACCGCAACTTTGCCGAGGCACAGCGCGAGATCGACCTGCTGGCCAAGGCCGATCCGGACAATTACACCCTGACCATCCTGCGCTCCAAGCTCGATGCCCAGCGCAAGACCGCCTCGCAGGAACAGCAGCAGGCACAGGCACAACAGCTGGCCAAACAGCAGGCGGCGCAAAAGCAGCAGGCTGCTGCTGCAGCCAGGAAAAAACAGGAGCAGCAGGCCGCGCAGGAAGCTGCTGCAGCCAAAAAGGCTGTGCAGCAGACAGCCAGCTCGAACCAGCCGGCAGCGAAGCCGGCCAGCCAGGAGACGGAGCCCGCCCAGGCGGCGGTCACGATTCAGAACGCGGTTCTGATCAATTCCGTGCAACCGCGGTATCCCAGGCAAGCCATTCGCATGAACCAGAGCGGCTGGGTCGATGTGCAATTCACGGTCAATGTCCAGGGTGACGTGGTCAATGCCAAGGTACTCGATGCCACCCCAAGGCGTGTATTTGACCGCGCAGCAATCAACGCGGTCAGCCGCTGGAAATTCCGTCCTGCCCTGCGCAATGGCAAGCCCTTCCCGGTCACCATGACCCGCAGGATCGAATTCAACCTCGGCTCGTGACATTCATGTCGGCGGTGGGATGACGGCTGCGCGCAGGACTCGCAGGTTTCCTGCCGTGCGCGTTGCCGTCCATGTGGATTTCCGATGCATCATGGCCGGATCGTCACGCAACTCCACGGTGCCGCGGGCAGCGTGTTGAAGCTGCAGCCGACGCCTGCACGACAATCGACAAGCGGGATTCGCAGCAAACGGTCATGCTATTCTCGTTGGCACGCAGACCGCATTGCGCGGGTGGGGAGCGAGCGATGACTTTCATCGTCCTGTTGATCGTGCTGGTGCTGATCGTCGGGTACCTGGTCAGCGTCTACAATGGCCTGGTGCGGGCCCGCAATGGCTACAAGAACGCTTTTGCGCAGATCGACGTGCAACTGACACGTCGCCACGACCTGATCCCGAATCTTGTCGAGACCGCCAAGGGTTACCTCAAGCACGAAAGGGAAACCCTGGAAGCGGTCATCCAGGCGCGCAATGCCGCCATGTCCGGACTCGCCGGCGCCAAGGCCAAACCGGGCGATCCGGAGGCCATGCAGCGACTGTCGGGGGCCGAGAATGCACTCAGCCAGACTCTGGGGCACCTGTTCGCCCTGTCCGAGGCGTATCCTGACCTGAAGGCCAACCAGAACATGATGCAGTTGTCGGAGGAGCTGAGTTCCACCGAAAACCGTATCGCCTTCGCACGTCAGGCCTACAACGATGCCGTGATGGGCTACAACAACCGGCGCGAGGTGTTTCCCAATACGCTGGTGGCCGGGCACTTCGGATTCCAGCCGGCGGAACTGCTGCAGCTCGAAGACCCCGCTGCACGGCAGGCACCGAAGGTTTCCTTCAGTTGATGCCCTGCCGGCACGTGTCCGTCATACCCTGGCAGACCTGACCGCTCATGGACTTCTTCGCACAACAGGATCGGGTGCGGCGCAGCAGCCGGGGTCTGGTGGTGTTGTTCGTGTTCGCCGTGCTGGCAGTGATTGCCGCGGTGGACGTGGTGGTCGTGCTGCTTGCAGGGTTCGGGCGTGACCAGACTGCGCGGCTGGGGGTCGAGCCGGGCACGTTGGTGATGGTCAGCATCGGTGTGCTTGCACTGATCGGCATGGCATCGCTGGTGCGTACCCTCAGCCTGCGTGGCGGCGGCGCGGCGGTGGCGCGCGGCATGGGCGCCACCGAAGTCCCGGCCGATACCACCCGGCCGGCCTGGCGCAAGTTGCGCAATGTGGTCGAGGAAATGGCCATCGCCTCCTCGGTGCCGGTCCCCGACGTGTTCGTGCTGGAGTCGGAACCGGGCATCAATGCCTTTGCTGCAGGTTATACGCCCGCGGACGCGGCGGTCTGCGTGACCCAGGGCTGCCTGGATCGGCTCACGCGCGAGGAACTGCAGGGCGTGATCGCACATGAGTTCAGCCATGTACTGCATGGCGACATGCGATTGAACATCCGCCTGATGGGTTTGCTCTTCGGCATCCTGGTGATCGGCATCGTGGGCCGCTTCCTGCTCAGCACCGGCGGACGCGTACGCAGCCGCAAGGGCAATACGGCATACATCGCCATGATCGGCGTGGGCTTGCTGGTTGTGGGGTACGTAGGATTTTTCTTTGGCCGCCTGATTCAGGCTGCGGTGGCACGGTCGCGCGAATCGCTGGCCGATGCATCGGCCGTACAGTTCACCCGCCAGACCCGCGGCCTTGCGGGCGCCCTGAAGAAAATTGCCGCGCTGGAGACCGGCTCGACACTGGCAGCGGCCAATCGGCAGGAGGTGGCGCACATGCTGTTTGGCGAAGCCGAGGGCTATTCGCACCTGTTTGCCACCCACCCGCCGCTGCCCGAACGCATTCGTGCCCTGGGCGTGCAATACGACGAAAAGGAGATCGCGCAACTGGCACGTGCCTGGCAGCACCCGCAGCGCGCGCGTGCGGGTGATGCTGCGGTCGCATCGCTCTCGGGGTTTGTGCCGGTGGAGTCGGGGGGCTCGGCGCCCGCATCGTTTGCGTCGGATCGCCTGCCGCAAGCGGACAGGACGGTGCCGCTGCAGGCGCATGCGGTCAGTGCGCGGGTCGGCGCGCCCGAGCGTGACGACGTGCATGTGGCCGGACAGTTGCATCGCCGGTTGCCCGATACGCTGCGCCAGGCTGCACAGGATGCATCCGGTGCGCTGGAGCTGGTACTTGCTCTCGCCGTTGCCGATCATGCACAAGTGCGCGATGCGCAATTGCTGCAGGTGGACAGCAGTTTCGGCAGCGACGTGGCCGAAGGTGTCGAGGCGCTGTTGCCGCCGCTGTCGATCCTGCACCCGATGCTGCGCCTCCCGCTGGTGGCGCTGGCGTTTGGCCAGATCCGGCACCAGCCGCGTCCACGGATCGAAACCCTGCTGGGTACCCTCGAGGCGATGGTGCGTGCCGACCAGCGCGTGGACCTGCACGAATACTGCCTGGTCCGCCTGTTGCGCCAGATGCTGCATGATGCGCTCGACCCCGCGGGCGGTTTCGTGCCCGGTACCCGGCGACTGCATCAGGTACGTGCCGATTATGCGGCGCTGTGCGCGGTTGTGGCATGCCGGGGGCGTGATGATGATGACAGCGCGGCGCAACGCGCCTGGGCGCGCGCCATGCACGAGGCCCTGCCCAATGCGCATCTGGACTTTCATTGTCCCGGGGATTGGCAGGATGCCGTCGACCATGCGCTTGCGCGCCTGGACCGTATCCGTCCGCTGGACAAGAAACTGGTCGTGCGCGGGCTGACCGAGGCCATCCTGGAGGACAACCAGGTCAGCGTGGCCGAAGCCGAATTGCTGCGCGTGATCTGTGCCGCACTGCATTGTCCGTTGCCGCCGCTGATCGAGCGTCTGACGCAGGTATCCGCGGATGACGACGAAACCGGCGGCAACTGAGCCAGGCATCGGGATCATGGACAGGGCCGACATCCGCAAGGGGGAATGGCAACCGCTGATGCTGTCGGCGCTGGTGTTCTTTTGCGTGCTTACCGCGTATTACATCATCCGTCCGGTGCGCGATCAGCTCAGTGGCGCCGTGGGCTCGATCTCGCTGCCCCTGTTCTACAGTGCGACATTTCTGGCCATGCTTGCCCTGACGCCGGTGTTCGGCATGCTGGTGTCGCGATTCGCGCGTCGTCGCCTGATGTTCTGGAGCTACAGCTTCTTCATTGTCTGCCTGTTCGCCTTCGTTCCGGCATTCGTCTATCAGGAGCAGATCGGCGCACGCCTGCTGGGCACGGTGTTCTTCGTATGGACCAGCGTCTTCAACCTGTTCGTGGTGTCGCTGTTCTGGAGCCTGATGGCCGATCTGTGGTCCAGCCACCAGGCGCGGCGCCTGTTTCCATTGATCGGCCTGGGCGGCACCCTGGGCGCCATTGCCGGACCGGCTCTGACATCGCTGCTGGTCGGTGTGCTGGGCGACGCACCCTTGCTGGTCGTCTCCGCGCTGCTGATGTCCCTGGCGCTGGGCGTTCTGCTCTGGCTGGCCATCGCCGCCGATGCCGGGCGCACGCCGGCACCACCGATAGGCGGTTCTCTGCTGGCCGGCGTGAAGCAGGTTTTCACCCAGCCCTTCCTGCGTTACATGGCCGTGCTCATGCTGCTGTCCGACGGTACCGGCACATTGGCCTATGCGCTGATGGCCGATTACGTCAAGGACCACTACGACACAGCCGTGGCACGCACCGCTTTCTACGGGCACCTCGACCTGGCCGCAAACCTGATGGTGATCGTGCTGCAGTTCGGGCCCACGCGCTGGCTGCTGACCCGGTTCGGGCCGGGAGCGTGCCTGGTCACGGTGGCGGGCGTGAATCTGCTGCTGTTCGGTGCCCTGGCGGTTTTCGGGAACCTGGGCCTGTCCGTGCCGTGGCACGATGCCGGAACCGCGGCCGGCATGACGCTGGCCGTACCGCTACTGGCTCTGGTGATGGTGGGCAATCGCGGATTCTTGTACGGCATGGTGGCGCCGGCGAGCAACGCCCTGTATACCCGCGCTGCGCGCGAGGCGCGCTACAAGGGCAAGAATTTCGTCGAGACCGTGATCTGGCGTTTCGGCGATCTGGTCATCACCAGCGGACTGAGCCTGCTCAAGACGGCCGGCGTCGGCCTGGGGCTGCTGGCGGCACTGAGTGCCAGCCTGTCCCTCGGCGTGGGCTGGATCGGAGCACGCGTTGGCCGATCCGGTGGCTTGCAGCCCGAGCGGGGCAGGAGCGGAGCGCCCTGAGCTGCATGCCGCCCGGTCAGCGCGTCACTAGCTGGTGATGTAACGCTGCAGGTGCTCGATTTCCTGTGCCTGCTCGTCGATCAGGGCCTTGACCAGGTCACCGATCGACAATACGCCGATCACGCGCTGGCCTTCCACAACCGGCAGGTGGCGTACACGGCTGTCGGTGCACAGGCGCATGCATTCCTCGATGCTCGAGTCGGGCCCGACCGTGAGCACGTTGGAACTCATGATCTCGCTGACCGGGGTGGACGATGAGGATCGCCCTTTCAGGGCGACCTTGCGCGCGTAGTCGCGTTCGGACACCACGCCGGCAAGGGTTTCACCCCGCATCACCAGCAGCGAACCGATACCGTGTGCATCCATGTCACGCAGTGCTTCCAGCACTGTGGTTTCCGGAGGGACGGCGTAGACCTGGTTGCCCTTTGCTTCCAACAAATGCCTGACTTGCTGCATGAACGTCTCCCGCATCGGCTGGTGGTGCTGACGAGTCTAGCGCGATCGGAGGTCCTGCGGCACGGCGTCGGAAGGACCGCGGGTAGTGGGTCCCAGGTGTTCCTCTATGAAATACAGTGGACGCTGCTTGGTTTCGGCGTACATGCGCCCGAGGTATTCCCCGATCACGCCCAGTGCCAGCAACTGGACCCCGCCGAGGAACAGGATCACCAGGACCAGGGTCGGGTAGCCGCGCACCGGGTCACCCCAGATCAATGCCTTGATGAAGACCCATACACCGTAAGCGAAGGCCAGCAGCGAGGATCCTAGCCCGATCCAGGTGGCAAGGCGCAGCGGCGCCACCGAGAACGAAGTGATGCCTTCCATGGCCAGGTTGAGCAACCGCCAGTAGCTCCATTTGCTGCGTCCCTGGTGGCGTGCCTGGCGTCGATAGCGGATACCGGTCTGGCGGAATCCGATCCAGGTGAACAGGCCCTTCATGAAACGCTGGCGTTCGTGCAGGCTGCGCAGGGCATGCACCGCGCGTCGCGAGAGCAGGCGGAAATCACCGGTGTCACGCGGCAGCGGGGTGTCCGATAGACGTTCCATCATCCGGTAGAAGGCGGCTGCGGTAAGGCGCTTGAGCGGGCTTTCTCCTTCGCGGGCATCGCGGGTGGCGTAGACCACGTCGTAGCCTGCCCGCCATTGTGCGACCAGGTCGGGAATCCGCTCCGGGGGGTCCTGCAGGTCGGCGTCGATGACCACCACGGCATCACTCTCGGCATGGTCGATACCGGCACTGAGCGCCGCCTCCTTGCCGAAATTGCGCGACAGGCGCAGGCCCTGCACCTGCGGATCGCGTGCCGCGAGGTCGCGAATCCGATTCCAGGTGGCGTCGGTGCTTCCATCGTCGACAAACAGCACACTGCACGCCAGGTCGAGCCCGGCGACGACGGGACTGAGGCGGCGATGAAATGCTTCCAGGCCGTGGGCTTCGTTGTATGCGGGTACGACGATCGTCAGCGTTTGCATCGATGGCTCCCGTGGATCTGGCAATTCTGGCACGCCCGTTCTTCGTCGTTTCAGGGCCGGGTCCGCGGATGCGGGGGATGCCTTTCGGTCACGTAGGCCGTGCCACCGAGCTGGCGCATCTGCTGCATTATCCAGTCCACCCGTGCCAGGACGTAGGCGGACGGTCGATCCGCATGCAGGCGCCGCGGATCCGGAAGCACGGCGGCCAGCAGGGCGCCCTGACGAGCATCGAGGCGATCGGGCGGGACGTGGAAGAAGGCACGGCTGGCAGCATCCACGCCATAGATGCCGTTGCCCAGCTCGGCGATGTTCACGTACACCTCGAGGATACGGCGCTTGGGCCAGCTCAGGTCGATCAGGACCGTGAAGTAGGCTTCGATGCCCTTGCGCAGGAAACTGCGGCCGCCCCACAGGAACAGGTTCTTGGCCGTCTGCTGGGTGATGGTACTGGCGCCGCGCAGGCGCCCGCCGTCTTCGGCGGTATCGATGGCCTTGTGGATCGAACTGAAATCGAATCCGTGGTTGAAAGGGAAGGTCTGGTCTTCGGAGGCCACCATGGCCAGCGGCACCTGTTTGCTCAGTTGTGACCAGGGCACCCAGTGGTAGTGCAGGCGGAAATCCCGCTCGCCATGGCGCCATGCCTCGAACCTGCGTTCCAGCATGAAGGCGCTGGTCGGGGGCGGGACGAAGCGAAGGACCAGCACCAGTGCCTCGGTGACGACCAGCCAGCTGCCCATCGTCCAGAGCAGGATCCGCAACCAGCGTCGTCGTTTCGGTCTGTTTCTGGCATACATGCGCGCAAGTGTAGTGGAACCGCGCGTGGTGTCGTGGTGGCACCCGCAGGGTGTGCCAGGGCTGCCTTGTTCGGCTGCGGTCAGGCCCCATGTAGGGGTACATTCCTTCCGAGAATCCTGCCTTGCAACCTGCAAATGATCTGCTTCATCGCTTCCACCTGGAGCGCGCCGGCGTGCGCGGGGTGCTGGTGCGCCTGGGCGCAAGCTGGCGGGAGGTCGCTTCGCGCGCGGCCTATCCGTCCGCGGTCCGGCACCTGCTGGGCCAGAGTCTGGCCGCGAGTGCGCTGCTTACCGGGCAGATCAAGTTCGAGGGCGCGCTTTCGCTGGAATTCAAGAGCAGCGGCGACTTGCGTCTGCTGTTCGCCGAATGCACCGACAACGGACGCCTGCGCGGTCTGGCGCGCCATCAGCCGGCCACCTTCGCCGACAGCATCGATCTTGCCGCGCAACCCGGCGGCACCCTTGCGATCACCATCGGCAATGTCGAGAGCGGTCGCCGCTACCAGGGGCTGGTGGACCTTGATCGCCCCGATCTGGCTGCTGCCCTGGAAGGCTACTTCGAGCGTTCCGAACAATTGCCGGCGCGTCTGATACTGGCCGTCAACGAGCGGACCAGCGCCGGCCTGCTGTTGCAGAAGCTGCCGCAGGAAGGGGGTGTGGGCGAGGTGGGTGATGCCGATGGGTGGAACCGTGCGTGCCATCTCGCGGCCACGCTCGGCGAGCACGAATTGCTCCACTTGCCGGCCGAAGAGGTGCTGGTACGGCTGTTCCACCAGGAAAACGTGCGTGTGTTCGAGCCGTCCCGGCTGGCCTTTGGCTGCAGTTGTTCGGCTGATCGCGTCGAAGGCATGCTGCGGGCACTGGGTGCCGATGAAGCGCAGGCCGCACTCGATGCCAATGAAGGCATCGTCGAGGTGACCTGTGAATTCTGTGCGGCGCAATACCGCTTCGATCCGGTCGACATCGAGCAGGTATTCAGCGACAAGCCGGTGGCACCCGGCTCGCCGAGCAATCACTGAAAAGACGCTTCACCCTCGGCGGGATCCATGTCCAGTCGGGTGATGCCCTTCCAGCGTTCGAGCGGTGCGGCGGGGGCATACAGGTAGCCCTGTCCAATCCGGCAGCCCAGATCGAGCAACTGTTCGCGCTGTCCGTGGGTTTCCACGCCCTCGGCAATGACCTGCATGCACATGGTTTCGGCCAGGGCCTGGATGGTTCGCACGATGGCATGGCCCTGTTGCTGGCCCGGGTTTTCGCCCGGGGCCAGACGGGCAGTGAAGGAACGATCGATTTTCAGGACCTGGATCGGATACTGATGCAGGTAGCTCAGTGACGAGTACCCGGTGCCGAAATCGTCCAGCGCGACGGTGATGCCATGGCCGCGCAGCCGCTGCAGCGTGAGCTTGATCTGGTCGGGATTCTCCAGCAGCGTGCGTTCGGTGACCTCGATGCGCAGGCTTGCGGGCGAAATTGCGTGTGCCTGGAGTTTTGCCAGCAGTCGCAGGTCGATGTCGCGTATGCGCAAGTGCCGTCCGGAGACATTGATGCTGATGAATGCGCCATGTCGGGTCAGTTCCGGCGCACTGGCAAAGGCCTTGTCGAAGATCTGCCAGTCCATGGCCTCGATCAGGCCGCTGTCCTCGGCCACGCCGAGGAAGGAGCCTGGAAGCAGCAGCCCGTGTTGCGGGTGCCGCCAGCGCATCAGGGCTTCGTAGCCGAGTACGCCGCCGCTGGTCATGTCCACGATGGGCTGGAAGTAGGGCTCGAATTCGCTGCGACCCAGGGCGCGGCGCAGGTCACCCTCGATCTCCATCACCGACAAGGCTGCACTGCGCATGTGCTCGTCGAACCAGACCGCCCGGCGGCGCCCCGAGGCCTTGGCGCTGTACATCGCCGCATCGGCGTCGCGCAGCAGTTCCTCGGCGCGCTGGTAGTGCGAAGCGCACAGGGTGATACCGATCGAGGCCGAGGTGAACAACTCGCTCTCGCCGATGTGCAGGGGCTGGTTGAGCTTGTCGATGATGCGTCTGGCGATGCGGTATACGGCATCCTCTTCGCTGACGTTTTCCACCAGCACCGCGAACTCGTCGCCGCCCAGCCGGGCGACGATGTCCCCTTTCTTGACGCAGCCCCGGATGCGGCTGCCGACCTGGAACAGCAGGTCATCACCGACCAGATGCCCGACCGAATCATTGATGACCTTGAACCGGTCCAGGTCGATGAACAGAACGGCGAAGCGACGAGAGGCGTCTTCCCGGTAGCGTTGCAAGGCCTGGTCCAGCCGTTGCAGCAGCAGGGCACGGTTGGGCAGGCCGGTGAGTGCATCGTGCAGGGTCTCGTATTTCAGGCGGCGTTCGATGCGTTCGCGTTCGCTGATCTGGGCGTGCAGTTCCCGGTTGGCCTGCGCCAGTGCCCGGGTGCGCTCGTTGACGCGGCGTTCCAGGCTGGCATGCGCCTTGCGCAGGGATTCGGCATTGCGCTTGCGCTCCAGGGCGTTGGCGATGTGGTAACCAACGAAGGTCAGCAGTTCCTGGTCGGTGCGGGTGTACGTGTATTCGTGGCTGTAGCTTTGCACGGCCAGCACGCCGACGGTCTTTTCCTCGCAGCGCAGAGGGACGCCGAGCCAGCAATGCGGGTCACTGCCTACCGGGGCCAGTTCGCCCGCTTCCTTGAGGTTCTCGATGCGTTTGCGACTGGCCAGCAGTGCCTGTTCATGGCGCAACACGTATTCGGTCAGGCCGCGGCCGAGCGAGCGTTGCCTGCGGTCATCGTCGATTTCATCCACCGAGTAGGGGAAGTCGAGCTTGCGTCCGTCATCGCTGAGCATCGCGATATAGAAATTGCGGGCATACAGTAGTCCGCCCACTTCACGGTGCACTGCGGCGTGGAAGTCCGCAATGCTTTCGGTGGTGTGGGCCAGTTCGGCGATGCGGAACAGGGTCGCCTGCAGTTTCTCCCCACGCTGGCGTTCGAATACCTGCTTCTGCAAGGCGCGGTTGGCTTCGCGCAGGGCTGTGGTGCGTTCCTTGACCCGGCGCTCCAGTTCCGCGCGGGATTCCTGTCTTTCCAGCGTCGTCAGCACATGCTGGGCAACGTAGGCAAGAAGCTGATGGTCCTGCTCGGTGTAGCGCGCGTGCGCGTTGTAGCTTTGCACCACCAGGCCACCGACCACTTCATGGTCGCGGATCAGCGGGACCCCCAGCCAGTCGACCGGCTCCGGTCCCTGGGGACGCAACTCGCCGCTGACCTGTTCGCGAATCTCCCGCATCGTGCCGTGCAGGGCATGGCCGTCGCGGATCAGATACCAGGTCACGCTGTCCCGGATGCTGTCCATGGGCTGATGGGTATCGGGAGGGGGTGGATCGGTATCGCTCTGGTCGGCGTAGTAGGCGAAGCGGATGGTGTCTCGCTGGCGATCATGCAGTGCGATGTAGAAGTTCTCGGCATACATCAGGTCGCCCACGACTCCGTGGATGGCCCGAAGCGTGCGGCCGAGGTCGTGATCGGCATCGGACAGGCTGGCAATCTCGAAAAGGGCCCGTTGCAGGCGCTCGGCATGATCCAGCCGGGTGATCGACTGCAGCCGGTGATGTGTCTCGGCCAGCCGGTGCAATTGCATGTCCACGAGACCTGCCAGCCACTGCAACCGTGTGCGTCGTGGCTGCGGAAGATCCGCAGGAAGCGTGGCCACCAGGACCTGTTGACGAAGCGGATCGTGGCCCAGGCGCAGGAGGCCGGGTCCGGTCAGCGGGTCTGTCGTGGTCTCCTGGTCCCGCCAGTGCACGTCGATGCCGGCATACGACTGCAGTGCCTGTGCAAGCGCCAGGACCATGTCTTCGGACGTCGTGCAGCTTACCGCCGCATCGATGGCGCGGAACAGTGCATCGTCCGCGGCTGAAATCGGGATCGCCGCGCGGGATGGGGCAGCATCGGACATGGGTTCGGGTGATTACCGGAGGCCGTCGGGAAAGTGTATACCGCATGGAAGACGTGTCCGGTGCACGATTCGTCGCTGTGACGCACGTCTCAGCATGAATGATACGCCACGGCGGGCGGTGGAACTGCGAACCGCATCAACTGTTAGCAAAAGGTAAAGAAGCGTATAATGGACCCGAGCCGGACGTTTGGGGAACCGCTGCAACCGTTGTGTGGTCCCAATCACAGGTACTTACGGGGGCGCAAATGCGCAGATTGCTTGCCAGCCTGATTCTGCTGTTGCCGCTCGTAGCGGCAGGGCAGGTGCTGGGCGGCGGTGCGCCCGATCCGGCTGCGGCTGCAGCCCGGCATGTGGCTGCCTATCGTGCCCTGGAGGTGCCGGGTGCGGGGGGCAATGCCAGCCTGGTTGTGCCGCTCTGGCGTGATGCCGACGGGCGCATGCTGGCGCTGGTGAGCTCGAGCACGTCCGGGAACGTGGACAGCAGCGCGCTGGTACCGGATTTTCGTGTCGTTGATGTCAGCCAGGGCTACCGCACCGGCTTGCGCTACGACATCGGGCCGCATGTGGCGGCCTATGCACAGCTCATCCAGCGCAACTGGCCGACCCTGTCATCGAGTCCGGTCTGTCTTCCCAGTGATGGCGTGGGATGTCCCGATGCCGGCACCCTGGAGGCTGCGCGCACGCTCAGCGGCGAAATCGGGGCCAGCTACAGCGGCGGCAGGTACCGTTTCGACCTGATGTTCGACAGCACCCGTCCACGCCTTGCGAACACGCCGTTGCTGCCTCGTGTCCTGCCGCAATACACGGCTTCCTGGGTCCCGCTGTGGTCACTTGATCGCAGTACCAATCTTTCGGCACGCGGTCGGATGGCATTGGGCAATCAGACCGGTATCGACCTGGGTGCGAGTGTCGGTCGCATCCGCCTGTTGCCCGGCAACCTGCTCGGCATGGACGGCATGAACCAGCAGTCGCTGAGTTTCGGCATCGACAGCGGGCCGCTCAGCGGCCGCATCACCGGCCGCATGATGCAGCCCATACCCGGCAGCGGACGCGACAGCCTGCTCAATCCCGGCCAGCGATGGACGTCGATCGACCTGGGTGTTACCTGGCGTCTTCCCTGGCAGGGCGAACTGCGCTTTGGTGCACGCAATCTGTGGTCGTCAGGGCAGGCACCGGTGCCTGTGGACGGCTCCGGGCCGACGCAGTCCAGCATTCCGTACGTGCAGTACCACCAGGACCTCTGACTCGATCCGGGTGCGCCCCGGACAAGCCTTGCAGGTTATTGCGCATCTGCGCGGCGCAGGCTCACGTCGCCGCTGAAGGTCTGCACTTCGATCCGTCCGTTGCCGCTGCCGAGGGTATCTCCGAGCGAGGATCCCGGGCCGCGGCGGTTGTCCTGCACCTGGCCGCCGAAGGCCGAGCGAATCGAGCCGCTGAACGATGCAACGTGCAGCAGTGCGGAGGTGGCGGAAGGCAGTGCGAGCAGGACATCGCCGCTGACCGAATCCGCCCGCATGCGTCCATTGGCTTGCAGCGAGCCCGATACCTCGATGTCTCCGGATACGCTGTTTAGTGACGCCTCGACGAAGGGGCCGCCCATGAGCCGGACATGTCCGGAGACGGTCTGGAGTTCGGCATTGCGATGCACCTTGCCCGCCTGGATATCGCCGCTCACCGTCTGCACCTGAACCCGGTCGAAGGCACCGGCCAGGCGCACATCGCCGCTGACCGTCTGCACCTGCGCGCGCGGGCTGTCGGCATCGACCTGCACCCGCCCACTGACGCTCTTCGCGGCCAGGGTGCCGCCGGACAGGCTGCGTACCCGTGTGGCGGCACTTACGGTGTCGACGTCCAGTGATGCCGCAAGCGGGACCTGCACGTGCAGGGTGGTGGGGTCCATGTCATCGTCGCTGCGCCAGTTGAACCAGCCCTTGCGACCGGCGGCCTTGACCTCGATGTGCACGCTGTCCCCGTGCTGCTCGACTCGCAGCGGAAGCGCACCCTTGCCGAGGGTGCCGGTGATGCGGACCTGGTTGCGGTTCCAGCCCGTCACGTTCACCTCGCCCTTGATGTTCTGAATCGATACCGTGACATGTGCGGGCACGTCGAGTGTCTTGTCGATTGGTGTGCCGGCGCAGGCTGCAGCGCCAGCGAGGGACATCGTGAGAAATACAACAAGGCGTTTCATGGGGGTACTCCCTGCAGGTTTACGGATGAGGGTGGAATTTCATGGCAAACGTCGCGTGTAGCGCCTGAGGCGCTGCTGCTGGTCTCGCGTCAGTCGCTGGATGTGCTCAAGGTATGTGGCGCCTGGCTGGGCCTGCAGCGCCAGTCGTATCTGCGCCTGGGCTGCCTGCAGTTCGATGGCGGCACCGGCCAGCCGCGGATCCTCGGGCTTCCAGCGGGCACCCGCATCGTTCAATACGAGGGGCGTGGGCACGGCGGGGCCATGCAACGCGGCGTAACCGAAGCCCAGGCCAAGCAGGATGGTCGCCGCAGCGGCCAGCCATGGAAGCCGCCCGCGGGCTTGCGGCTCATGGCGGCGGGATGCCAGCCTGGAAGCGATATCCGGCCACAGGTCACGCGAGGGCAGGTGATCGGTACGCAGCGCACGGGTTTGCGCAAGCCATTGGAATTGATTCATGGGCGTTCTCCCAGCGCGTTGCGCAGCAGCGCACGCGCGCGATGCAGTTGGGCCTTGCTGGTGCCGGTGGCGATGCCCAGCGACTTGCCGATCTCGTCATGGCGCCATCCTTCCACGTCGTGCAGCACCAGCACGGCACGGGCGCGTTCGGGGAGCCGGCCGATGGCGCGTTCCAGTTCCTCGCGCTCGGCAGCGCAGAACGGTTGCTCGCCGTTCTCGGGCAGTTGGGCCGGATCCCTTGCCGTCACGGGGTCGGCTCGTTGCGCGCGCAGGCCCATCAACGCCGTGTTGACCGCAAGGCGGTACATCCAGGTGCCAAACGCACTTTGATGACGGAAGCCTTCGAGTTTGCGCCAGGCGGTGACGAAGGCTTCCTGGGTCAATTCCTCGGCGCGCGCCATGTCATGCCCGCACAGGCGCAGCACCACGCCGTGGATGCGCGGCAGGTGGCGCCGGTACAGGGATTCGAATGCCTGCGTGTCCCCCGTCGCGGCGGCTCGTGCCAGGTCGGCGTCGAGTCCGGAAGGGACGGAGGGGTCAGGCATGCGTGTGGTGAGGGCTGTGCCGAGTGCATCCATCGTGAAAGCTTGGATGCGCGGCGGCGGCAAAGAGTTTGCATCGGCGCCAGGCCGGCGCCAATGACGGTCTCAGGATGCCGCGGCCTTGCGCGGCGTCGACGACTCCTGCAAGTCCGCTTGCAGGGCGTCGGACACACGCTGGAGTTCGTCCCGGAGGGCTTTGGGCATGCGCGGGCCGTAGTCGTCGAGGTAGGCGCGGATCGCCTCGAGTTCGGATTGCCAGCCAGCCCGGTCGACTTCGAAAAGCGGGTCGAGCGTGGCCCGGTCCAGTCCGAGTCCGTCCAGGTCCAGTTCGCCCTCGCCCGGCAGGATGCCGATCGGGGTTTCGCGCCCCTGCGCCTGGCCGGTCACGCGTTTGAGCATCCACTCGAGGACGCGCATGTTCTCGCCGAACCCCGGCCACAGGAAGTGGCCGTCGGCGTCCTTGCGGAACCAGTTGACGTGGAAGATCGAGGGCAGCTTCGCATTCGGCGTGTCGAATGACAGCCAGTGGGCGAAGTAGTCGGCGTAGTTGTAGCCGCAGAACGGTTTCATCGCCATCGGGTCGCGCCGCACCACGCCGACCTGGCCGGTGGCTGCGGCCGTGGTCTCCGATGCCATCGAGGCGCCGACCAGCACGCCGTGGGTCCAGTTGCGGGCCTCGAACACCAGCGGCACCAGCGATTGCCGGCGGCCGCCGAACACGATGGCCGATATCGGCACGCCCTGTGCCGATTCGGCTTCCGGCGACCAGCTCGGGCACTGGCTGGCAGCTACCGTGAAGCGTGAATTGGGATGGGCGGCAGGACCGGCCGCAGGATCATGGTCGCGACCCTGCCAGTCCGTGGCCGGCGTGCCGCTTGTCAGGCCTTCCCACCACGGCTGCATGTCGGCGGTAACGGCGACATTGGTGAAGATGGCATTGCGATGCAGCATGGCCAGCGCATTGGGGTTGGTCTTCTCGCTGGTGCCAGGCGCCACGCCGAAGTATCCGGCCTCGGGGTTGATGGCCCACAGTCGACCGTCCTCGCCGGGCGTCATCCAGCAGATGTCATCGCCCACGGTCCAGATCTTCCAGCCCTGGTTGCGGTAGCCCTCGGGTGGAATCAGCATGGCCAGGTTGGTCTTGCCGCAGGCCGAGGGGAAGGCGGCTGCGATGTAGTGGATCTCGCCCTCGGGGTTCTCGATGCCAAGGATCAGCATGTGTTCGGCCAGCCAGCCTTCCTGACGTGCCTGGTGACTGGCGATGCGCAGGGCATGGCATTTCTTGCCGAGCAGTGCATTGCCGCCGTAGCCGGAGCCGTAGGACTTGATGCTCAGTTCCTCGGGGAAGTGCATGATCCAGCGGCGTTCGGGGTCAAGCTCGCCGGTTGAATGCAGGCCCTTGACGAAATGGCCTTCGCGCTCGATGCGCTGCAGTGCGGCCTTGCCCATGCGCGTCATGATCCGCATGTTGGCAACCACGTACGGGCTGTCGGTGATTTCCACCCCGCAACGCGCCAGCGGCGAGCCGATCGGACCCATGCAGTAGGGCACCACGTAAAGGGTGCGGCCGGCCATGCAGCCCTCGAACAGGGCGTCGATCCTTGCGTGCGCCTCGTGCGGATCCATCCACTGGTTGTTCGGGCCGGCGTCATCGCGGTCGGGGTGGCATACCAGGGTCAGCTTTTCCACCCGCGCCACGTCCTGTGGATCGGAACGGTGTAGGTAGCAGCCGGGGTGGGTGGCCTGGTTGAGTTCGATCAGGTCGCCGCGTTCGAGCATCACGGCAATCAGGTCGCGGTATTCGTCTTGCGAGCCGTCGCACCAGTGGATCCGTGCAGGACGGGTCAGGGCGGCAACGTCATCCACCCAGCGGTTGAGGGCATCGAGCGTGCTTGTCATGGCAGCTTGTCCGTGTGGCCATAACCCGGGGGCATAAGCGACCGGGAAAGGCCGAACGGTAGTGGCCCCGGCAGGGCATTGCAACATGGGCTGGTCGAAGGGGCGCTGGTGCGTGTCGCGATGCGTGGCCGAGGGCGGGATGCCGATGGCTCAGGGAATGAGCGTGGTGGCGACATGCTCGACGTAGGCGTCGAATTCCTCGTGGCTGAGACGGGGCATGCCCAGGGTCAGATTCAGCTGCAGGAAGCCGATGAAGGCGGCATAGGCCAGTCGTGCCCGGTGCGCGGCCGTGCGCGGTGGCATGCCGATCTGCAGGTAGGCCTCGGTCAGGAACTGCATGCGTCGCTGCGTCACGCGACCCATCAGGGGCAGCACCACCGGATGATCGAGCACCTTGAGCAGGGCGGCGTAGATGCGGTGCGATTTCATTTCGTGCGCCACGCGATGGAACACCTCCCTCAGACGCGCACGCGGCTCGTCGATGCTCTCGATGCCGGCCAGCACTTCGGCTTCCTCGTTCTGCTCCCAGCTTTCGAGGGCGGACCTGAGCAGCGATTCGCGATTGCGGAAATGCCAGTAGAAGCTGCCCTTGGTCACGCCCAGGCGGCGTGCCAGTGCTTCCACGGCAAGGGCGCCCACGCCCTGCTCGGCGATCATGTCCAGGGCGCCCTGTTCCCAGTCCCCGACCGTCAGGCGGGTGCGTTCGCTTTTTTGCGTCTGCTGCATGACACCCATGCTAATCGCTCCGGTACGGGATGCCTATCCACGGTGCACGAGCGATGGCGGCTGCCCGATCCATACGTGCGCGTATTGACAGCATGGAAGGCTGCCGACATACTCGGGCGTATGGTATCACTCCCATCCCATGATGTCGCCCGTGAACCGATGCAGCTGACGGCTGCGGACGGGGTGCGCTTGGCCGGTGATGTGTGGCATGCCGCGGGCCGTCCGTGCGTGGTATTTGCCCACGGATTCGGCCAGACCCGGCATGCCTGGACGACAACCGCGGCACGACTGGCTGCCGGCGGTTGCCGCTGCGTGAGCTTCGATGCGCGCGGGCACGGTGACAGTGACCGCGCCGTTGATGGTTACCACATGCATCATTTCATCGATGACCTGCGTCTGGTGGCACGGGCCCAGCCGGAGAAGCCGATCCTGGTCGGCGCCTCGATGGGTGGGCTGCTGGGGCTGGCGGTAGCGGGGGAGTCGTCGGAGCCTCCGTTTTCCGCCTTGGTCCTGGTTGACATCACGCCGCGCTGGGAAACCCGCGGGGTGGAGCGCATTCTCGATTTCATGCGTGCCTGGCCGCAGGGATTTGCCGACAGCGAGGAAGCCGCGCAGGCCATAGCTGACTACCTGCCGCACCGTCGCGGTTCACGCGGCACCGAGCAGCTGCAATCCCTGCTGCGTCCGGGGACGGACGGTCGCCTGTACTGGCACTGGGACCGCGCCATGCTCGAACCGGTGGCCGAGGAAGGCGAGCGCTACCAGCCGGGCCTGATCGAGGCGGCGAGCCGGGTGCGCATTCCGGTGATGCTGCTTTCGGGCGGGCGCAGCGACGTGGTTTCCGATGCCACCATCGGGGAATTCCTGACCCTGGTGCCGCATGCCCGGCACCAGAGCCTGCCGCGCGCCACCCACATGGTCGCGGGTGACGACAACGATGCCTTTACCCGTGCCATTGCCGCGTTCATCGGCGTGGACGTGGAAAGCGACGGTACCCGGCCCGCCGACGCGGGGATGGCATGATGTATCCGGTTCGCCCGTTGCCGGGTGCCGGTTCCAAACCGGTCGCGCTTGTTGCCGCGACCACTGATGCACAGGTGATAACGACATGTCTGCACTGATACCCGTACTGGCCGCGCTGATTGCTTCGGCAGCCTGCGCCTATTTCCGTGTCGGCTTGCGTCTCTGGACCGCGGTGACCGCCGTAGCGGTAGTGGTGTTCGGGCTGGCGGCTTCGGCACCGGTGGCGACCGTGGTGGTCCTCGTGGTGCTCGCCGTCATTGCCATTCCGCTCAATATGGATGTGCTGCGCAGGCGGCGGATCAGCGCTCCCCTGCTGCAGCTTTTTGCCAGGGTCACGCCCAGGATGTCCGATACCGAGCAGACCGCGCTGGAAGCCGGCACGGTCGGTTTTGAAGGCGAGCTGTTCTCCGGTCGGCCGGACTGGTCGAAGCTGCTTGCCCAGCCGGTTCCGCAACTGTCGGCAGAGGAGCAGGCGTTCCTCGACGGGCCGGTCGAGGAGCTGTGCGCGATGCTGGACGACTGGCAGGTCACGCACGAGCTGGCCGATCTGCCGCCGGAGGTCTGGGACTTCATCAAGAAGCATCGTTTCTTCGGCATGATCATCCCGAAGAAATATGGCGGACTGGAATTTTCCGCGCTGGCGCACTCGGCGGTGCTGCAGAAGGTGGCGAGCATCTCGGCGACCGCGGCCTCGACCATCGCCGTGCCCAATTCGCTGGGACCGGCCGAGTTGCTGCTGCACTACGGCAGCGAGGAGCAAAAGGACCATTACCTGCCGCGCTTGGCCGACGGCCGCGAGATTCCGTGTTTTGCCCTGACCGGTCCCTATGCCGGCTCCGATGCCACCTCGCTGCCGGACTACGGCATCGTCTGCAGGCAGAAGGTCGATGGCAAGGAGGTATTGGGCATTCGCCTGACCTTCAACAAGCGCTACATCACGCTGGCGCCGGTGGCCACGGTGATCGGCCTGGCTTTCCGCATGCACGATCCGGAGGGTCTGCTGGGCGGGAAGAAGGACCTGGGGATCACCCTGGCGCTGCTGCCACGCGAGACCGAAGGCCTGGACATCGGGCGTCGCCACCTGCCGCTGAACGTGCCCTTCCAGAACGGTCCGGTGCGCGGCAAGGACGTGTTCGTTCCCCTGACGACCCTGATCGGCGGGCCGCACATGGCCGGGCAGGGCTGGCGGATGCTGGTCGAGGTGCTGTCGGTCGGGCGTGCAATCTCGTTGCCGTCCAATGCCACCGGATTCGTGCGCACGGCCAGCGCCGCGACGGGCGCCTATGCACGGATACGCAAGCAGTTCGGTCTGGCCATCGGAAGATTCGAGGGCGTGGAGGAGGCACTGGCCCGTATCGGCGGTTACACCTATGCGATTTCCGCCTTGTCGCGCGCCACGGCGGCGGCGGTGGATCGTGGTGAAAAGCCCGCCGTGCCCTCGGCCATTGCCAAATACCACGCCACCGAGCGCGGTCGCCAGGTGGTACGTGATGCGATGGACGTGCATGGTGGCAAGGGCGTGATCCTGGGGCCGTCGAACTACCTGGGCCGCAGCTGGCAGGGGGCGCCGATCAGCATCACCGTGGAAGGCGCCAACATCATGACGCGCAGCCTGATGATCTTCGGCCAGGGTGCGATCCGTTGTCATCCGTACGTACTGAAGGAGATGCAGTCGCTGGCCATCGAGGACTACGGCGAGCGCCTGAAGGCCTTCGACCGGGCGCTGTTCGGCCATGTCGGATTCGGCATTTCCAATGCCGTGCGCGCGCTGGTACTGGGCCTGACCCATGCCAAGGTCGGCAAGGCGCCAGGCGATGCCTACACCCGACGCTACTACCGCAAGCTCAATCGCTATTCCGCAGCCCTGGCGCTGGTATCCGATGTGTCGATGGGCGTGCTCGGCGGCAAGCTCAAGTTCAAGGAAAAGCTCTCGGCGCGACTCGGCGACGTGCTCAGCCAGCTGTACATTGCCAGTGCCATGCTCAAGCGTTACGAGGACAGTGGCCGGCCCGAGGGCGAGCGTCCGTTGCTGGCCTGGGCTTTCCATGACAGCGTGTGGAACATGCAGATGGCGCTGGATGGCGTCATTCGCAATTTTCCGGTGCGTCCGGTGGCCTGGGTGCTGCGCGCGCTGGTGTTCCCGTTCGGCCGTCGTGAAGTGCCGCCCTCGGATCGCCTCGGACATCGCGTGGCGGGTCTGCTGATGTGCCCCAACGAAGCCCGCACACAGCTGCTGGAATGGTCGTTCATGTCGCCCACGGCGAACAACCCGGTCGGGCGCATGAATGCACTGCTGGCGGATGTGATCGCCGCCGAACCGATCGAGCGCAAGTTCCTCAAGGCGGTCAAGGCCGGTCAAGTCACCGCCCTGGAATACGCCGACCAGTTGCGTGAGGCGGAAGGGGTCGGTGCCATCAGCGAGTCCGAGCGCAAGCTTCTGGAGAAGGTGCGCATGGCTTGCGATGAGTTCATCCAGGTCGACGATTTCGATCCGCAGCAACTCATCTCGTACTCCAGCAAGTCAGGCTCTTCAGGTGATGAGGGCAAGCGCGACAAACGCGCGGCCTGAACAGAATCGGCAAGAATGGAACGAGCAAAGGACCACCTGCCACCGATGTCCGGGGCAGGTGGTTGCAATATCCACTGCAGGTCAGGTCGAGGCGCCGGTCTTGGTGCATGAACGTATCCCGGACACCGTAATCCACGGTAGTGCACAGTTCCTGCTTGGCACTCCATACGTAAGATCCACCCCGCCCCAGGGACTTGTGTGTGGTGGGGGAGTGGTGATGCCTGGTCAGTCGTATGCAGGGCGTTTCCAGCATCCCGTCTGGTCGGGATGCCCTGCGGTCATGTCATGTCCAATGTCATGTCCAAAAATTCGCATGGATTGATATCAATATGACAATAGGATAGTGTGGGTATGTATTCGTGCTAGGTCAGATTCCGGCATTTGCGTGTACAAACAAGGCTTGAATGGGAGTTTGACCGTGCCGTCGATGAAGCGTGATGCAGGCATGCGCGTTGCCGTTTTATATGCGGTCGTGGTTTTCGCCTGGTTGTCGGCCTCGGACTGGATTGCCGAATCCTTTGCATCAGACCATGCATTACTGAACTGGATTCTGCAGTTCAAGGACATCCTGTTTGTTCTTGTGACATCCATCTTCTTGAAGCTGTTGATTGACAAGAGCCAGAAGGATCTGGAATCAAAGAACCGTATTCTTGAAGAAGGCATGCGGCAGACGGTAGAGGCTCTTTCCGCGGCGATGGATATTCGCAACAAGGAGACCGGTCACCATTCGTCAAGAGTGGCGAATATGACGCTCGAGTTTGCGCGTCTGGCCGGGTACCCCGAAGACAAGATGGCTAGCCTTTTCAATGGCGCGATTCTTCATGACATCGGCAAGATGGCGTTGCCCGATACCATTTTGCTGAAACCGGGGCCACTGAATTCGCAAGAAATGGACCAAGTCAAAAAGCACCCGAAAATTGGCGCCGATCTGCTTTCACATGTCAGCATGCTGCATGATTCGCTGGACATTCCCTTATCGCACCATGAGCGCTGGGACGGAAAGGGATATCCCCGGGGGCTGAGTGGGGAGCAGATACCGTTCGCAGCTCGGTTGTTCAGCATAGTGGACGTCTGGGACGCACTGATGTTCTCTCGCGTTTACAAGGCCCCCTGGGCCGAAGACAAGGTTGTCGATTATATCCGTCGAGGTGCGGGGCATCAATTCGATCCGGATCTAGTCCGCAAGTTTCTTGAGAACTATCGCGTGATACGCGCTGCCGGATCCATGGATTCATCCGAAATGCTGTCCATGCTCACTGAAACCATGTCGGCCATGGATATTGGGCAAGACCACATGACGATCGGGCTTGGTGCACCTCGGGATAACCCCTAGTCCGGTTCAGGTCATGCAATCCATCGGACACAGATTTCAAGGAAGCACGGCGCTGGCGTGCTCGCGGGTGGCGGCAAAGCTTACGCCGGGCGAGCGCTCCTCGGCCAGTTGCAGGTTGACACGCGTCGGTGCCAGGTAGACCAAGGCGCCGGAAGCATCCACGGCCAGGTGCTGGGCGTTCTTCTCGCGGAACTGTTCGAGCATCTTCGCATCGTCGCAGTAGATCCAGCGCGCGGTGGCTACGCCGACCGTGTCGAACACCGCTTCCACGCCATACTCGTCCTTCAGGCGATAGGCGACCACGTCGAACTGCAGCACGCCGACCGCGCCCAGTATGAGATCGTTGGACATCAGCGGGCGGAAGAACTGCGTTGCGCCTTCCTCCGACAACTGGGTCAGGCCCTTCTGCAGTGCCTTCATCTTCAGCGGGTCACGCAGGCGCGCACGGCGGAACAGCTCCGGCGCGAAGTTGGGAATTCCGGTGAAGGACAGTGCCTCGCCTTCGGTGAAGGTGTCGCCGATGGCGATGGTGCCGTGGTTGTGCAGGCCGATCACGTCGCCTGGATAAGCCTTTTCGACCCGCTCGCGGTCCGAGGCCATGAAGGTCAGCGCGTTGGCGATGCGAACCTCCTTGCCGGTGCGCGTCTGCAGCATCTTCATGCCGGCGGTATAGGTACCCGAGCACACGCGCATGAAGGCCACGCGGTCGCGGTGTGCCGGGTCCATGTTGGCCTGGATCTTGAACACGAAGCCGCTGAGCTTGTCCTCGTGGGGGTCGACTTCGCGCGTGGTGGTGGCGCGCGGCTGCGGTCCGGGGGCGTGTTCGACGAAGAAATCCAGCAGCAATTGCACGCCGAAGTTGTTCACCGCCGAGCCGAAGAACACCGGGGTCTGCCGTCCGGATAGATACTGTTCGGGATCGAAAGGCTCGACCGCGCCAAGGACCAGTTCCAGTTCGTCGCGCAGTTCGGCCAGTGGCTCGGCACCAATGGCATCGGCGAGACTCGGGTTGTCCAGGCCCTTGAGCACCCGGGCTTGCTGGCGTTCGTAGTTCCTGCCGGCCTCGTACAGGTGTACCTCGTCGCGCAGCAGGTGGTAGACGCCCTTCAGGTGCTTGCCCATGCCGATGGGCCAGGTGATCGGCGCGCACTGGATGCCCAGCACCGACTCGACCTCGTCGAAAAGCTCCAGCGGCGAGCGGCCCTCGCGGTCGAGCTTGTTGATGAAGCTCATGATCGGCGTGGTGCGCAGGCGGCACACCTCCATCAGCTTGATGGTGCGCTCCTCCACGCCCTTGGCGCAGTCGATCACCATAAGCGCCGAATCCACCGCGGTCAGCACGCGGTAGGTGTCCTCGGAGAAGTCGGCGTGTCCCGGGGTATCGAGCAGGTTGACGATGGTGCCGCCATAGGGGAACTGCATCACCGAGGAGGTGACCGAAATGCCGCGCTCCTTTTCCAGCGCCATCCAGTCGGAGGTGGCGTGGCGCGCGGCCTTGCGGCTCTTGACCGAACCGGCCATCTGGATCGCGCCGCCGAACAGCAGCAGTTTCTCGGTCAGCGTGGTCTTGCCTGCGTCGGGATGGCTGACGATGGCGAAGGTGCGCCGCCGCGCGGTTTCGGTGCGGTGCTCGGTCATGCGAATACTGGGGTTGCCGGGAAACCGCGCATTGTAGCCGGTCGGCGATGGCCAGTCGTGAATTGCAAACAAGGCATGGCATCCGGGAAAAGCGACTGTGCGACTGTGGGAGTCGCGCCCCACGCTGCACGCAGACCTCGATTTCGAGGTGTCTTCGAGGGCATCCTGCCATCACCGCATGAACTTTTCCCACAGGGTCTGCAGGCATCATATCTGGCACGCACATATCGGTTCTCGATCATCCTGCTGTTGCGGTTATGACGTATAGGCGTATAGACGTCTATTGACAGAATGAATGCACGCAGCTAGGGTAGACCCCGAAACTCATCGAGACCGGCTGAGGGACAGGCCCTTTGAAGCCGGGGCAACCACAAGGACCGCAAGGTCCCTGCACGGTGCCAACTCCTGCGGCGGATGTACTGCATCCACCGAGAGATGAGTCGCGGCGCCTGCACGATGAACCGCATGCGCACCGACACGCTCCGGAACCGCAGCTCGATGCAACGGAACCGGAGTTCGAGATGTCACTGCAAACCGTCCCCCAGACCCCGGATCGACCCGGCTGTTCCCCCCAGCCGGGGGTCGATCTTCCCGAACGACTGGCCTGCCAGCGCCATGTGCGCCACGTGCGGTTGTCGCCCCGGCATGGTGAAGGCGCCGCACGGAGCGTGCAGCTTCGGTACCTGTGGACCGGTCGTCCCGGGGCACCGACCGTGGTGGTACAGGGCGGTATTTCAGCCGACCGCGACGTGTGTGCCAGCCCGGCGCATCCGGAGTGCGGGTGGTGGGAGGATGTGGTCGGCCCGGGCCGGGCCATCGACCTTGACCGTTATCGCGTCCTGGCCATCGACTGGCTCGATGCCGACGACCTTGGTGCAGCGGCCGTTTCAACCCTCGACCAGGCCGACGCCGTGGCCGCCTTGCTGGACACCTTGCGCATCGCTCGCATCGAAGCATGGGTCGGCGCCTCCTACGGGGCCATGGCCGGGCTGGCATTTGCATCCCGGCACGGCCACCGCCTTGGTCGCCTGGTGGCGATAGCCGGCGCCCATCGTCCGCACCCGCTGGCCAGCGCGCAACGTTCGGTGCAGCGTGAAATCATTCGCCTGGGCCTGCGCACGGGCGAGGTCGAGCAGGCGCTGTCACTGGCGCGGCAACTGGCCATGACCACCTATCGCGGCAGTTCGGAACTGGCATCGCGGTTTGCCGGCGAGGCACAGTTCCGCGACGGGCGCTACCGCCTGCCGGTGGAGGACTGGCTCGAGCATGCCGGACGCAAATTTGTCGGTCGTTTCGATGCGCAACGCTACCTGGCGTTGTCCGAGTCGATCGATCTGCACGCGATCGACCCTGCCACGGTGCGCGTGCCGACCATCTTGATCGGCTTTGCCTCCGACCGCCTGGTACCGCTGTCGGACCTGTGCACATTGCAGCGTGCCCTGCATGGCACCGCGGAACTGGAAGTGATCGAAACGCCCTACGGGCACGACGGGTTCCTCAAGGAAGCCGCGCAACTGGCCCCGGTTCTGCGGGCATCTCTCAAGGGCCGTTCCGGAGACTGACATGAGCATTCGCGCCACATCCTCCACCCGCGCCGTGCGCGCCGGGATCGAATCGGACACCCAGCATGGCGCCGTGGTGCCGCCGCTGCACCTGTCGACCAACTACAGCTTTGCCGGATTCGGCCACAAGCGCGCCTACGACTACTCGCGCAGCGGCAACCCGACCCGCGACCTGCTGGGCGAGGCTCTGGCCGAGCTGGAACAGGGCGCCGGCGCGCTGGTCACTGCCAGTGGCATGGCGGCGGTGGCGGCGGCGCTGGAACTGGTGCCGGCCGGCGGCCGCGTGCTGGCCGCGCATGACTGCTATGGCGGCACCTGGCGCTTGCTGGATGCATGGGCGAAGAAGGGTCGTTTCACGGTCGAGTTCGCCGATCTCACCGACCCGGTGGCACTGGCCGCCGGCCTGGTGCGGAAACCGGATCTGGTGTGGGTTGAAACCCCGTCCAACCCGCTGCTGCGCATCACCGACATTCGCCACGTGGCACAGGCGGCGCACGCGGTGGGTGCACTGTGCGTGGTCGACAACACCTTCCTGTCGCCAGCCCTGCAGCAACCGATTGCGCTGGGCGCGGATGTGGTGGTGCATTCGACCACCAAGTACATCAACGGCCACAGCGACGTGGTCGGCGGTGCGGTCATCGCTGCCACGCCGGAGCTGGCCGAGCAGCTGAAATGGTGGGGTAATTGCCTGGGCCTGAGCGGTGCGCCGTTCGACAGCTACCTGACCCTGCGCGGCCTGCGCACGCTCGGCGCGCGCCTGCGGGTGCATCAGGAAAATGCGGCTCAGGTGGTCGATCTGCTGCAGCAGCATCCGGCGGTCGGCCAGGTGTATTACCCCGGGCTGGCCACCCATCCGCAACACGCGCTGGCAGCGCGCCAGCAGGGCGGTTTCGGCGCCATGGTGAGCTTCGAACTGGAAGGCGGCGAGCATGCCATCCGCGCCTTCGTCGATGGTCTGGCGTTTTTCTCGCTGGCCGAATCGCTGGGTGGCGTGGAGAGTCTGGTCGCGCATCCGGCCAGCATGACGCACGCGTCGATGGCGCCGGATGCGCGGCGTACCGCGGGTATTGCCGATTCGCTGCTGCGGCTTTCGGTTGGTATCGAGGATGCGAGCGATCTGGTCGGTGACCTGCAGGCCGGACTGGACCGCGCGCAACGCGCCGGGAAACCGCGCTCCGTGGTGAGGGCATGAACGCGCTCGTGGCCACGCCACGCGGGCACGGCGCACAGGCCGCGCCGGGGGATAGCGCACGCAGTGCCGTGGTGCTGCTTGGCACCGGCGTGGTCGGTGGAGCCTTCCTGCGCCTTTTGAATGCCCGCCCGGGCCGGGCCGTGCGCCTGGTCGGTGCGGCCAACTCCCGACGCCAGGCCGTGACTGGCGCGCTGCTGGCCGACCGGCGCGTGCGCGAGCGACTGAACCGCGAGGGCGAGCCGCGGGACGACCATGCCCTGTTGCATGCACTCGATGCCAGTGGCGCCGGGAACCGGATTCTCGTCGACGCCACGGCCAGCGAAGCGCTGGCGGAGCAACATGCCGCGTGGCTGGCCAGGGGGTATCACGTGGTGACCGCCAACAAGGCGGCCGCAGGCAGCGCGCTGGTGACATGGCGCAAACTGCAGGCGGCGCAGGATGCGGGTGGACGTTATGGCGATGCGGCGACCGTGGGTGCGGGCCTGCCGGTGCTCTCCACCCTGCGAAGACTGCGCGCATGCGGCGATGTGCTGCTGGGCCTGGAGGGCGTGTTTTCCGGTTCGCTGTCCTGGCTGTTCAGCCGCTACGACGCCAGCGTGCCGTTCTCGAGCCTGCTCCGGAAGGCGCGCGAACTCGGCTACAGCGAACCGGACCCGCGCGCCGACCTGTCCGGCCAGGATGTGGCGCGCAAGCTGCTGATCCTCGCACGCAGTGCCGGTTTCGCGCTGGAGCCGGAAGATATCGAGGTCGAGAACCTGGTGCCCGAAGCACTGCGCGCCTGCCCATCGGAACAATTTCTCGCGCGCTCGCATGAACTGGACGAGGCCTTCGCGGAGCGGCATGCCCAGGCGTCCCGTCACGGTCACGTGCTGCGCTATCTGGCGCGGCTCGACCGGGACGGCAAGGCGCGCGTGAACCTGGCCGAAGTCGACCCCGCGCATCCGGCCTACCCGTTGCGCGAGACCGACAATCTGTTCGCCCTGTCCACCGAGCGCTATGCCGCGCGTCCGCTGGTGATCCAGGGTCCCGGCGCCGGCGCCGAAGTCACCGCGCAGGCGTTGCTGGGAGATATCCTGATGCTGGCGGGTGGCTGATTGCGGGGACATGCCTTCGCCACGTGTGCGGGAGCTGTGACGCTTTTGCAGTGGGTGGTTTGCGGTCGGCCCTTCCGGGCTTCCTACAGAAGGCGCAGCGTTGCTCTTGTGGGAACGGCGGGAGCCGTGACGCTCTGTAGCCGTCCATTCCCGCGGTTGGCGAGGGTTCTGTGTGGCGGATGGCCCATGACGTGTCGTGTCGTGAACAGGTCTGAAGCGGCCAGGCCCTATAATATGTGGAGCACACGTTCCGCCGCTGGCATCCATGACCATGAATAGTGCCATTTCATTTGAATGTGTCCTGCGTGCCTGGCATGCGCATGAAGCCGAGCTTCGCGGGTTCCTGGTCAAGCGCCTGGGGGATGTGGACAGCGCGGACGATGTGCTGCAGGACACTTTCCTCAAGGCGATGCGCTTGGGCAAGGATTTTTGCCGCATCGACCAGCCGCGTGCCTGGCTTTTTCGTGTGGTCCGCAATGCCCTGGTGGATCGCTCGCGGCTGGCCCGGCCGCATCTGGAGCTTCCCGACAACCTTGCCGGACAGGAAGACAGCCGCGAGCCCGTGGACCAACTGGATGCCTGTGTGCTGCGAAATCTTGCCGAGATGTCCATCGAGGACCGGCATATTCTCCAGCAGTGCGATCTCGAGGGTGTTCGCCAGCAGGACTTCGCAATCGCAAACGGTCTGAGCCTTCCGGCCACCAAGTCGCGTCTGAAGCGTGCGCGCCAGCGCCTGCGCGAGACCATGGTCCGCAACTGCAAGGTGCAGTTCGACGACAGCGGCCAGGTCTGCTGTCACGTGCCGCGGAACTGAATTTCGGCACGCCGCCAACGTTCCGCTTCCGGTTTGACCTGGATCAAAGCGATCGGTCCGGCGGCGGCGCAGGCTGGGCAGCGGGGCGGCGTGTTCTCGCAACTGTTCTTTCCATTCCCACGCCCAAGTGCCCTCGAGCCGGAGGGAGGCGTGTTTCTGCGCGTGGTGCATCCTTTTTCCGCCTCGTTCGTCTACAGGACAGGAATCCCTTCGGATGGACGGAAAATGAACGTGCAGATCGCCCCCGACCTTGGTAAAGCCGCGGCAGCCGATACGCGCGCGGCCTGGCGCGCATGGATCGTGCCCGTGCTGTATGTGGCGGGCTGGTTTCTGCTCTACGGGCGCCTTGCAGCGTGGACCGACGCGCTCATGAACGGTTTGACCCGTGCCACGGGTTTGTCACCGACAAGTCATCTGCATGGGGCGCTGGCGTTTTTCGTGTTCGAGGTGCCCAAGGTGCTGATGCTGCTGGCGTTGATCGTGTTCGTGGTCGGCGTGCTGCAGACGTTCATCACCCCGGAAAAGACCCGCGCCATCCTGGCCGGCAAGCGCCAGGGCGTGGGCAACGTATTGGCTGCGGGCCTGGGCATCGTCACGCCGTTCTGCTCGTGCTCGGCGGTGCCGCTGTTCATCGGATTCCTCACCGCCGGCGTGCCGCTGGGTGTGACGTTCTCCTTCCTGGTGTCGGCGCCGATGGTCAACGAGGTGGCGCTGGCGCTGCTGCTGGGCATGCTCGGCTGGAGGATTGCCGCCCTGTATCTGGGCCTGGGGCTGATGGTGGCTATCGTGGCCGGACTGGTGATCGGGCGCATGAACCCGGTGAGGCTGGTCGAGCCCTGGGTGTTCGAGATGCCTAACGTGCGCGGGGAGGCGCAGCGCCTGACCTGGGAACTGCGCTTTGCGCAGGGCTGGCGACAGGTGCGTGAAATCGTCCTGAAGGTGGCGCCGTACATCATCGCCGGCGTGGGCGTGGGCGCGTGGATTCACGGATACGTGCCGCAGGATCTCATGGTGCATCTGATGGGCAAGGGGGCCTGGTGGTCGGTGCCGCTGGCGGTGCTGATGGGTGTGCCGATGTACTCCAACGCGGCCGGCATCATCCCGGTGGTTCAGGCGCTGCTCGGCAAGGGCGCCGCGCTGGGCACCACGCTGACGTTCATGATGGCGGTCACGGCCTTGTCCTTCCCCGAGTTCATGATTCTCAAGAAGGTCATGCGGCCGCGTCTGATCGCGCTGTTTGCCGGTGTAGTGACCGTGGGCATCGTCCTGGTCGGTTTCGTGTTCAACGCGGTGACATGAGCCGCAATCCCAACGGAGGTACATATGCTGAACGTCAAGATCCTGGGCACGGGCTGTGCCAGTTGCAGGGCCACGCAGAAACTGGTCGAAGAGGTGCTTGCCGTCCGCGGTGTGCAGGCACGGGTGGACAAGGTCGAGGATCTGCCCTCGATCATGAAATACGGCGTGATGAGCACGCCCGGCGTGGTGGTCGACGGCAAGCTCGTGCATGCCGGTGGCATCCCGGCGCGAGCCCAGGTCGAGCAATGGCTGGATGCTTCGGCGTTGGCGCGATGACATGCACATGGGGTGAAGCCGCAGTCCGGTTTGCCCCGGTGCAAACACTCATGAAACGAATCCATATGAATCCGCAGCGAGAGAACACCATGCACATGGATCAAGCAAACGGGGGTGAGCGCCTGGTTGTGCTCATGCGCCGCCTCTTGTGGGGTTTGCTGCTGACAGCCTGCCTGCCGGTCATGGCGGCCAAGCCGCCGGTCGGCCTTCGTGGCGTGCTGCAACGCATTGCGGCGCAATCGCCGGCCATCCAGGCGGCACAGGCCAGTCAGCGGGCTGCGGGTGCGCAGGAGCGCAAGGCACGTGCTGCGTGGTTTGGCAAGATCGATGTCTATGCGCGCAGCATGCATTACAACGACCCGCGCCTGATCCGGCCCATCACCCAGCCGCCGAACGTGGCGCTGTATCCGTTCGCGCGCAACCAGTTTGGCGACGGTGTCCAGGTGCAACTGCCGATCGATATCAACGGCGAGATCCTGGCCAGCGTGAAAGCGGCGCGGGCGAATGCGAACCGGGCCAGGTGGGGTGCGCAGGACCAGCGCCTGTTGACCCTTCTCGACGGCGCCGCACTGTATCGTAACCTGCAGGCGCTGAGCGGACAGCGGCAGGCACTGGAGGCTCAGAAGAGCGCCCTGGACCGCAGCCTTGCCGTGGCCCGCAAGAGTCTGAGAGTCGGCCAGATCGCGAAAGTCAGCCTGTTGCGGGTGCAGGCCGCTGCCGCCGCCGTGCAAGGTCAGTTGGCCGGGGTGGAAGGCCAGCAGCAGCACCTGCGCGCCCAGTTGGCCGCCTTGATGGACCTGCCGGACTATACCGCTGCCATCGAACTGCCGGCGGATCCGCCGCAGAACCTGCCTCAGGGACGTTTCACCCATGCGCCATTGTATGCACAGGCACAGAGCGCAGTCGCAGCAGCAACGGCGCACGAGCAGGCAGCGCGTCGGGCGCAATGGCCGCAACTGGCGCTGGTCGGAAGCTGGGACCGCAATTCGATCCAGTTCAACCGACGGGCGGTCAACACCTGGCAGGTGATGCTGGTGCTCAAGGTCAACCTCTGGTCCGGCGGTGCGCAGCGCGCCGCGATCGATAGCGCGAGCGCCTTGCGTGAAGTGGCTGGTGATCGTGCCCGTCAGGTCAGGCTCAACCTGGCTGCGGCACAAGCCGGTGCCACGGCTGCATGGAACGCCCAGTCCAAGGCCTATGCCGCCGCGACTGCAGGGCTGAAGGCGGCCATGGATAGTGCCCGTATCGAGCGTGATCGCTTCCGGCTCGGCCTCGGTTCGGCAACCGACCTGATCGATGCGGAGGCAGCGCTGGCGCACGCACGTTCTGCGCTCACCAATGCACTGGCCGCCTGGTGGGAAGCGGATGATGCACTGCGCTATGCCTACGGCGAACCGCCCAGAGCCCTGCGCGCTCCTGCCACCATCGATTCCTCCCCTTTCCCGGCGCATGCCGATTTGCTTTTGAACCCACAGGCTTCACCATGAATACCTCCCATACTTCGGGCGCTTCCGCGCCGGTACGCAAGCGCAAGCGTTTGTTCCTGCTGCTGATCCCCGTCCTGCTGATCGGCGGTGGGCTGTGGCTGCACTTTCACCGCCTGCATCAGTCCGACGACAGCCCGCCGCCGCCGTCTTCGGCCTGGGCGGTGGAAACCGGCAGTGTCGAACGCGGCTCGGTGGCCACCGTCCTGCAAGGTGTGGCCACGGTCGAGGCGCGGCAGACCATCACGCTGGCACCGCAAATCCAGGGCACAGTATTGGCCGTAGGGCCGCGCGCCGGGGTGACGGTCAAGCGGGGGCAGTTGCTGGTGCGTATCGACGCACGGCAGATTGCCCGCAATATCGCAGCACTTTCCCAGCAGCACAGCGCCGCGCAGGCAGAGGCCGAATATGCCGCCAAGCAAAAGGCGCGCATCGATGCGGTGCTGAGCGAGGGCGGAGTCAGCCAGGCGCAGGCGGACCAGGCGCATACATCCGCCACCGCTGCAAAGGCCAAGGCCCAGGCCCTGTCGCGTCAGATCGCGGCGCTCAAGGTACAGCTTGGCTATGCCGTGATCCGCGCCCCCGGGAATGCGGTGGTGGCGCAGCGTCTGGTCGAGGTGGGCGACACCGCGGCGCCCGGCAGGCCGGTGTACCGACTCACGGCAGGCAAGGGTGCGGTCGTGCGGATGAGTCTGCCGGCCGATCAGATCGCACAGGTGAAGGTGGGCGACATGCTGCGTCTTTCACAGAACGGACAGACGCTGGCATTGCCCGTCACCCGGATTGCTCCGGCGGTCAATGCTGCGGGTCTGGGCACCCTCGAGGCCGACGCACTGCGGTCCCCGTTCGGTCTGCCCAGTGGCAGCACGGTGGCCGCCAGCCTTGCCTTGCAAGCGCAGGCGTCGGCTTCACTGACCGTGCCCGAAGCGGCGGTGGTGGGCAGTGGCAGGCATGCGCATGTGCTGGTCTTCACGGCGGGCGCCAGGGCAGGTGAACCCGGGCGCGTGCACATCGTGCCGGTCGAGGTGTTGCAGTCAGGTGCCCGTACCACGGCGGTGCGCGGTCAGCTCAGGCCGGGCCAGCGGGTCGTGGTCGCCCAGACGGCCGTACTGGCACAGATGCGTGATGGGGATGCGGCGGTGAGTGCGGCTGCGACTGGAGCGACACCATGAACTTCATGCAGCGCCTGCTTGCCCGGCCTCACGCCATTCTGGCCATCGCCCTGCTGGTGGTGGTGGCCGGCGTCGCGTCGTATTTCAGCATGCCGATGAACCTGTTCCCGGACACCAACCGGCCGATGATCAGCGTGGTCACGCAGTGGCCTGGCGCCGAGGCCAGCGACGTGGAACAGGACGTCACGCACCCGATCGAGACCCAGCTGTCGGCCATCGACGGCGTGCGTCGCGTGACTTCGGTGTCACGCGACCAGGTGTCGGCCGTGACCGTCGAGTTCAACTACGGCAACGACATCAACATCGCGGCCACCAAGGTGCTGACCGAACTCAAGCGGGTGGACTCGAGCCTGCCCAAAGGCACGCGGGCACCGGTGATCTTCCGCATCACCAGTGCGGCGCAGCCGGTGACGGTGCTGGCGCTAACCCCGGCGCCACAGTCCAACCTCGACTTGAGCGCGGTGCGGCGTATAGCGGAAAACCAGCTCCGCGACCGCTTGCTGCGCATCCCGGGCGTGTCCGAGGTCGAGGTGTTCGGCGGGCATGAGCGGCAGGCGCAGGTCGATCTTGATCGCAGCCTGCTTGCCGCACATCACCTGAACGTGATGCAGGTGGCCACGGCACTGGCGGCGAGCAACATCACCGCACCGGAAGGCCTGGTGCACCGTGACGGCTACCGTTTCCTGCTCACCCTGAACAGCCTGGCGCACAACCCGCAGCAGCTTGCCGATGTGCATGTGCCGGTGCCGGGTGGCGGCTTCGTGCGCGTGGGCGAGCTGGGTACGGTCGGCTGGGGCGATGCCGACCCGACATCGCTGTACCGTGGCAACGGACACAAAGCCATAGCGGTATCCTTGCTGAGGGGCGAGAACGGCTACGCCGCAACCACCGCACGCAACATCGACGCCGCGTTGGCCTCTGTTCGCAGCGAATTCCCGATGCTGCACATCGAGAGGTCCGATGGCCAGTTGCGCCTGATCAACCTGACTGTGGACAACATGCTCGGCGCGCTGCGGGATGCGGTGATCATGACGGTGCTGGTCATCCTGCTGTTTCTTGCCGACACGCGCGCGGCCTTCATCACCGCCCTGTCGCTGCCGTTCACGTACCTGCTCACCTTCCTGGTGATGAAGCTGATCGGCTACGAGTTCGACATGATCACGCTGACTGCCATCATCATCGCCGTGGGCCTGCTCGCGGACGATGCCATCGTGGTCATCGAGAACATCGAACGGCGCATGCGCGAGCAAGGCGAGTCGGGGCTGGCGGTGGCCGCCAACGGCACGCAGGAGGTCATGCTCGCGGTGCTGTCGGGCACCCTTTCCAATGGCGTGGTGCTGCTGCCCATTGTGTTCATCGGCGGCTACGTGCAGACGGTACTCAGGCCGCTGTCGGTGAGCCTGATGGTGGCGCTGGCATCCTCGTTCATCGTTGCCGTGACCATCATTCCGCTGCTCACGCCCTGGCTGCTTAAGCCCGGCGCGCGCGACCCCCTGCGCAAACCGCTTTCGTACTTCGATACCTGGGTCCTCAAGCCGCTCAAGCGCTTTTATGCCGTCACGGTAGGCTGGGCTTTGGCGCATCCCAAGCGCGTGCTGTTTGTCGCGTTGCTGCTTACCCTGGCGTCGCTGCGGCAGTTGCCGGTGGTCGGGCGCGAACTCATGCCGCTGATGGATACCGGCATCACCCAGGTCAGCTTCGAGGCGCAGCCCGATACCGATGCTGCGCAGATGCAGCGTATCGCCCGCGAAGTGGGTGCAGCCATCCGTGCTTCGGTCAAGCCCGGCTGGCTGATTTCCACTTCGACGGTGGTGGGTGCCGAGCCGCAGGACAAGTCGTTTGGCGCGGCGCGCATCTTCTCGCAGGGCATGGCCACGGTGAATCTGGTTGATCGTTTCCATCGCGACGAAACCATTTTCCAGATCAACAGGGCCATCCAGAAACGGGTGCGCGCGATCCCCGGCGTGATCAACGCCAATGCGGTGGTGTATGGTGCCACGCCGTTGTCGTCGATTCGCGGCACGGTGGACCTGATGGTCAGCGGACCTGATTGGCACGTGCTCGACCGAATCGCGAACGACATCCAGGCACGACTGGCCAAGGTCGGCGGTCTCACGGGCTTCGAGCGTTCCTGGCAGGGTGACTCCAGGCGCCTGCAGCTCGATGTGGACGCGGCCAAGGCGACGCATTACGGCCTGACCCCGGGTGCCATCGCGCAGCAGGTAGCCGCACAGGTCAACGGCATTCCCGGCGGCAGTCTGCGCGTGCCGGGAGAGAACAGCATCCCGGTGTGGGTGCGTCTGCGTGCCGATGAGCGCTCCAGCCCTTCATCGATAGCGGCGCTAGATATCACCGCACCCAACGGCACCATCGTGCCGCTGGCGCAGGTGGCCAGGGTCAGGACCGTCTATGCGCCGACCGAGTTCACGCATCAGAACCTGGTGCGTACGGTGGACGTGATCGGTTATCGCCGCGACATTTCGGTGACCGCCCTCGATGCGCATGTCGCCAAGGCCCTCGAAGGGCTGCAACTGCCGCGCGGCTATACCCTCTCCCACGAGGGCGAGATGAAGGAGATGAACGCCTCGTTTACCCGACTGGCGCAATCGCTGGCCCTGGGCATCGTGCTGCTGGCCGTGGTGCTGGTGATTTCCTTCCGCTCGTTCATCACGCCCATTGCCATTCTGGTGACGCTGCCGCTGGCGGTGATCGGTGCAGCCTGGGCGATGCTGATCGCCGACAAGCACGGCTGCATGCCCTCATTCATGGGCCTGATCCTGCTCATGGGCATCATCGTCAAGAACGGCATCCTGCTGGTCGACTTCGCGCAGGAGGCCCTGAGCCGAGGCGTGCCCCTGAAGCAGGCCATCCTGCAGGCCGTCGATCTGCGCACCCGGCCGATCCTGATGACCGCCGCCGCCGCGTCGGTCGGCATGATCCCGGTGGCGCTGGAATGGGCGGTGGGCTTGGAGCGGCTGTCGCCATTGGCAGTGGTGGCCATCGGCGGACTGGTCGTCGGCACCTTCCTGACCCTGCTCATAGTGCCGGTACTGCTCTACCTGCTGCTCAGGCGGCGCTACCCGGAACCGGAGCCGGGTAGCGCCCTGGCCACCGATGCCGGATCCGAAGGACGCGGCTGAGCAAACGTTTGGACAACCGGGGTGCTGCCTCTGGTGCCTGTGGGTGCGCAGTCGTGCCCTGGACGGCAAGCAGACTCGGCAGCGCGATGGGACCGGACACAAGGCGATGCATGCCTGCATGTCATTCACGGCACTTTTCAAAATAAGGAGGTCCATCATGGACAAACTCAATGAATGCGAAACCACCGCGCTATTCGATGCGCTGGATGACGAGTACAAATCCTGGTCCACCTACGATCGGGTAATCCGCGACTTTGGCGAGGTGCGCCCGTTCATCAACATCCGCGATGCGGAAGGGCGTCATATCGAGGCGCTGCTGGGCCTTTGCCGCCGTTACGGTGTGACGCCGCCGGGCAACCGCTGGGCGGGGGAAACCCCGGTTTATGCCGATCTTCATGCCGCATGCGAGGCCGGCGTGACGGGTGAAATCGAGAACGTCGCGCTCTATGACCGCGTGCTGCGCAGCACGACACGCCCCGACATCCTCGCGGTCTACAAGGCCTTGCGCCGTGCTTCGCAGGAACGGCACCTGCCGGCCTTCCAGCGCTGCGTGCAACGCGGCGGTTAGTCCGCCGATGCCAATCCTTGCAACGCTTGACGACCGAGTGAGCTCCGCAACGATATTTCAGGAGATGGTTCGATGAACGATGTGACGTCTTTCCCTCAGGCAAGCGAGTTCCATATCAGCCTGCGCGTGGCAGATCTTGCCGAAAGCACGGCGTTTTACACCGCGTTCTTCGGGCTTCCACCCAAGGACACCACGGCGCGCTATAGCACCTTCATCGTGCCGCATTTGCGCCTGAACCTGGTGCTGCTGGTCAATGACAGTCGGCAGCCGCTGGATACGTACAGCCTCTATCACCTCGGACTGGGTGTGGTCGACAAGGCGCAGGTGATCGCCGCCTATCATGCGGCCCTGGCCTCAGGTGCGACCGTCGTCAAACCGCCGCGCACCACCTGGCGCGGTACGCCGCTGCATGAGCTGTGGCTGCGCGATCCGAGCGGCTACCTGATCGAGGTCTACGCGCGGCTCACGGCAGGGGAATTGGCACAAATGCCCGCCGATCGGGAACCGGTCTTTCTTGTGCCCGGTACCGAGCCTTCGGCTGCATGAAACTGCAGGCCGATCATCAAGCGTCCACCCACGGAGTCCCCATGCCCGACACACCGAGCAAAATGAGCTTCGACGTCAGCGCGCGGCGCAAGGATGCCCATGGCAGCCTCGCAACGTGCAAGGACGCTGCCATCACGCTGGACACCGATCTGAACGGACGTCGTGATGCCTTCAATCCGGCCGAGCTGCTGCTGGCCTCGGTCGCCGCCTGCATGCTCAAGAACATCGAGCGGGTGGCCCCGATCCTGAACTTCGAGCTGCGCGGGGTCGAGGTGCACCTGCACGGGGTTCGGCAGGACGTGCCGCCGCGCATGGAATCGATCCGTTATGAAATCCTGGTGGACACCGGCGAGAGCGAGCATCGCCTCGAGCTGTTGCACGAAAACGTGAAGAAGTACGGCACCGTGTTCAACACCGTGGCGCCGGGTACAAGGCTCGAGGGTGTGCTGAAGCGGGCCCGCTGAAATGTGTGCAATGCCGGGAGCATCGAAGCGGTCAAGCCCTGGCGAAGACTATCATGCCGCGAAATCCTTCACTGGCAAGTCATTGGCCGGACAAGGCTATGCGTGGGTGACATGCCGGGTGATATGTGCCTTGTGGATTACGAATATTTTGCCTCTTTTGAATTTCGAGTGGGTAGTCTACGTCCATCACTGATGGATGTGGAGTGCCGACATGAACAACCAACTGTTTGAAGCCGCCCTTGGGGTGGCCGAGCCTTGGCACGTTGAAGGCGTGCGA
>JALUXG010000026.1 GCA_027019085.1 Rhodanobacteraceae bacterium | reverse complement strand
CGGCATCTCCATGGACGGCAAGGGCCGCTGGGTCGACAACGTGTTTGTCGAACGCCTGTGGCGCAGCGTGAAGTACGAGGAGGTCTACCTCAGGGCCTATGACAGCATCCTCGACGCCCGCCAGTCACTGGGCCGGTACTTCGCCTTCTACAACGCCGAACGACGGCATCAATCGCTTGACCGGCACACGCCGGACAATGTGTACTACCAAGACGCTGCCAGGCTGGCGGCTTGACCCGAGGATGCACTTATCGCGCTGTCCAATTTTTGGGGTCCACTTCTCTTTACCGCGACCGCTGTCAGTCGATTGCGCATGGTTCTTGCCTCCGTTCCCCGCTGTAGGGTCCGTCCCTACTTTCGTCCCTACGGAGTATACCCGCTGTAGACGGGCGGCGGCGAATGTTTACGGATGTATACGCGCTAGAATATGAAGCAATAACAGGTAGATACAACACTCAATCCGAAAGCCGACGAACGATCCCGGACGGCTTCGGACGTGCTGAATACGGATCCACCCTCCGCCACTCCCGAAGGGGACATGAAGCGCGCTGCGCTCGCTGGCGAGCGCTGGTGGATCGAATGCCGATGATGTGCGAAACAGGACAAAGCAACCGAAAGGTGTGACCTGCCACCCCATGCCGTGGATGACGGTGGGCGGCTGGAGGAAAGACCCGCAGGGCGGCCGGTTTGTCGTCAGACCAGGGATGGCCTGTCGACAAACTCCCGTAAGCCGCTCACGCACCCGCAGCGCCGCAGGCGCGGAGGGCGCCAGCCGGGCGGAATCCAACGGGTTCGATGAAACGATATCGCAGCCCAAGACAGTCGCCTGCCATAAAAAATCTCGATGGGCCTATGCAGGATATTCCGGGAATCGGACTGCGTGAACATGAAAAAGGGGCGCCGGAGCGCCCCTTTTTCGTACCGGAAAGCCGGGAGGCTTACTGCGGCATCGCCAGGTCGTCCAGCAGCGCCTTCAGGAAACGCGCCGCCTCGCCGCCGGTGGCGGCGCGGTGGTCGAAGGTCACGCTGATCGGCATGCGCCGATGCACTTCGATGCCGCCCATGACCGCGACCACGTCGTGGCTGAGCTTGCCGGCGCCGATGATGGCCACGCACGGCGGCACCACGACCGGCGTCGCGTAGCGGCCGGCGAACATGCCGAAGTTGGACAGGCTGATGGTGTAGCCGGACAGCTCCGAGGACGGGATCGAGCGGTCCATGACCTGGCTGCGCAGGCGGTTGATGCCCTGGCGCACGCCATGGGCGTCGAGCATGTCGGCGTTGCGCAGGGCCGGTACGAACAGGCCATCGTCGGTGTCCACGGCGATGCCGATGTCCACGTGCGGGTGCAGCGTGCGGGTCAGGTTGTCGCCGTCGAACCAGGCATTGAGTGCCGGCACTGCCTTGCAGGCGGCGACGATGGCGCGGATCAGGCGCGCGGTGATGTCCTGCTTGCCGATCCAGGCGTTGAGGTCGGCATCATCGGCCAGGGTGGTCGGTACCACGTTGGCGTGGGCGTCGGCCATCACGCGGGCCATGTTGCGACGCACGCCCTTGAGCTGTTCGGGCTGGCCGCTGGCGGCCACGCCTGGCGGGGATGTGCGCACCGGTTTGCCCGCCTGCGACACGGTGGTGCGCTGGCCGGTGCCTGGCGGAGTCGTTGCGGCAGGCACGGGCGCTGCAGCGCGGGCCGGCGCGGCGCCGAGTGGCGCGCTGCCGTTGGCGGCGGCCTGTTTGACGTCCTTGAGCGTGACCACGCCACCCTCGCCGCTCGGTTGCACGCGGGACAGGTCGACCTTGAGCTTCTTCGCCATGGCACGCACGGCGGGTACGGCCTTGACGCCGCCGGCACTGGAGACCTGCTCCACGTGCACGGCATTGCTGCTGGCCATGGCGCCGACCACGGTGCCCTCGTCCTCGCGATCGGCTGTAGCGGCCGTCGCGGGCGCCGGGGCCGGCTCGGCAGCTTTCTTCTTTTTCGGGCCGTGGCTGTGGCCGGTATCCTGCGATTCGGCGCGCTGCCGGGCGTTCGGGTCCGGCTCGAAGTCGGCCAGCGCGGCGCCGGTCTCGATCACGTCACCGGGTGCGCCGTGCAGTTTGACGACCTTGCCGGTATACGGCGAGGGCACGTCGACCACCGCCTTGGCGGTCTCCATCGAACACAGCGGCGCATCGAGCTTGATGTCGTCGCCTTCCTTGACGTGCCACTCGACGACGGTGGCGTCGGGCAGGCCTTCGCCGAGGTCGGGCAGGTTGAACGTCTTGATGTCGGCCATGATCTTGATCCGTAGAATATTGAATCGGTAGGGCGGGCACAGTCCGCCGCTGCGCAAAGCTTAAGGCAGGGCGGACACCGGTGTCCCTCTGCCGCTGGCATCAACTCACCGCCAGCGTCTTCTTCGCCGCGGCGACGATGCGTTCCACGCTGGGCAGGTACTTCATCTCCATCTGGAACAGCGGGATGTGCGTGTCGTAGCCGGTCACGCGCTGCACCGGTGCCAGCAGGTCGAACAGGCATTCCTCGGCCAGGCGTGCGGCGATTTCGGCGCCGAAGCCTGCGGTCCTGGGTGCCTCGTGCACGATCACGCAGCGCCCGGTCTTGCCGACCGATTCGGCGATGGTGTCAAAGTCCAGCGGTGTCAGGGTGGCCACGTCGATGACCTCGGCGCTGATGCCTTCCTCGGCCATCTCATCGGCAGCCTCCAGGCATTCCTTGACCTGCGCGCCCCAGGTCACCAGGGTCACGTCGGTGCCGTCGCGCAGCACGAAGCACACGTCCAGCGGCAGCGCCTCGCCGTCGTCGGGCACTTCTTCCTTGTACTGGCGATAGATGCGCTTGGGTTCGAGAAAGATGACCGGGTCGGGATCGCGGATCGCGGCCAGCAGCAGGCCGTAGGCGCGCGCCGGGGAAGTCGGCAGCACCACGCGCAGTCCCGGCACGTTGGTGAAAAGGTGCTCGTTGGCCTCCGAGTGATGCTCGGGCGCGCGGATACCGCCGCCCCACGGCGCGCGGAACACGGCCGGTACGCTGAGGCGACCGCGGGTACGGTTGCGCATGCGCGCCGCGTGGCAGTTGATATGCTCCATCATCGGGTAGATGAAGCCCTCGAACTGCGCCTCGGCGATCGGTTTCATGCCCTGGACGGCCAGGCCGACTGTGGCGCCGGCGATGGTGGTCTCGTCCAGCGGGGTATCGAGCACGCGCAACGGGCCGAACTTTTCCTGCAGACCCTGGGTGGCGCGGAACACGCCACCGTTGACGCCAACGTCCTCGCCCAGCACCACGACCGAGTCGTCGTGGGCCATTTCCCATGCCATGGCCTGGGTGACGGCTTCAATGAGGGTGATCTGTGCCATGTCTCAGTGCTCCCCCGATTCCAGTGCCACGGCCTCGGCGCGCTGGCGCGCCAGGTCTTCGGGCAGTTCGGCAAAGGTGTAGTCGAACATCGCGGTCACCGGCTGGGTCTTTGTCTCCAGGTAGGCGTTGACCTCGTTGTCCATCCAGTCGTCGCACTCGGACAGCCAGGCGTCTTCCTTCTTCTGGTCCCAGGCCTTCTTCGACTCCAGGAACGCGCGCAGGCGCTTGACCGGCTCCCTGGCGCGGGCTTGCTCGACTTCGGCATGGTCGCGGTAGCGGCGGGCGTCGTCGGCAGTGGTGTGGTCGCCCAGGCGGTAGGTGACCGCCTCGATGACACTGGCACCCTCGCCCTTGCGGGCGCGTTCGAGTGCGTCCTCCATGGCCTTGCGCACGGCAATGATGTCATTGCCGTCGACCTGGATGGTCGGCAGGCCGGCCGCGATGGCCTTCTGTGCCAGGGTCTCGGCGCCGGTCTGGATACTGCGCGGCACCGAAATCGCCCACTGGTTGTTGACGATCACCGCCACCAGCGGCAGCTGCTGCGCGCCGGCGAGATTGATGGCGCCGTAGAAGTCGGCCTTGGACGATCCGCCGTCGCCGACGGTGCACACCGCCACGCGTTTCTCGCCGCGTATCTTGAAGGCCAGCGCGCTGCCCGCAGCGTGCAGGCACTGGGTGGCGATCGGCACCGACCAGGCAAAGTCATGGCGCGCCGGTTCCTTCTGGTAGTCGTTGCCGCGCTCGTCGCCGCCCCAGTAGGTGTAGACCTCGCGCGGTTGCACGCCGCGGTAGAGCTGGGCGCCGTATTCGCGATAGCTCACGGCCAGCACATCTTCGGGTTGCATGGCGCTGCCGATGCCTACGTGTGCGGCCTCGTGGCCCAGGCATGAGGCGTAGGTGCCGAGCTTGCCGGTGCGTTGCAGGGCGATCGACTTGGTGTCGAACACCCGCGTGGAGACCATCAGCTTGTACAGCTCGACCATGTGGTCCAGGTCCCGGGCGAAGGCGGGAAGGTCCTTCTCCTTGACGAGCAGCTTGCCCTCGGGGTCGAGATAGCGCAGGTGCTGGATTTCAAACGATGCGGCGATGGACACGAATGGACCTCCGGATCTAGCCGTGACGATCAGGCCGGGTACGGTCGGCGCAGGCGCTGACCGGACAAGCGCGGAACACGAAAGACGCAGCCGCGTGGCCTGCCGGGTTGTGGTGAAGACGGACGATTATCCCATGCCCGAGGGCACAGGGTTGGAAGGCAGGTCGGCGGCCCATCCAGCGGAGCCGGCGCGGGACATGCCCGGCGGGAACGCCCGATGTTGCCAGGGGCGCCCTTTTCAGCCCGTCTTGATAGCAAGATCGATGCTTTCCCGCAAGGTACGCCGCAGCATGTCCGGCAAGTGGTATGCAGCAATCGGCGGTAAAAACACATGAAATACAATGCCGTGCATGCGCATGCGGAAAGTGGCCTGCCGGAACCGAACCATCGGCAGCGCTTGCTGATACGCTTTGCGTCTTTCCAACGGACCTACGTGCATCCATGGCCGAGCACAATCGCCGTGAGCTGGAAGAGGGAATCGAACGCGATCTGGACGGGTGCCTGACCTATGCCGGTTACCTGCAACTGGAGACCCTGCTCTCGGCCCAGCGTCCGGTGTCGCAACCGGCCTACCACGACGAGATGCTGTTCATCATCCAGCATCAGGTGGCCGAGTTGTGGATGAAACTGGCCATCCATGAAATCGAGGCCGCCCTGCGCCTGTTGCGTGAAGACCGGATCGGCCCGGTGCTGAAGGGGCTGGCGCGGGTCAAGCAGATCCAGCATCAGCTCTACGAGCAGTGGGGTGTGCTGGAAACCATGACGCCGTACGAGTACCTGAAGTTCCGCGACCAGCTCGGGCCAGCCTCGGGCTTCCAGTCGCTGCAGTACCGGCTGCTTGAATTCCTGCTCGGCAACAAGCAGGGCGACATGCTGGAGGTGTTCGCCCACGATCCAGGTGGCCAGCAGAGGCTGCGCGCGGCACTCGAGGCGCCGAGCCTGTACGACGAATCGTTGCGCTGGCTGGCGCGTCTTGGGCATGCGGTGCCGGAGGTCTTGCTGGAGCGCGACTGGTCTTGCCCCCATGCGCACGTTGATGCGCTGTTGCCGGTGTTCGAGACGATCTACCGCGAGCCGGAGACGCACTGGCCCGAGTACCACCTGTGCGAGACCCTGGTGGATATCGAGCAGCGATTCCAGCAGTGGCGGTTCCGGCACATGAAGACGGTCGAACGCATCATCGGGCACCGGACCGGCACGGGCGGATCGTCCGGTGTGGACTTTCTCCAGAAGGCGCTGGCGTTGCGCTTTTTTCCCGAACTGCTGGACGTGCGCACCCGCCTGGGCTGAGGCGGCACGCGGCCCCAAACCCTTACTGATCGCGAGACTTTGGCCATGCATGAATCCGCTGCGGCACCCGCGAACCTGCCCGAACTCCCGCAACGCTGGGGCCATCCACGAACCTTGTGGATGCTGCTCGGGGTGACCGTGGGGCTCAATTTCGCCTTCTACGGGTTTCGTTCCTACCTCACGCCGTACATCGCCGAACAGTTTTTCGCGCATCTGGGCGGCGCGGCGGCCCAGCGCCAGGCGGACCTGCTGGCCAGTGGCTTCCTGGCCTTGATGTATGCCACGCCGATTCTCGGCGGCTACGTGGCCGACAAGATCCTGGGCGAGACCCGGGCGCTGGGGATCTCGCTGTGGCTGGGGGTGCTGTCCCTGCTGCTGATGGCGGCGCCATCGCTGGCCGGGTTTGAGCTGGGCTTGTCGCTGTTCGCGCTGTCGGCCGGGCTGGGCATTCCGCTCACCGTGCTGATCGGCCGCAACTACGCGGCCGGCGACCCGCGCCGCGAAGGTGGCTACACGCTGTTCTATCTGGCCATCAATCTCGGCGCCTTCATCACGCCGTTTGTCTGCGCCGACCACATCGGCCAGCGCTTCGGCCTGCGCTGGGGCTTCGTGGCTGCGGCTGCGGGCATGCTGGCCGCCGCGGTGCTGTTCCAGTGGCGCAAGCACAAGCTTGAACCGGTGTTGCCGAAGGGCGATCACCTGCATGGGCGCGCGGCCACGGTCTGGACCTTGCTGGCGATGGCCGCACTGACCTGGCCGGTGGCCGAGTTGCTGGCCTTTCCGCTGGTGCTGCGCTGGGCAATGTACGTGCTGATGGGCCTGCTGGTGCTGTATTTCGTGGTCGGTTGCGTGCGTCGCGGGGAGCGCGTGCAGACCCATCGCTATCTGGCGCTGCTGCTGCTGTTCATCGCGCTGGTGGTGTTCTGGGCCTTGAGCCTGCAGGGCGTGACTTCACTGAATTTCTTTGCCCGCGACCATGTCCGGGCACCATTCCACTACACCCTGTTCCAGTCGGCCAACCCGCTGTACATCCTGCTGTTCGCCCCGTTCATGGCCATGCTCTGGCCATGGCTGGACCGCAAGGGCCGTGACCCGTCGACCCCGCGCAAGTTCGGCATCGGCCTGCTGTTGGTAGCGCTTAGCTACGGCGTGATGGCCTGGAGCATCGACCATGCCGGGGGTGACCGCATTGCCTGGTGGCCGCTGGCACTGTGCTACCTGCTGCAGACCGTGGGCGAACTGGCGCTTTCGCCGATCGGCTATGCGCTGGTGGGGCAACTGGCCGCGCCGGAGGAAGTTTCTCTGGCGATGGGCGGCTGGTTCTTCGGCGTGGCGCTGGCCTACCAGCTGGCCGGCTGGGTGGCGACCCTGACGGCGTCGGGCACTGCCAGCGCGCTGGCCGGTATGGCCGAATATGGCCGGGTGTACACGCAACTGTTCGTGTGGGGAACAGTCATGGCGGTCCTCTTCCTGCTGGCGGCGCCGTGGATCCGGCGCCTGATGCACGGGGTGCGGTAGGCCCGGAGACCATGCAGGGCAGTGGGTTTCGCAAATGCGGCTGGAGGGCTCGGCCGGGCATGCCCCGTTCCCGAAAGCCTACACCGGCGCGAGCTTGTCCAGGATGCCGGCCAGGGTGTCGATTTCCGCTTTGCTCAACTGAGCCAGCAGGCGTTGCTCGTGCCATCGCGCGCGTGGGGCCACCGCATCGTGCACGCGCCAGCCCTCCTCGCTCAGTTCCAGCACCGATCGCCGTCGGTCGCCATCATGACGGTCGCGCAGGACGCGGCCGTCGGCTACCAGGCGTGCCAGCGCCCGGCTGACCGCGACCTTGTCCATCGCCGTGTGCTCGGCCACTTCACGGGCGGACAAGGGCTGGAAGCGCGCCAGCACCGCGATGACCCGCCATTCGGTGGTCGATAGCCGCCAGGCCTGCCGGTATTCGCGGGCAATGGCCTCGCTGACGGTGTTGGCCAGGATCGACAGGCGGTAAGGCAGGAAGCGTTCCAGGTGCAGGGGGGCGTGGTTGGGCATGCGGCGCTGCGTCTTGCAAATGGTTACAGATGAAACTATAACGGTGGCCTGCGTGGCGCAAGCACGGATTCTTGCGTGCCTGCTGCCGCGACCCACGTCCACGAAGGAGCCGGCCCATGAGTGCGCAACCCAACCTCGGCATGCAGGTCACCACGTTCGAGAATCCGATGGGCATCGACGGATTCGAATTCGTCGAATTTGCCGCCCCGCAAGGCCGCGGTGGCGAGTTGCATGACCTGTTCCGGCGCATGGGCTTTACGGCCGTACTGCGCCATGCCCGACGTGCCATCACGGTCTACCGGCAGGGTGGCGTCAATTTCCTGGTCAACGAGGCCCCCGATTCGTTCGCCGCCGATTTCGCCGAAAAGCACGGTCCGTGCGCCTGCGGGTTCGCCATCCGTTTCCGCAAGGCCGCCGGCGAGGTGTATGACAGGGTGTTGTCCCAGGGTGGTGAGGCGATCGAAGCGAAAGAGGCGAGCAAGGCGGTGAGCGCGCCGGTGATCAAGGGCATCGGCGACTGCATGCTGTATCTGGTCGACCGCTACGGTGATGCCGGCAGCATCTACGACGGCGACTACGAGCCGGTGGAGGGTGCCGATCCGAACCCGGAGGGATTCGGCCTGACTTTCATCGACCACCTCACGCACAACCTGCACTTTGGCAACATGGAAAAGTGGTCGAACTACTACGAGAAACTGTTCAACTTCCGCGAGATCAAGTACTTCGACATCAAGGGCGCCAAGACCGGCCTGGTATCCAAGGCCATGACCGCTCCCGATGGCATCGTGCGCATTCCGCTCAACGAGTCGGACAACCCCAAGTCGCAGATCAACGAGTATCTGGACGCCTACCATGGTGAAGGCATCCAGCACATCGCCTGCTTCACCGACGACATCTACAGCACGGTCGAGAAGATGCGCGCGGCGGGTGTGGCGTTCCTGGATACCCCCGACACCTATTTCGAGGTGATCGACCAGCGTATTCCCGGCCATGGCGAGGACGTGCCCAGGTTGGCGAAAAACAGGATCCTGATCGACGCTGATCCGGAGACAAAAAAGCGCCTGCTGCTGCAGATATTCACCCAGAACTGCATCGGCCCGATCTTCTTCGAGATCATCCAGCGCAAGGGCAACGAGGGCTTCGGCGAGGGCAATTTCCAGGCCCTGTTCGAATCCATCGAACGCGACCAGATGAAGCGCGGGGTGCTCTGAAACCCTGCTTGCCGCACTGCTCCCATCCGGCACAGCGGCGAAACGGAAATGCATATGACTGATGCCAAGTATCAGAGCGGTTTCGGCAACGAGTTCGCCACCGAGGCCTTGCCCGGCACCTTGCCTGCGGGTCGCAATTCACCGCAGCGCGTGGCGCACGGCCTGTATGCCGAACAACTGACGGGTACCGCCTTCACGGCCCCGCGCGCGGTGAACCGGCGCAGCTGGCTGTACCGCATTCGTCCGGCTGCGGTACATGAGCCGTTCGAGCCGCTGGCGCATGCCACGCTGCACAATGACTTCGGACAGGTTCCGCCCACGCCCAACCCCTTGCGCTGGGGGCCGCGTCCCCTGCCCGGCGGACGGTTCGACTTCATCGACGGCTTGTTCACCATGGCCGGCAACGGCAGCGCGGCCGCGCAGGATGGGGTCGGGATCCACCTGTACGGTGCCAACGCAGACATGGACGGGAGGTTTTTCTACGATGCCGACGGCGAGCTGCTGATCGTCCCCCAGCAGGGGCGATTGCGTATCGCCACCGAGCTGGGTGTGCTGGACATCGAACCGCAGCAGATCGCGGTGATTCCGCGCGGCGTGCGCTTTCGCGTGGAGCTGCCCGACGGCACTTCGCGTGGCTACGTGTGCGAGAACTTCGGTGCCTTCCTGCGCCTGCCGGAGCTGGGTCCGATCGGTTCCAACGGCCTGGCCAACGCGCGCGATTTCGAGACGCCGGTGGCCGCCTACGAGGACGTCGAGGGCGACTTCGAGCTGGTCGCCAAGTTCCAGGGCCAGCTGTGGCGCGCAAGGATCGGCCACAGCCCGCTGGACGTGGTGGCCTGGCATGGCAACTACGCGCCGTATCGCTACGATCTTCACCGCTTCAACACCATCGGCTCGATCAGCCACGACCACCCGGACCCGTCGATCTTCACCGTGCTGACCTCGCCCAGCGACACGCCGGGTACCGCCAACATGGATTTCGCCATCTTCGGCCCGCGCTGGCTGGTGGCCGAGGACACCTTCCGGCCGCCCTGGTACCACCGCAACATCGCCAGCGAGTTCATGGGCCTGATCCACGGCGAGTACGATGCCAAGCAGGCCGGCGACGAGCATGACGGATTCGTGCCCGGCGGTTCCTCATTGCACAACTGCATGACCGGGCACGGGCCGGATGCGGCCAGTTTCGCGAAGGCCTCGGCCAGCGACACGAGCAGGCCGCAGCACATCGTCGACACCATGGCGTTCATGTTCGAGACCCGCGCGGTGCTGCACCCGACGCGTCAGGCCATGGAAGCACCGCAACGGCAGGCGGACTATTACCGCTGCTGGCAGGATCTGGAAAAACACTTCAAGGCGCCGTGAGCGTCCCACGCAAACCCTGCAACAAGGCATAGGCATGAAACTGGGATCCCTGAAAACCGGCGGCCGTGACGGCAGCCTGATCGTGGTCAGCCGCGACCTCAAGCGCGCCGTCACGGCGCAAGGCATCGCCGCGACCCTGCAGGCGGCGATGGACAACTGGGCCAATGCAGCGCCGCGACTCAATGCGCTGTACGAAGACCTTCATGCCGGGCGTGCCGATGGCGCCTTCGACCTGGACGAGAACCAGCTGGCCGCGCCGTTGCCCCGCGGCTACGAATTTGTCGACGGTTCGGCCTATCTCCCGCACGTGGAGCGGGTACGCAAGGCACGTGGAGCCGAAGTGCCGGAAACCTTCTACACCGACCCGCTGATGTACCAGGCCACCAGCGCCGGATTTCTCGGCCCGCACGACGACGTGGTGGTGCCGTCCGAGGACTACGGCATCGACCTGGAAGCCGAGGTGGTGGTGATGACCGACGATGTGCCGATGGCGGTGACGCCGGAACAGGCCGCCGGTCACATCCAGCTCATCGGCCTGGTCAATGACGTCTCCCTGCGTGGCCTGATTCCGGCCGAGCTGGCCAAGGGTTTCGGCTTCCTGCAGTCCAAGCCGCGCTCGGCGCTGTCGCCGGTGTTCGTGACACCCGATGAGCTCGGTGATGCCTGGCACGACAGCAAGCTGCACCTTCCCATGCGCACCTGGATCAACGGCAAGTGGTTCGGCCAGGCCGAGTGTGGCCAGGACATGCAGTTCAGCTTTGCCCAGCTCGTCGCCCACGCGGCCCGGACCCGGCCACTGACTGCCGGCACACTCGTCGGTTCGGGCACCATTGCCAATCAGGACACGGCCCGCGGTGCCTCCTGCCTGGCCGAGCAGCGCACGGTCGAAAAGCTGCGCGACGGCGAGCCGACCACTCCGTTCCTGAAGTTCGGTGACCGGGTGCGCATCGAGATCACGGACGCCGAGGGGCGCAGCATCTTCGGTGCCATCGACCAGGCCATCGCCGCGCTGCGTTGAATTTCAGAAGTGCATGCAACAGCATGCCCCCGGATTGATCGAGATCAAGAGAATTCTTGTAAATTCGGTGCAAACTTGGGGGCATGGCTAATGTCATTTCCGCACCACAATTCGATGCCGAGCTGCTCGCGCGCTATGACACTACCGGTCCGCGTTATACCAGCTACCCGACCGCTCCACAGTTTTCTGATGTCTTCGATGAACGCTCTCTTCGTGCTGCCATTGCATCCAGCAACGAAGAACCCATACCGAGTGCTTTGTCAATTTACGTACATGTTCCGTTCTGCTTAAGCCCGTGCTTCTACTGCGGATGCAACCGGGTCATAACACGTGATGTAGGCAAGGCCGACACATACCTGGGATATCTTCGTCGCGAGTTTGAACGGGTTGCTCCGTTGTTTGACCCTGACCGTGAAGTTCATCAGTTGCATTTTGGTGGGGGCACACCAAATTTCCTAGATCTGCCACGCATGCGGAAATTACTCGGAAGCCTGCGCCGGCATTTCAATATGAGCACGCATGCGGAGCGTGAATTTGGTATCGAGCTGGACCCGCGACATGCCGATGCCGAGTATGTGAGGGGACTTGCCGAAGCCGGCATGAACCGATTGTCGCTTGGTATCCAGGATTTCGATCCACGAGTGCAGCAGGCCGTCAATCGCGTACAAAATATTGAAAGGGTAGAAGAAATCATGCGTGGCGCACGCGCATGTGGTTTCAGATCCATAAGCGTCGACTTGATTTATGGCCTGCCTTACCAGAACGTGGATACGTTTACGCGTACGCTGGAGCAGGTGATTTTACTGAATCCGGACCGCATTGCTGCTTACAGCTATGCACATCTACCACAGATGTTCAAAGCACAACGACAGCTTGAAGCGGCCGCACTGCCCGATGCGGCAACCAAACTGGCGCTGTTTGGGCGAACCCTGGAGATGCTGACTTCAGCCGGGTATGTCTATATCGGCATGGATCATTTTGCCAGAGCTGATAATGAACTGGCGTTTGCACAACGCGCGGGGACACTGCAGCGCAATTTTCAGGGTTACTCCACCCACCGAGACTGCGACATTGTCGGATTGGGCGTAAGCTCCATTAGTAGTATCGGTCCGGTATACAGTCAGAATACACGCGATCTGAAGACGTATTACAACATGATCGATGGTGGACGCTTGCCTGTAGTGCGTGGCATGGAACTGGATGAAGACGATCAGATCCGTCGTGAACTCATCAATATGCTGATGTGTCATGGAAAAATCGACAAAATCAGGTTCGCACACCGCCACCGCCTACTTTTCGACGCCTATTTTTCCGATGATCTGGAACGTCTGGAAATGTTGGCCAGAGACGGTCTGGTTGAGATCGATACACGCAAGATCAAGGTCACCGAGCGTGGCTGGCTACTGGTGCGACACGTGGCCATGTGCTTTGACCGGTATCTGCACCAATCCGGAAACCAGGCACGTTTTTCGCGTGTGATATGAAACCCATGGTGAACAAGTCAGGTTTTCAGGGTAAGCGGTCAGTGGTGCGTATCCAAGCTTGGCAATGTATCGGTTGCGGAAAGGTAGAGGCACCCCAGCCCTGTCTTGGCGTTTGTCAGGACCGCAAGATCGAGCTGGTGGGAGCCGAAGCCTATCAGGACGTGTTGAGCGAACTTGAACGAGCGCAACAACGAATAGATGCCTTGCGCATGTTGCTGGTCCGCTTGACGCGTGCGAAACCGCGTAAGGAGGGGTGGTCAGCATCCTGGAAACAGTTGCAGCAACAGGCCAGAATGGCACTCGATGATGATTTCCGGCTTTCGTAGCCCGGCATAAGCGAGCCCGGGAAATGGTCCCGCGTGTGCGGAGGCATTGCTTCATCGCTGGATTACCTCTGAACATGCCACGACCTGATTAGCCCTCTTCCTCAGCCATGAAAATTGCCAACTGCGCGCAGCCTCGGGTCAGGCCAAGGGCTGCAGAGCATCATCGCACGCATCAAACGAGGCAGCATTGCGGCCAGACGAAACCGGCG
>JALUXG010000025.1 GCA_027019085.1 Rhodanobacteraceae bacterium | reverse complement strand
CACGCTCTGCGTTGTGCTAAGGTAACTCATGAGAAGGCCCTTTTGATGGGTAAGTATCTGTTTCGCAACAATATCTTATCACACAAAAGGCCTTCTCATCCTTTGTGCCGTGAATAATTCAGGCTAGAAAGGTATTGTCACGGTACGCGAGCGGCTTTTCCCCAGGCCGTGTGCGGCGACCGTGACGATCGGGGCATCCGTTGGGGCCCGGACGCGGCGATTCCCCCGTCATGCGTCCGGGCCTTCTCTTTGTCGGCAGTGCCGAATGCGCCCGATTCCCGTTAAGCTTGGGCCAGATGGCGCCCCAGGCCGGCGCCCCAGCGAGGACGGTGCATGCGCGTACTGGTGATCGAAGACAACAACGACCTGGCCACCAACATCGGTGACTACCTCGAGGACCGCAAGCATGTGGTCGACTTTGCCGGCGATGGCGTGACGGGCCTGCATCTGGCCGTGGTGCATGATTTCGACGTGATCGTGCTGGACCTGACCCTGCCCGGCATGGACGGCCTGGAAGTCGCCCGCAAGCTGCGCCACGAGGCACACAAGCAGACCCCGATCCTGATGCTGACGGCGCGCGATGCGCTGGAGCAGAAACTGACCGGTTTCGAGTCCGGGGCCGACGACTACATGACCAAGCCCTTCGCGCTGCAGGAACTGGGCGCAAGGCTGGAAGTGCTGGCGCGCCGCGGCAAGGGTCCGCAAAGCCGCGTGCTGAAGGTGGCCGACCTGACCTACAACCTGGATACCCTGACCGTGACGCGGGCGGGCACATCCATCCAGCTCAACCCGATCGGCCTCAAGCTGCTGCAGGCGCTGATGGACGCCAGTCCCTCGGTGGTCACCCGCCACGACCTGGAGCAGAAGGTGTGGGGCGAGGAGCTGCCCGACAGCGACAGCCTGCGCGTGCACATCCACGGTTTGCGCGCCGCCATCGACAAGCCGTTCGACAAGCCGCTGATCCATACCCGCCACGGCATCGGGTACCGCATGGTCGATCCGGATGCGCTCCCGACGTAGGCTGCGCACCCGCCTGGTCTTTTCCTTTGCACTGTTCGGCTTCGGTCTCTCCGTGCTGTTTGCGCTGGCCGCACTCTACGTGCGCGCGAAGGTGGAAGACCAGCTGGTGGTCAATGCCCTGCAGCATGATGTCGACAGCAATATCGAGAAGCTGCACGAAAACCCCAACTACCAGGCGCATTCGGAACTGGTGGAAGGCTGGTTCAAGAGCGAGCGCACGCTCTACAAGATGCCGTTGGCCTGGCAGAACATGAAAAGCGGAGTGCACGATATCTCCGAGATGGGGCCGGACGGCACCATGCATCACTACAAGCTGGCCGTGCGGCGCAAGTACGGCCTGATCGGGTTCATCCGCTATGACGTCAGCCGGGACGAGGAGGGCAAGCGGCAGCTGCTGGCCGGCCTGGTTGCTGCCGTGGTGCTGTTCAGCCTGTTTTCGCTGATGCTTGGCGTGTGGCTTTCGCGGCGTGTACTGCGTCCGGTGACCGAGCTGGCCGCGCGGTTGAGGGATTTCCGGCGTCTGGGCAAGGTCGAGCCACTGGCTCCGCATGTGGCCGATGACGAGGTGGGAGAGCTGGCGCAGGCCCTCGATGAATATGCAGAACGCCTGACCGCGCTGGTGGAACGTGACCGGGAATTCAATTCCGACGTCAGTCATGAGTTGCGCACGCCACTGGCGGTGATTTCCAGCACCACCGAATTGCTGCAGACCTCGCCCGAGCTCGACCCGAAGGTGCGCGAACGACTCAAGCGCATCGAGCGTTCGGCCAGGCAGGCGACCGAGATGATCGAGGCCCTGCTGCTGCTCTCGCGCGCCGAACGGCGCGGGCCGACCTTCGGCGAAATCACCGATGCTGCAAAAGTGGTCGAGGACGTCCTGGACAGCCAGCGCCCGCACATGCGCGACAAGCCGGTCGAGCTGCATCTTCGAAACGTGCAGCCGCTGCAGGTCGATGCGCCGGCGTCGGTGCTTTCGGTGGTGCTCACCAACCTGGTCGGCAATGCGGTCAAGTACACCCAGCAGGGGGAGGTGATGGTGAGCATTCTCGAGGACCGGATCGTCATCGAGGATACCGGGCGCGGCATCAAGGCCGAGGAGGCAGAATCACTGTTCCAGCGCGGCAAGCGCGGCGAGGGTGCCACCGGGAGCGGGGCCGGATTGGGACTGGCCATCGTGCGCCGCTTGTGCGAACTGTACGGCTGGCACGTGTCGATCCGTCCGCGCGAGGACGTGGTCGGCGTGGTTGCCACGGTCCTGTTTCCGCGTCGCAATCGCAACTGAACCCGTTTCGGGAGAACGCGCCCTGGCACCGGTTTTCCTGGTCGGCTTGCCTGTGGCGACAGCCATGCAAGCGTATCCGGCGTCCCCGGTCTCCGGCTCGCAGGGCAGAACGGGACACGACAACCACCGTTGCCCGACCACGCAGGCCAGGCCGATCAGGCCATGGAGGTCGCGCTACCTGTTTGCCCGATCACCAGCCGGTTCCTGCCGTTGCGCTTGGCCTCATACTGGGCCGCATCGGCCCGCACCAGCAGCGAGCGCAAGGTATATCCGCAGTCGTCGGTGCAGGCCAGGCCGATGCTGGCGGTGACGGTCACCGATTCGTTCTCGCACACATGCACGGAAGATCCGGCCATGGTATGCCGTATGCGTTCGCCGATTTCCGCGCCCTGATTCGCCGTGCAGGAGGGCATGAGGATGCCGAATTCCTCGCCGCCCAGCCGACCGTAGAGATCGGAGCTGCGCAATTCCTTCTGGCACAGCCTGGCCACGTGCTTGAGCACGACATCCCCGCATATGTGCCCGTAACGATCGTTGACGCGCTTGAAATGATCCATGTCCAGGATCAGCAGACAGGCAGGACTGCCTGCCTTGTTGAGGCGTTCCAGGATGCGCTCGGCCTGCTCCATGAAGTGGGCGCGGGTAAAGACACCGGTCAGGCTGTCGTGACGCGCCATGCGGCGGAACCGGATCTGCGAGTGCTTGGTGCGGTAGGCCCAGAAACCAAGAAAGGTGAGAACGATCAGCAGCATGAGGATGTAGAGTCGGGCATTCTCTGCCGATTTGCGGTCCAGTGACTGGCGTAGCTGGAGGATACGGTTTTGCTTGCCAAGTTCCTCCAGGCGGAGTTTTTTCTCCAGCACCTTCTGCTTGATCATCTGGAAGGCCAGTGCCTGTGCCTTGGCATCGTCGGAAGCGGCGTTGGCCTGGGCGACGTAGTTCTTGTAGGCATCCAGAGCCGCGGCATCGTTGCCGTCATGCTCGGCTACCCGGTACAGCACGTCATAGGCGCTCTGCAATGTCCAGTTGTAGCTGCTTGTGCCATTGTCTTTCAACGCCGTCAGCGCCTCGGCGCGTGCGCGTGCGAACTGCCCCTTTTTCAGATAGGCCATGGCCAGGGTGACATGCAGCGAGGTGACATGGATCTGGAAGCCCGCGCGCTGGATGTCGGGGGCGATCTCGTGCACGAACGCGATGGCGCGGTCCGGGTGCCCATCGTCGATCATGCGGCTTGCCCAATCGAGGCGCAGGGCATTGGCATTGCCGATCAAACCGGCATGCATGCAGCTGCGTACGGCTTGCTCGTAGTCGCCGCGTATGGCCGGCGTGGGCTCGTTGCGATAGATGCGGATCTGGCTTCGGTAGGCTCTGGCCTTGCAGATTGCCTGCGCGGAGGAGGTGGAAGCCAGCATTTCGTCGGCATAGCGCATGGCTTCATCGTATTGATGCTGTGCCACGGACACGCGAATCATGGTGTAGAGCACCTCCGTGCGGATGCGCGTATCGGTGATGTCCGGCAGTTCGGAGATGAGCGTATTGGCCTGGGTATAGGCTTCCAGATACTTGCGTTCGCGCAGGTCCATGGCGATCAGCGCCGCGCGGGTGCGCACCAGCAGCGGACGGCTGTGCACCTGGGACAGCAGCCTGGTGTAGATGCGGTGGGCCCTTGAGGACTGGCCTCCAAGGTCGGCTTCCCTGGCTGTCAGAAAGTCGAGAAGGTGACGTTGCTGCGGATCGAGAAGACCCTGCTCCCGGTGCAGTTGCTGCAGAAGGGCCTCCGCCCGCGGATGATCATTGGCAATGGCCAGCTCGGCCTGCGCCAGCCGTTTGCCCAGCGTATTTTCCGGGGGCTCGTCCGCCCTGGACAGGCCGCTGGTCAGCAACATGACCGCCAGGCAGGCCAGGGCGATGCATCGATTCCGTTCCATGGGAGGGTGAGGGATCACGTTGGCATACCGGGCACGATGGAGCGTGGGGGCCAAGTCGCTTCAGAGGTCCCGTGAACGCGGTGGCGGAGGTGGTGGATTCTGCGCCGCACGATATTGCCGTGGAGACTGTCCGGTTCCCGGTGGGCATGCGGCGCGGGGGCCGGCCATGCGGAGCCGTGCTTCGTCCGCCTGCAAGGCATTGCGTGCTTTTGTCCATGCAGGTCCGGTTGCGTGACGCAAGGCTGCATTCTTGCCGATGGATTCCAGCAGATCGATCAAGTCGTTCATGGCATCCCCCGATGCGCAGGCTGGGAAACGGCCGCAGCCCCGGTCGAGACCGGGTCCGACCGGGTGCATGCAAGGCATGGGCTTCCTCCCCTGGCACCCACGATGCCCATGCACGAACCTTCTTGCGCGCGATTATGGCATGCGGCATGCGTGAATTGTGAAATTCATCACATATCGTTCCGGAATGCGATGGGCAGACAAAGGAAACGGCTCACGGCAGGTCTTGCGTCCCGGACATGGCCCGGTCTGGGGTCGCTATCGCGTTTCACCGTCGGCCATCGGGCCGGATGCGTCACGACGAGGCACAGTCGGGTTCAGGCATTCAGCTGGCCGCAACCGGTGCGAGGACGCCGCTCGTGACCAGGCGGTTGCGTCCGCTTCGCTTGGCCTGATACTGCGCGGCATCGGCTTGTATCAACAGCGCGTGCAGATCATGTCCGAAATCTTCGGTGCAGGCCAGGCCGATGCTTGCAGTAACGGTCACGTCCATCGCATCGTTCACCTGGACGGAGGTTCTTGCCAGGGCATTGAGGATGCGTTTGCCCACGTCCGCCCCGGCATCGGCAGGGCAACCGGGCATCAAGATGCCAAATTCCTCGCCACCGAGCCGGCCGAACAGGTCCGACTCACGCAACTCGTTCCTGCACGCAGCCGCTACATGGCTGAGCACCACATCCCCCCCCAGGTGACCGAAGCGGTCGTTGATGCCCTTGAAATGATCCAGATCCAGGATCAGAAAACTCGCGGGACTTCCCGATTTGTGCAGACGGTCGAGAATGCGCCCGGCCTGTTCCAGGAAATAGGATCGGTTCATGGCGCCGGTCAGGCTGTCCTTGCGAGCCAGATGGCGAAAGCGCAGCTGCAAATGCTTGGTACGGTAGGCCCAGATACCGAGTATCGCGAGCACGATGAAAAGCAGCAGCACATACAGGCGGGATGTCTCCGCTTTTTTGCGGTCCAGTTGCTGGCGCAGTTGCAGGATTCGGTGGTCCTTGCTCAGCGATGCATAGCGCAGCTGATTCTCCAGCACCTGCTGCTTGACGACCTGGTAGGCAAGCGACTGTGCCCGGGCATCGTCGGAGGCCGCATTTTCCTGGTCCACATACTGGATGTAATCGCGCAGGGCGGCCCTGGTGTCGCCGGTATGCTCGGCAGCCTGGTACAGCACCTGGTAGGCAAGTTGCAGGGTGTAATTGTGGCTCCCGGGTGAATTGATGGCGATGGCCTTGTGCGCCGCCGTGCGGGCTTGCGCAAAATCACCCTGTTTCAGGTAGGCCAGGGCCGTGGTGACATGCAGGGAGGCGATATGGATGCGAAATCCGGCCTTGTGGATGTCGGGTGCGATGGTCTGCAGGAAACGGACGGCCTGCAGGTTCTTTCCCTCGTCGATCATCATGCTGGCGCGGTCCAGCCGGATGGTGTTCGCATGACCGAGCATCCCCGCCTGCAGGCAGGTGTTGACGGTATTGCGGTATTCCGTGGCCGTCGCGGCCATCGTGCTGCCCAGGCGGAATCGTGCCTGGGTGCCAAGCAGGTCGGCTGTACAACGGTCCTTGATCGAGCCTCCCAGCGCCGACAGCTTGTGAACGTAGTGGAGTACCTGCCGGAACTGGTTTTCGCTGAACAACACGCGAATGATGGTGTTCAGGATGCGCCTGCGGATCGTGGCATCGGTGACTTTCGGCAGCTCCGCCATCAGCAGGTTGTTCATCGCATAGGCTTCGAGGTAATTCCTGCTGCGCAAGTCACGGTAGATCAGACCGGCTCTGGCCTTGGTCACCAGTACCGGGTTGCGCGCATGCTCGATGACGGACTTGTACAGGCGTATTGCGCGAGGGCCGTGACCGGACATGTCCGCCTCCCAGGCATCCAGATAGGCCAGCTGCTGGCGCTGTTCCGGGGTGAGGGCATGTTCTTCACGGTGCAGTTGCCGGAGCAGTTGCTGAAACCGGGTCTTGTCACTGGACATTACCTGCCCGGCTTGTGCGATCAGTTTTCCCGGGGGCGTTGCGGGGGAGATGGATGCACTCGCGACGGATACGGCAGGCAGGAAGCACAGCGCCCACGCCAGGAGCGCAGACGGAGAGAAGGGATTGCGGACGGCGGGGTGGATGGCCACGGCGGTTGGGTCCATGCCTGCCGACCCGGATTCACGCTTGAGGGTCGGCAGGAGGGCATGAATTGCTGCGGTGCATCAAGCCTTGCGCGGAGGGGGCGGGGGAGGCAGATCCTTCCCGGGCGGCGGCGGCGGCGGCGGAGGCGGAGGGTTGGTAATAACCTGCGAGTCCTTCGGACCCAGTTCCCTTTTCAGGTGTCCGGTTTCGCCTGAAAGGACAGACTGGCGCAGGGCCTGGCTGGCATGCATGCCAGCCAGCGTGCGTTCCAGTTCACGCGTCGACGCGTGACGCAGGGATGCGGTTCTGCCGATGGTGTCCAGCAGATCGAGGGTATCGCTCATGTCTTGCTCCATGTCCGATGCAGTGAGGGTAACCGGGGGTGACGCATGCCCGCTCCGAAGCGCCATCCTACCCCAGGTTTGCCGATGGGCAGCGAGAGATTTCAGGGCGCATGCGCTGGCTGGCCCTGCAAGGCGCGCAGTGCATCCATCCTTGCCGTGGAGGCAGGACTGCTGCAAAGCGGCGAGGCAGGCGGAAGGACAACCGTTTCCTCGGGGGTGATGTCGGTCATCGGAAGGTCGGCCAGCTTCACCCGGCGGATGCGCGGCTTGTGGATCGGCAAGGTGGCGCCGCGGTAGATGATCGCTTCATGCTCCGGCGGATAGGTGCGGGTCAGCGCATCGACCAGCAGTTTCACGTATTCGGGCCGCGTGGCATAGCCGGTCATGGCCAGGTCGCCGACGATGCCGACCTGCCACAGCACCAGATAGGCCTGGGGATTGACCGGGGTGTCGTACATCAGCAACTGACTGGCCTCGTAATGCTGGCAACCGGTACGCCCCGGGTCGAAGCCGACATCGGCGTACAGGCAGTCGGCGGAGGAAATGCCCGGTTCCATCCAGGCCGGGTAGCCTTCCTCGCGGGCCGTGCGGATCACCTCGTGCGGCGACCAGGCGAAAATGCCCGGATGGCCGTAGAACACCGCGCATACCTGTCTGCCGGCACGGACCTCGACCATCATCACCTCGACCCATTCGCGGTAGGTCGTCAGGCGCGATTTGTCGCCCTCGCCGTAGTAGGGCTGAAGACTGCGAACATCCGGGTGCATGCGTTGCAGCCACAGCTCCACCACGCCGTCCGACACGGCCGCGAACACGACGTCGGCCTGCTCGATATGACTGCGCGCAAGCGGTGTCAGGTGCGATCCCAGGACCATGCCGCAGCCCACGCAGGCGATGCTGCCCTGTGGGCCGGGTGCGTGTGATGTTCCCGCTTCCAGGGTCATGCTTTTCCATCCGGGGCATGCACCGGGTCCAGCCATCCCCAGCGGTCCTCGGTGCGTCCTTCGAACAGTCCGAAGAACAGCTCCTGCATGCGTCGCGTGACCGGGCCCGCCTTGCCGGCACCGACCGGTTTGCCGTCCACCGAGCGGATCGGCGTGACTTCCGCCGCGGTGCCGCACATGAACACTTCGTCGGCCAGGTACAGGTACTCGCGTGGCATGTCGCGCTCGATGACCTCGATACCGTCGGCGCGTGCCAGTTTCATCAGTGTGTCGCGGGTGATGCCGTTGAGGATCGCGGCGCTGACCGGTGTGGTGTACAGCGTGCCGTCGAAGACCAGGAACAGGTTCTCGCCCGCGCCTTCGCTGAGCAGGCCGGTGGCCGCCAGGGCGATGCCTTCACCGAAACCCAGGCGACGCGCCTCGCGTGCGATCAACTGCCCGGACAGGTAGTTGCCTCCCGCCTTGGCCCCCGCGGGGATGGTGTTGGGGGCGAACCGTTGCCAGCTCGAAACACAGGCGTCGATGCCCTGTTCCAGCGCTTCGATGCCCAGGTAGGCACCCATCGACCAGGCCGCCACCGTGACTTCCGTATGGCATTCTGCCGACAGCGAAAGACCACCCAGCCCGCGAAAGGCGAACGGGCGGATATAGGCCTTGTCCAGGCCGTTGTCGACGATGACCGCATGGCATGCCTGCGCGATCTGGGTAGGGGTGAAAGGCATGGGCATGTCGTAGATCTTCGCCGAATGGAACAGGCGCCGGATGTGATCGCGCAGGCGGAAAATCGCCTGGCCGCCCGGCGTGGCGTAGCTGCGAATGCCCTCGAACACCGAGGAGCCGTAATGCAGTGCATGGGCCATGACATGCACGGTGGCATCCTGCCAGGGAATAATGTTGCCGTTGTGCCAGATCCGGTCGGGATACGAACCAGCCATGCCGATGCTCCACTGAAAGATCGGGCGATGATAACGCGGGGCGGGGGTCCCAGCCGCATGATCGTGCTCAGGGATGCAGCCACAGGCAGCCCGCCTTGCGTTCTACAAGGAGGTGCGCTGCTTTTGTGGGAACGGCGGGAGCCGTGACGGGGCTGGCCAGAGGCGGCATCCCGGTCGGCCCTTCCGGGCCACCTACAAGGGGGTGCGCTGCTTTTTGTGGGAACGGCGGGAGCCGTGACGGGGCTGGCCAGAGGCGGTATGGCGGTCGGCCCTTCCGGGCCTCCTACAAGTGGGGCGCTGCGCTGCTTTTGTGGGAACGGCGGGAGCCGTGACGGGGCTGGCCAGAGGCGGCATCCCGGTCGGCCCTTCCGGGCCACCTACAAGGGGGTGCGCTGCTCTGCTTTTTGTGGGAACGGCGGGAGCCGTGACGTGGCTGGCCAGAGGCGGTTTGGCGGTCGGCCCTTCCGGGCCACCTACAAAGGGGTGCGCTGCTTTTTGTGGGAACGGCGGGAGCCGTGACGGGGTTGGCCAGAGACGGTATGGCGGTCTGCGCCTGGGCCGGCGCTAGTGCCACGGATGCCATCAGGAAGACAAGGCGTTGCAACATGCCTTCCAGCCTGACCGCAGGCCCGTCGACAGGCAAGCATGGGCCGTGTTCAGTCCAGCCGTTCCACCACGGCCAGGGTCGCCACCGCCCGGTTGAGGGTGTACAGGTGCAGCCCGGGGGCGCCGCCGTCCAGCAACCGCCGGCACAGGCCTGCGACAATGTCCGCGCCCAGCGCGCGCACGCTTTCCACATCGTCGTAATAGGCCTGCATGCGCTTGACGATCCAGCGCGGGATTTCCGCGCCGCAACTGTCGGAAAACCGCTTGAGCTGGGTGAAGTTGGATATCGGCATGACGCCCGGCACGATGGGAATGTCGATGCCGGCGGCGCGTGCGTCGTCGACGAAGCGGAAATAGGCGTCGGGGTTGAAGAAATACTGCGTGATCGCGCTGTCGGCTCCGCACTCGACCTTGTGCTTGAAGTGGCGCATGTCGGCCAGTGCGTCGTCGGCCTGCGGGTGGGTTTCCGGGTAGCAGGCCACCTCGATGCGGAAGTGATCGCCCGAATGCTCACGGATGAACGCGACCAGCTCCGAGGCATAGGTGAAGTCGCCGGGGCCGGCCATGCCCGAGGGCATGTCACCGCGCAGGGCGACCAGGCGGCGGCAGCCCATGCTCTTGTATTCATCGAGCAACGTGCCGATTTCCTCGCGCGTGCCGCCCATGCACGAAAGGTGGGGGGCGGCATCGATACCGGCATCCATCAGCGCCTTGACCGTCTGCGGGGTGTAGCTGAGCGTGGATCCACCGGCACCGAAGGTGACGCTGGCGTATTCGGGCTGCAGGCTGCGCAAGCGGGGCAGCGCGCTGTTGAACTGTTCGCGCTGCTTGTCGGTCTTGGGGGGGAAGAATTCCAGGGAAATGGCGGTCATGGATCGGATACCCGTATATATCCTTGCATCAAGATATAGAGATGTTGATGCAGTCGGCGCCAATGTGCAAGCACGGTCGCATGGAACGCGCTTGCCATGATGCGAAGTGCATATCCGCTTTGCCGGAACGTTTCATGTCCGCGCAACAGGCAGCGCCGGGGGTAGCCCTGCGGCCAGGACTCTTGACGAGCGTATTGATTTCTATAATTCTGGAAATATGGAATCAAAATCCGCACTCGAATGCCTTTCCGCCCTGGCCCATACGCATCGCCTGGCCTTGTTCCGCCTGCTGGTTCAGGCGGGGCCGGACGGCATGGCCGTGGGCGAACTGGCCGCGGCCACCGGCCTGGCCGGGGCCACGCTCAACCATCATCTCAACCAGCTGCGCCAGGCCGGACTGGTGCGCGACGAGCGCCAGGGGCGAGTGATCCTGTGCCGGGCCGATTACGCGCGCATGAACGGCCTGCTCGATTTCCTCACCGACAACTGCTGCGCCGGTTCGGCTTCGGCCCAGGCCTGCAACACGCGCCCATCACGACCCTGCTGAAGGAGCTTCAAGCATGAAACGCTTCCATGTGCATCTACGCGTCGCCGACCTGGCGGCCAGCATCGACTTCTACCGCATGCTGTTCGGCTGCGAACCCTCCGTGGTGGAGAGCGATTACGCCAAGTGGATGCTCGATGATCCACGCGTGAACTTTGCCCTGTCGCAGCGCGGTGGCGCGCCCGGCGTCGATCACCTGGGTTTCCAGGTCGATGAGGCTCGGGAACTGGAGGCGGTGGGCGCACGCCTGCGTGCCGCCGATGCCGTGGCGCTGGCCGAGGAGAACGCGGTGTGCTGCTACGCGCGTTCGGACAAGTACTGGGCGGAGGATCCGCAAGGCGTGCGCTGGGAATCGTTCCACTCGCGCGGTCGCGAGGCCACCTACAGCGGTGCCTGCGCGGCGCCCACCGAAAGCGCGACGGCCTGCTGCGGACCTGCCGCAGCGGACGCGCCAGGCAAGGCGTGCTGCTGACATGGAAACGACACCCCGCAACGTGCTTTTCCTGTGCACCGGCAATTCGGCGCGCAGCATCATGGCCGAGGCCCTGCTCGACGTGCTGGGCAAGGAGCGCTTCCACGCCTTCAGCGCGGGCAGCCATCCCGCCGGCAGGGTGCAGCCGATGGCCGCCGAGCTGGCGCGTCAACTCGGGTTCACCGGCGAGCTGCGCAGCAAGAGCTGGGATGAATTTGCCGATCCGGATGCGCCGCGCATGGACATGATCATCACCGTCTGCGACAACGCCGCGGGCGAGGTATGCCCGGTGTGGCCGGGGCATCCGGCCAGCGCCCACTGGGGGGTGCCCGATCCGGCTGCCGTGGAGGGCGACGAGGACCGTCGCCGGCATGCCTATCTTGCGGCCTGGACGCTGCTCAGGCGCCGGGTCGAATTGCTGCTGGCCCTGCCGATCGAACGCATGGAGTGCGAGATGTTCGAGGATGCGGTGCGCAGGATTGGCCATGAGGGCGTGCCGGCATGAACACACGCAGTGAAACGGTACCCAGCGAGCGCCGGGCAATCAGCGGCTTTGCGCGTTTTCTCACGGTCTGGGTATTGCTGTGCATCGTGGCGGGCATCGGTCTAGGGCACGTGTTTCCGCGGGCCTTTGCCGCACTTTCCAGGATGGAAATCCGCCAGATCAACCTGCCGGTGGCGGGACTGGTGTGGTTGATGATCATCCCGATGCTGCTGCGCATCGACTTTTCCGAACTGGCCAGGGTGCGCCAGCAGGTGCGCGGCATCGGCGTGACGCTGCTGGTGAACTGGGCGGTGAAGCCGTTCTCGATGGCGCTGCTGGGCTGGCTGTTCGTGCGTCACGTATTCGCCGCGTGGCTGCCGGCCGGGCAGCACGATGCCTACATCGCGGGACTGATCCTGCTGGCGGCGGCGCCGTGCACCGCGATGGTTTTCGTGTGGTCTAAACTGTGCCACGGCGAGCCGCATTTCACCCTGGCGCAGGTGGCCCTCAACGACACCATCATGGTGGTGGCCTTTGCCCCCATCGTGGGCCTGCTGCTGGGTGTGGCGTCCATCCACGTGCCCTGGGGCACCTTGCTGCTGTCGGTGCTGCTGTACATCGTGGTGCCGGTGGTGCTGGCCCAGTTCTGGCGAGGCCGGGTGATGCGCCGTGGTGGCGTGGTGGCACTGGAGCGCACACTCAAACATATCGACCCCTGGTCCACCGGCGCCCTGCTGGCCACGCTGGCGCTGCTGTTCGGCTTCCAGGGTCAGGCCATCCTGCACCAGCCGCTGGTGATCGTGATGCTGGCGGTGCCGATCATCATCCAGGTCTATTTCAACGCTGCCCTGGCCTACGGGCTGAGCCGGAAGCTCGGCGTGCCGCATTGTGTGGCCGGACCGTCGGCGCTGATCGGCGCCAGCAATTTCTTCGAACTGGCCGTGGCCACCGCGATCAGCCTGTTCGGCCTGCAATCGGGCGCCGCGCTGGCCACCGTGGTCGGGGTGCTGGTGGAAGTGCCGGTAATGCTGTCGGTGGTGGCGATCGTCAACCGCACCGGGCAATGGTATGCATCACGCGCAACGTGATGGTTAATATGGCCGGGCATTGGCCCTGGCCAGGTCCGTCACCGCTGCCGCGGTTCTCAAAAGGATTTACAGCGGGCTACAGGTCGTGGGAGGCCCGGCAGGTCCATGCCCAGTGAAAGAACTGCCGGGCGCAAGAGGCCGGGCTGGAGCAAGATCTTCTGCCTGCGGTATTCAGGTGCCTTGCACGCCACGTGGCTTTGCAGGGCCGCTCGCAGCACGGACGTAGGTCACGGCGGCTGCGCCGGGGCCTGGCGGCCTACCCTGATTACTTCGGATAATCGGTATAGCCCTTCTCACCGGGCGTGTATCAGGTGTCCATGTCCGGGCTGTTAGAAGTGGACCCCAAAAATTGGACAGCGCGATAAGTGCATCCTCGGGTCAAGCCGCCAGCCTGGCAGCGTCTTGGTAGTACACATTGTCCGGCGTGTGCCGGTCAAGCGATTGGTGCCGTCGTTCGGCGTTGTAGAAGGCGAAGTACCGGCCCAGTGACTGGCGGGCATCGAGGATGCTGTCATAGGCCCTGAGGTAGACCTCCTCGTACTTCACGCTGCGCCACAGGC
>JALUXG010000024.1 GCA_027019085.1 Rhodanobacteraceae bacterium | reverse complement strand
GGAATGCCCAGCGCACGCGCCACGATCGACACATGCGCTGTGGCCGAGCCCTCTTCGAGCACGAGCCCGCGCAGCTTCTGACTGTCATAGTCCAGCAGTTCCGCCGGCCCCATGTTGCGCGCAATGATGATGGCATCTGTCGGCAGCTTGTCGCCCGCAGCCGTCATCGGCACACCGACAAGGTGACCCAGCAGCCGATTGGCCAAATCATCAAGGTCATGCAGCCGCTCGCGCATATAGGGGTCAGTCTGGCGCATCAGCCGGGCACGGGTCTCGTTCTGCACGCGTTCGACGGCAGCCTCTGCTGTCAGGCCGCTTTCCACCGCTTCGCGCAGACGGGCCAGCCAGCCGCTGTCATTGGCGAACATCCGGTAGGTCTCGAGGATTTCCCGGTGCTCGCCGGCACGCCCGAGCGTATCCCCGGACAGCATGGCATCCACCGATGCCCGCAGCCTGCCCACTGCATCCTCGATGCGCGTCAGTTCCTCATCGCTGTCCTCGGCAATGATTCGCGTGACATGAAAGCGTGGCTGATGCAGCACCGCATGTCCCAGCGCGATACCTTCCGAGATGGCGGTGCCGTAATGGTGCATCCGCCGGTCGTCAGCCACTTCCGCCCGGTGCAACTCGACGAGATTGACCAGTTCACCGGAGGCAACCATCTCCGCCAGCACCATGGCGACGGTTTCAAGCGCCTCCATTTCCTCCAGCTTGTAGGTGCGGGTGGTGACGTTCTGCACCGCCAGCACGCCGAGCACACGCCCGCCACGCAGCAGCGGGACACCAAGGAAGGAAAGAAACGGGTCTTCGCCCGTCTCAGGCCGGTAGGCAAAGGCCGGATGCCGCTGGGCGTGTGACAGGGCCAGGGGCCGAGCTGACTTGGCAACCGTACCCACCAGGCCTTCGCCGAGACTCAGAAAGGTGTTGTGGACCGCCTCTGCGCGCAGGCCCTGCGTCGCATAGAGTTCCAGTCGGTTGTCCGGCTGAAGCAGATAGATCGAGCAGACTTCCGCCACCATGTTCGACGCGATGAGGCGCACGACGGTTTCCAGCCGGTCCTCTGCAGGACCCGACTGCGCCATCACCTCGCGTAGGCGTCTCAGCAATGTGCGCGGACCATGCGCGGTCTCGACCACCGGCACTCCATCCTGTCAATCTGCGGTTGTCAGATATGGGCGAACGCCCGTGCGGCGTCACCAGGCTATTGCCACGGAAAATGTGGTGCCAATGTGATCGCCGGCAGCCTTATACCATGCCGGAGCAAATGTGCGCGCTATGCACCCTTATAGGGCGACGCGGCGGCGGGCTGCGTGTTAGGCAGCCTCGCCGTCCAGCCCGTAGGCCGTGTGCAGGGCCCGCACGGCCAGCTCGGTGTATTCCGACGCAATCAGCACGCTGACCTTGATCTCCGACGTGGAGATCACGTGAATGTTGATCCCGCGATCAGCCAGCGCACGGAACATCTTCTGCGCCACGCCCGTATGGCTGCGCATCCCGACGCCGATTACGGAAATCTTCGAGACATCACCATCGGAAATCAGGTTCTGGTAGCCGATCTCGTCCTTGGCGCCCTCGATCACCGAGCGGGCCTTGTCCAGCTCCGCATTGCTTACGGTGAAGGTCAGGTCGGTCATCGATCCGTCTTCGGACACGTTCTGCACGATCATGTCCACATTGATGCCTGCATCGGCCAGCGGGCCGAAGATGGCTGCGGAGACGCCCGGCTTGTCCTCGACATCGACGAGAGTGATCTTGGCTTCGTCGCGCGAATAGGCGATGCCGGTTACGAGTTCCTGTTCCATAATTTCCTCCTCGTCGCAGACGAGCGTTCCTGGAAGATCAGCGGTACCGTTGGTCGCAGCGACGAGCTGCGGGTCGTCCGGGTCCGCGAAAGACGAGCGTACAAGCACGCGCACCTGATGGGTCATGGCCATGCCCACCGAGCGCGTCTGAAGCACCTTGGCACCCTGGCTGGCCATTTCCAGCATTTCTTCATAGGTGATCTTGGCAAGCTTGCGCGCCCGCGGCGTGATGCGCGGGTCGGTCGTATAGACGCCATCCACATCCGTGTAGATGTCGCAACGGTCCGCTTTCAGCGCCGCGGCGAGGGCCACCGCGCTGGTATCGGAACCACCGCGCCCCAGCGTCGCGATACGGTTGTTCTCACCAAGGCCCTGGAAGCCGGCCACAACCGCGACACGGCCTTCCGCGAAAGCCTGCTCGAGGCCTTCGGTCTCGATGGTTTCAATCCGCGCCGCCCCATGCACCCCCGAGGTGCGCAGAGGGATCTGCCAGCCAAGCCATGACCGGGCAGGTACGCCCATATCGCTCAGCGTGATCGCCAGGAGGCCGGAAGTGATCTGCTCACCTGCCGACACCACGCTGTCATATTCCCGG
>JALUXG010000023.1 GCA_027019085.1 Rhodanobacteraceae bacterium | reverse complement strand
TCGTTTGATGCGTGCGATGATGCTCTGCAGCCCTTGGCCTGACCCGAGGCTGCGCGCAGTTGGCAATTTTCATGGCTGAGGAAGAGGGCTAATCAGGAGGATTGAACCACCATCCGGTGCTCTTTGTCCTTTTTCATCGCATACGGTATTCAGTGGCCTTCCGACCCTTGAACGCCCCAAGGTTCACTATCTCTAGGACGCCATCGAAGACCAGCGCCCTTAATTTGCTGTCAGCACTGGTATGGCTACAGCCCAGCAGTTCGCCTGCCTTGCGCGCGCTCAGGAAGAATGGGGCGTCACCCGCCTCACGTTGCAGCCGCCCACAAATCCGCACCAGTCGGAGCGTAGGCGGACCGTATCCATTCGGCAGGCCAGCAGGCAGGGGATCATCGTCCACGCCCGCAAGCAAAGCATCCAGCACCTTGCCTTCGGGATACCGGACGCGCTCCCATCCGCGCATGAAGTCGCCCCATGATTCAGCGAAGTCTTGCGTACCTATGGTGGGAGCCGCCAGTGCGTGCCAGTCCATTGCGATGACTCGCAGTTCCTTGTGCGTGGCGTTAGGCTTTCGTGCCTTCACATGGCGCGCCAGATCGAACAGCAAGCGGTTACGCTGGCCTGTAGCTCTCGGAATGAATCTCTCTACCGTTATTTCCGTTTGCTGCGCGCCCCTCTCCCTGACTTTAGTCTCTTGGGTATCTTTAGTCTCTTGGGTATCTTGAGTCTCTTGTGTAAAGCATGACGGAGTGATGTCGAACGCGGCACACACCTCGTCCAGCGTGTAAGGCGGCGCATTCCGAAGTTCCACGATGTGCGATGTGAACGGCTGTACCTTGCGGTGCAGGAATCCAGGCAGGCGCATCAGGCGCGGCAGGTCGCACACGCTTGCATCGCCTCCGAAACGTGCGGCCATTCCCTTTTGCAGCGGTGTGAAGTCATCAGGCGGGCAGTCGGCTATCCGCCAGTAGGCATGCCAGTGATCCGGTGATGATTCCACGATGACATGCGGCACCAGCGGCGCAGACTGCACAGGTTCCAGCGGTGCGCCGTCCAGGTCCACGAACAAGGCGCGGACGTGCGTCACGTTGGCAGCTTTGCGGCCTTTTCCATCGGTGGCGTTCACGGTCCAGAACACGCCAGCCCCGTGCCTATTCTTCTCGGCCAGGGTCGCCCGGTGCTGTGTAAGTGTGCCGTGCAGCGTCCTCGTCAGTTCCCGCCTACCCTTGCTCGTTCCCTCGTCGAAGGTCTGGAACGTGACCGGCTCGCCCGGTGCCAACAGGTCCAGCAGGGCAGCGGCATCGTCCGGTTCTAGCTTCAATGCAGCGGCCTTCATGGTGCCCCCTTCGCCAGCAGGCGTGCAGCGGCATCCAGATGGTCGGCAACGTCCACGTCCTGCCATTCCGGCGCATCGGTTGCGCGCGCGATGCAATCCATTGCCGTTTGCGCTTCGCGGATAGCCGATTGTGCCCGCATGCGGTACAGGATCGGCGGCAAGGCGTTCTGGTCGGCCTGTACAGCCCGGCGCGCGCTCATGCTGCACCCACCCTGTGGGTAGGTAGCGGGTACGTGCTGCACGCGCTGCCGTTGGCCTGTACAGCGCCACGGGAAGCCCTGGCGGCGATTTCCGCGCGCATGGCTCGCACAGCTTCGGCCTGATCCAAGCCCAAAAAGCCTGCGGGCAGTGCGTCCGGGGCGCGCGCCTTGATCCAGTGCGGGCATGAAGCCGACTGTTGCAAAGGTCGGAATCGCCACAAGGGGCAATCCGTGCAGGCGCAGGTCGCCACCTGTTCGCGCCAGGTCCCGAACGCTTGCGGATCATGGATGCACTGGCGGCAATAGGCGGCAATGGCCTCCCCGCGTGTCTTTGGCGTGCTCATGCCGCACCCGCCTTGCCTTCGATGAAGGCCGCCAGGTCGGCACGGTGATATCGGACCATCCGTTGCCCCAGCTTGCGCCAGCGGGGACCATCGCCACGCCAGCGCCAGTTGCGCAGGGTTTGCACGGAAGCGGAAAGGATCGCGGCGGCTTCGCGTTCGTCTAGAAGGTCGCCTGGGGACAACGGCGCGGGATCAGGCGGTGCCAGGGTATTGTTCGATTGCATAGCGGGGTACTCACACAAGCTGGCAGCACCAGCGGTATGCGAATACTAGGCAACAGAAACGCAAAATTGTTGCTATTGCAGTCAAACGTGGTGCAATTGCAATTCCTACTTACGGCGGCTCTCCAAAGCCCCCGGCACACGCTTTAGATGCTCACCCACTGTGCGCGCTTTCAAATCTATCTCTGGCACCATCCGCGCTATGGCTTCTCCTGCCTTCATCGGCTTGGACAAGTCAAGCTTTGCATTCCTAGCCAAAGCACCGATGATGCATAGTAGATAATTGCGTTCACGCGCATCTAGTGGCTTTCCCGTCTTTTCTCGATTCTCTTCCAGACCACTGCTCGCAAGCTTCGATGTGAACGTATGTATATCTGCGGATCTTATGTAAACATCTAGCAATTCCGGCAAATCACAAAACTTAGTTATTTTAGTGGGCTTGAGTTCGAACCGAACTCTTGGCAGTTCATCCCCATCATCCAACAATTGATGCGGGGCCTTGCCCTCCCACCAAGACAAGGGAGCTACCCCCGCCATGCCCAAAAAACACTCTCTGGCCGCCTCTTGCATGTAATAGCTTGACCAGACCCTAAAAAACCCTCTTAGCTCGAATCCGCCCGGATATCCAGTTTGACTTGAAGGAATTAAGGTGAAATCCACTTGACCAAATTGATCACCTAAATCTTGATCACACAATGAATGCGGGTCTTTGTTATCATGAAAAAACGCCTCCCTAATGACGGTTCCGTTTTTTAAAGTGACCTGATTTGCTTCTTTCTCAATGTTAAATTCGCCAATAGCGCCGCAGCCCACAAGGGTTGCCAAAAAAGGCCTACTCCCGGCGTGTACGAAGGCTGGTAGTTCCTTAGCAATTCCGATTTCGTATGCTTGGCGAAGCCCTTCTATATCAGTGCCAAGCTCAGACGCAGCCTCGCTGAACGTTAGAAAATGTTTCAACATCTACGCACACCTCTGCGCCCTCCAAAGGTCGCCACGGCAGCACGGTGAAGGTGCCCGCGCTTTCGGGAGCTACCCTAGCCGTGGCGGAGCTATTAGGCCGCAGCCTTCAATTCCACGCGCACACCCATTGCCGCCGCGATGTTTACCAGAGCATCCAGCGAGAAACGGGACAACCGCCCACGGAGCAAGTCATTCATGCGCGGCTGGGTGATTCCGCAGCGTTCGGCGGCTTCACGTTGTGTCCAGCCTTTGCGTTCAATACGTTGCGCGATGCGCTGCATGACTTGCGCACGCAGGCGCAGGTTCACGGCATCTTGCGGGGTGTCCGCGATGGCGTCGAATACGCTTGCGTAACTTTTGGCTGTCATGGTGTTACCTCTTTTGTATCACTTGCTTGAATCGTTTTTGTGCCAGTTCGATGTTTACCCGTGGCGTGCGTTGAGTCTTCTTCTGAAACGCATGCAAGACATACACGGCGTCGGCCAGGCGTGCGGTGTAGATGACACGGTAGGCTCCGGTGGCATCCCGTACTCTCAATTCCTCCACACCCTTCCCGATGCTTGGCATCGGCTTGAAGTTTGTCGGTCGATCGCCTGCTTGCAGGCGGTGCAACTGGTAACCGGCATCTTGTCGCGCCGCTGCCGAGAATCCGCGCAGTTCTGCCAGCGCGTCACCCACAAATCGGATGGGTTTCATGGAAAAAATATATCCATTTTGATATTGACTGGCAAGTCAGCGCGCTTTGTGTATCGGCACCACTTTCCCCGGTGCCTCGCGCAGGCTGTCCAGATAGTCAACCCACGCCTGCATCATCCTGCGGCGTTCGGTCACGCGGACCTGCGTTGGAACCGAAGGTGTGCAGATATTCAGACACGCCGCATCCAGTTCTCACACTCCAGCCCGGGCACACGATTGAACTCGCGCAGGTTGTCGGTCACCAGAACCAGACCTGCAGAAACAGCTTGCGCCGCGATCAGCATGTCCATGGGGCCGATGGGCGCGCCCTTGCGCTCCAATGCCGCGCGGATACGTCCGTAGGCGGTGGCGCAGTCGGCATCGAAGGGAAGCACAGCCATGCCGGCGGTCATCTCGGCCAACGCCGTGCGCGTGGCTGCCTTTCGCTTGCTCAGCTCGGCGCCGGTCGCCAGCTCGGCCAGCACGATGCTGGATAGATGCAAGCGTGACGGGGCCAGGCCCGCCAGCCGGTTCAACAAGGCTTTCGGTTCGCCCCGCAGTGCGGCGCTCAGGATGTTGGTATCCAGCAGGTAGCTGGCGGCCACGCCTAAAACTCCAGCGGTTCGACCGGCTCGGCCTCACCCTGTGCCGGCCTGCGGATATCCAGTGGGCCGTGCTTGTCGCGGATGCGCGCGAACAGGTCGGCAGCCGTTTCCGCCTTGGGGCGCAGGATCAGTTCATCGCCACGCCGGAACACCTCGACCTCGCACGCATCGAAACGATAGCGCGTGGGAATGCGTACCGCCTGGGCATGCCCGAGTTTGAATAGCTTGACGATCTGCATGGCGCCCTCCAGATACTTCCCGTGTTGTCCCATGATATCCCATAAAGGATATCCATGCCTGAACGCGTCAATGGGCCTTGCGATGGATCGGCACCACCTTGCCCGGCACATCGCGCAAGCTATCCAGATAATCCGCCCATGCCTGCATCATCTTGCGGCGTTCGGGCAGGTGTTCGGCGTAGTTGTAGGCCGCACGCACGGCATCGCGTTCGGCGTGGGCCAGCTGGCGCTCGATGGCGTCGCGGTGCCAGCCCTGCTCGTTCAGCAGCGTGCTGGCCATGCTGCGGAAGCCGTGGCCGGTCATGGTGTCGCGGTCAAAGCCCAAGCGGCGCAGGGCAGCGTTTACGGTGTTCTCGCTCATGGGACGCGAGCGGGTGCGCAGGCCGGGGAACAGGTAGCGTCCGGTCCCGGTCAGCGGGGCCAGGTCGCGCAGGACCGCCACGGCCTGCGTGGACAGCGGGACGATGTGCGGGCTGCCCATCTTCATTTTCTCGCCGGGGATGCGCCATTCGGCCTTGTCCAGGTCCACTTCGGGCCACTCGGCGCGGCGTAGCTCACCCGGACGCACAAAGACAAGCGGGGCCAGCTGCAAGGCGGCGCGCGTGATGGGTGAGCCTTGGTAGCCATCCAGCGCACGCAGCAGTTCCCCGATACGGTCGGGGTCGGTGATGCTGGCATGGTGTTTTGCCCGCGTCGGCGGTATGGCCCCACGCAGGGCAGGCGTCGGATCATGGCTGGCGCGGCCTGTGGCGACCGCATAGCGGAACACCTGCCCGCAGTGCTGGTGTACCCGGTGGGCGGTGTCGCGCGCGCCTCTGGCGTCGATACGGCGCAGCACAGCCAGCACGTCCGGGGCAGCAAGTCCACCAATGGGCTTGCGGCCGATCCACGGGAACACGTCCTTTTCCAGCCTGCCCATGAGGCGCTCGGCGTGAGCCTTGGACCATGTAGGCACATGCTTGGCGTGCCACTCGCGCGCGATGGCCTCGAAGGTTTCCGCACCAGACAAAGCCTCGGCCTTGCGCAGGTCGCCGGGGTCGATACCTTCCGCAATCTGTCGCCGGGCTTCCTCGCGGCGCTCGCGGGCCTGTTTCAGGGAAACATCGGGATAGGTGCCCAGGGACAGCGTATTGCGTTTCTTGGTCCCCGGTCGGCGGTAGTCCAATCGCCACCACTTCGAGCCGTTCGGCTTGACCAGCAGATACATTCCCCGGCCATCGGCCAGCTTGTAAGCCGTGGCCTGTGGCTTGGCGTTGCGCACTCCAGATGGGGTCAACATGACGGTAACACCCTTGGTGGTAGTCCCTGTTACCGTTAAAACTACCGCCAGATTTACGGTAACTCAAGGGAAGCCGAAGGTGTATTTGAGACACACGGACAACAAAAAACCGCGTAATGACGCGGTTTCAGGGGTCTTGCGGGATGGTGTGGGATTCCCTAATGGTGGCTAGGGGCGGAATCGAACCGCCGACCTCAGCATTATGAGTGCCGCGCTCTAACCGTCTGAGCTACCTAGCCAGGGACAATGGGCCTGTCGAACCGTACGTGCAGACGCACACGGGCGGGGCGCGAAAGTGTAGTGGGCCGATGACGAGCGTTCAAGCGCGACTTCTTGCCGCGACTTCCCGGCCTGTGGTTGAATCGGGTCGAGAGGGCTGACCTGCCGTGTGGCATCCGCCGCCCCTCGCACGACTGAGGATACCGGCATGATCGACGCCGATGGATACCGGCCCAATGTAGGCATCATCCTGCTCAACGACGACGGTCGCCTGTTCTGGGCGCGCCGCATCCGTCGCGATGGCTGGCAGTTTCCCCAGGGTGGCATGCGCAGCGACGAGACCCCGATCGAGGCGATGTATCGCGAACTGGCAGAGGAAACCGGACTGGCCGCCGAGCATGTCGAAGTGCTCGACACCACCCCTGGCTGGCTCCGCTACCGGCTGCCGCACCGCTATCTGCGCCGTCACCAGTCCCCGCAATGCATCGGCCAGAAACAGGTCTGGTTCCTGCTCCGCTTCATCGGCCACGAACGGCACCTGCGTCTGGATGCCAGCGAAACGCCGGAATTCGACTCGTGGCGCTGGGTCAATTTCTGGTACCCCGCCGAACACGTTGTTGCGTTCAAGCGGCGCGTGTACGAACGCGCCCTGCGCCAGTTTGCTCCGCAGGTCGAGCGCACCTGCAGCATCCGCATCGAAACACCGCGTCACCGGGGCCCTCCCGGCAAGCGCAGAGGCAGTGCCGCCGCCTGACCCCGAACGCCCGATCCTTCGCGCGACCGCATCCTTGCGAGTCTTTACTGCCGGACCTCCCTGTCCCGCGCCAGTCCTGGCATGGCATTGAACACGCCTCGTATGGGTGTTATTGACAATCGTTCCCATTTGCATTCAAATAGTGCCACGGAGGTTGTCCCATGTACGTTTGCATCTGCCAATCCGTGCGCGAAACCGATATCCGGCAAGCCTGCAGCGAAGGCGTCCGCAGCTTTGCCGAACTGCAGGACCGGACCCGTTGCTCCACGGGCTGCGGCTGCTGCGAAAGCATGGCGCGCCAACTGCTGCATGAACTGACGCTGCGCCAAAGCCTGCCGTCGGCGTCGCGCAAGGCCGCCTGAACGTCCCGACGCCGCGCGTTCGGCGCTATGATCATTGCTCACCCATCCCACCTGGCGCGACAGCAGCGCCGGGGCACGGAGGCACCTCATGCAAGGCGAAACCCGGGTTATCGAGCACCTCAACCGCGCGCTCAAGAACGAATTGACCGCCATCAACCAGTACTTCCTGCATGCCCGCATGTTCAGGAACTGGGGCTACATGGCGCTGGCCGATCACGAGTACAGCGAGTCGATCGACGAGATGAAGCATGCCGACCGCCTGGTGGAACGCATCCTGTTCCTCGAAGGCCTGCCCAACCTGCAGCAACTGGACAAGCTGCTGATCGGGGAGAGTCCGCGCGAAATCCTTGAATGCGACCTGAAACTCGAGCGCGCCGCCGTGCCTGATCTCCAGCGCGGCATCGCCGACAGTGAACAATTGGGTGACTTCGTCACCCGCGACCTGTTCCAGGACATCCTGTCCTCCGAGGAAGAGCACATCGACTGGCTGGAAACCCAGCTCGACCTGATCAAAAACCTCGGCGAGGTCGCCTACCTTCAGACCCGCGTGCGCAGCTGAACCTGTACCTCAGCCTGGCTTGACCACCACCAGGATCACGATGGCCACCAGCAGCACGGCGGGGATCTCGTTGAAGATGCGCAGGGCGCGACTGCTCCAGACCAGTGCGTCACGCCGGGCCAGGCGGACCATGTGCGCGAGCATCGCATGGTAGAGAATCAGCACCAGCACCAGGGCCAGCTTGGCATGGAACCACCAGCTCTGCATCAGGTAGCCTGGCGCGTGCCGCATCCACCAGACCATGGTCGCCAGACCGAAACCCACGGCCAGCAGGCCGCCGATATGGGTGATGCCCAGAAGACGCCGTTCCATCACCTTCAGTCGCTCGCGCAGTACCGGCTCGGTCGCCTCCACATGGTAGACAAACAACCGCGGCAGGTAGAACAGGCCGGCGAACCAGGTGACCACGAAAATGATGTGAAAGGCCTTGAGCCAGAGCATGTCCGGAACCTGCAATGGAAAACGTGCCCGAGTATACGCATGTCGCCCGTTGCGCTTGACGCTCACGATGGCCGATGGCTATATGATCGCTTTCCCCCGGCTCGTCCATGAACATTCGTCCTCCCCCCCGCTATGTCGTGCGTTCGGAGCAGACCCGGCCGATGCGCCTGCGATGGTGGGGCGGGCTGGCACTGTGGGTCGCTTCACTGATCGTGGCAGCGGTGCTCGCCTATGCCTACGGGAAGTCGGCGACACCGCGGACGAGCGTCAGCGGCAAGACCGTCGAGGCGCTGCGTACGGACAACGCCAGGCTGAAACAGCAGCTGGCCATAGCCCAGCGCTCCCTGCAGGTCGCCAACGTGGCCAGTCGCAAGCTTACCGATACGCTCGCCGAGCGCGACGAGCAGATCAACGGTTTGCGCGCGGACCTGTCCCTTTACGCCCGCCTGGCCGGCGGCAGCTCCCGGCAGGACGGGCTGCAGCTGCAGGGGGTGTACCTGCATCGCGTTGCCCGGTCGCGGGCGTGGAACATCACCCTGACCCTGACCCGCAATGCGCGGCGCCGGGATATCGTCCACGGCCGCGCCACGGTCGATATCGACGGTGTGCGTGCCGGCAGCCTGGCGCGACTGCACTGGTCGGACATCGCCGCACCCGAACAGAAAGAAGGCATGCCTTTCAAGTTCAAGTATTTCCAGCAGCTGCATGGCACCCTGATGCTGCCGGCGGACTTCACCCCCAACCGACTGCGGATCCATCTGGATCCGCGCGGCAGCAAGAACATCACCCAGAGCATGTCCTGGAACAGCGCATTGAAAAATCCGGAGAACCCTCAAAATGTGGAATAACCGCCAACGGCGACACGACGCGACCGATTCGCATGCCGGCGACACCAGCCTGATCGCCGCCGGCACCACCGTGCAGGGCGATGTCCGGTTCAACGGCAACCTGCACCTGGATGGCTGCATCGAGGGCAGCATTCACGCCGGACCCGACGGCAAGGCCGTGTTCACCCTGAGCGAGGGCGGCCGCGTGGTCGGCGAGGTGCATGTGCCCCATGCCATCATCAACGGCCACGTGAAAGGCGACATCCACGCCGCCGAACGGCTGGAGCTGGCCTCCGAGGCCTGCATCGAGGGCGACGTGCACTACCGGGTACTGGAAATGGCCGCCGGGGCCCAGGTCAATGGGCGCATGGTCCACCAGAAGGAAAGTCCGCGCCAGCTGCCCAAACCGCCAAGCGACACTGCGCCAGACGGCGTCTTCGATGATGACGTGGTAATGGACAACCGTTCGCACGACTGAAGCACAGGCGCTTGATTTGGCACACCACGGCCCAATGCAGGGATATGGCGGCTTGCCGCCGCCCTGACGAAGCGCGACACTTGCACACATGAACAGCATACCCATCCAGATGCCCGACTACCGCAGCGGTGGGGCACCGCTCGTGTTCACCGATGCAGCCGCGCACAAGGTGCGCGACCTGATCGAGGAAGAAGGCAACCCCGCACTCAAACTGCGCGTGTACATCACCGGCGGCGGGTGCTCCGGGTTCCAGTACGGCTTCACCTTCGACGAGCAACAGTCCGAGGATGACCTGGCCGTCGACAAGCAGGGTGTGACATTGCTTGTCGATCCGCTGTCACTGCAATACCTGGGCGGCGCCGAAATCGACTACGCGGAAAACCTCAGCGGCGCGCAGTTCGTGATCCGCAATCCCAATGCAAGCACCACCTGCGGCTGCGGTTCCTCGTTCTCCGTGTAAACTTGGCGCTGAAGCCATGGATCGATTTCCCGAGCCATCGGCCTTGCTCTTCACGGACCTGGCACTCGACCGCAAGGCCGAGCACCGCGATGACCGGCCCTGGCTGGATGCGCTTGAACAGGCACCCACCTCCAGGTTCCTGGTGCTGGACCCCGAAGCCCGCATCCTCTCCCTCGCCGACGGACGGGCACCAAGACTGCTGACGCCCACCGAACGCCGGCGTCATCTTGGCGACATCCCGGCCAGTCTGTTGGGCGTGGATGGCGAAGACCGCGGGTATTTCCTGCTGCGTGCCAACGCGGAACAGGTCCGGACATCAGCCGGTGTGCTGTCGGCGCAAACCATCGGACTACGCCACGCCGGGGCCCGCTTCAGCCGATTCGATGCGGGCCTGTTCGCCTATGCCAGTGCCCTGGCCCAATGGCAGGCCCGCACCCGTCACTGCCCATGCTGCGGCGCACCGCTGTCCTGGATCTCGTCCGGACACCGGGCTCGCTGTACGCAGTGCGACACGCTGCAGTTTCCGCGCAGTGATCCGGCCATCATCGTCATCGTCGAACACGAAGGGGCCTGCCTGCTCGGACGCCAACCTGGCTGGCCACAGGGGCTTTACTCGACCCTGGCCGGATTCGTCGAGCCGGGCGAGGGACTGGAGGATGCGGTACGCCGCGAGGTGGACGAGGAAACAGGTGTGACCGTGACACACTGCCGTTACCTCGCCTCGCAGCCCTGGCCCTTCCCCGCCTCGCTGATGCTCGGTTTCTCGGCACAGGCCCTGGCCCGGGACATTCACCTGCGGGACGGTGAACTGGAGCATGCCGCCTGGTTCACGCCCGGTGACATCGTGCATGGCGTCGAACGGGGCAGTCTGCAGCTGCCGTCACGCCTTTCCGTATCCCGCTATCTGCTGGCCCACTGGATGGGCCGGCAGGCAGGCATCGATCTCGAGACGATAACGGACACCTGAAACTGCGCGGCCCGCTACAATCGCCCACGGTAATCCTCGATCCTGGACCGGAGCCACATTCTCATGGCCATACGTCTGCTGGTCGTCCTGGCGGTGATGCTTCTGATTCATCTCCTGCCGACCATTCCCCGCTACCGCCGTCATGGCTGGTTCCATCAATGGACCGACCAGCATGCCGACAGCGACGGAGCCGCCTTCGTCGCCTGGACCCTGCTGCCGCCGCTGATCGTGTGCGGCGTGATCTCGATCCTGCTGTGGCAGGCACCGATGATGCATGTCCTGTGGGGTGTCTTCGCCGGCGGCGTGCTGGCCTACAGCCTCGGGCCCCGCGACCTGGACCAGGACATCAAGGCGGTGCTGCAGGCCGAGGATCCGGACAAGCAAGAAAAGCTGGCGCAACGTCTGCGCGCGACCGACGATCACGATCGGCTGCCATTCACCGCACCGTGCCTGGTCCATGCCACGGTCTGGGCCGGCCTGCAACGCCGCTTTGCCGTGATCTTCTGGTTCCTGTTGCTTGGCCCGGTCGGCGCTCTGGGCTACAGGCTGGTGCGACTGTTGCTGGTTGATGGAACGAACAGCGTGAGCACCGTCGAGGACGGCAGCGACGATCCGGACGATCTGGCCATACCGCCGGCGCGGGGACGGGCCGCGGCGCGACGCCTGGGTGAAATGCTGGACTGGCCTGCGGCCCATCTGATGGTTCTGGCCATGGCCCTGGTCTCGGATTTCGATGCCGTGGTCCGCGCCTGGCGCAACTGGCATTCCGACGCACGCAACGTTGCGCGGCATTTCGACCCGGGTTTCCTGTCCGCCGTGGCGCGGGCGGGCGTCAATGCCGACCTGGAAGCCGGCGATGCCGACACCAGAGACACCAGCGACGTCCTGGCCGAACTGGCCGACGCCCGGCGCCTGTTGCACCGGGTCATGATGGTCTGGCTGACCATAGCCGCCCTGGTCGTGCTCGGGGGCTGGTTCGTCTGAGCTTTGGCACCTCGACGCCCCCCGCACCGGGGGCCGACCCCTGCCAATGCCCTACGCGGACCTCGGTTGGCACAGCGTCAGCTCCAGCCGGGCGCGCAAGCGGTATCTCCCCCGAAGCGGTTCCTCCAGTTGCAGCACGTAAAGCGGCAGACCATGTCGCATGGCATATTCGCGCACCTGTTCGGAACCGGCACACCCCTCGCTTCCGGTCAGCTCGCCGCAAGTGCAAACCAGGCAAAGGACTTCGCCGCCATCTCGAGCCCGCGCAATCGTCGACTCGCGGTCGACACGATGGTGCAAGTCATCACGCACGATGGCGCCCGCGCGGACCATGAGCGAGGCGCAGAACCCGCGCAGGCCCAGACCGGCATCCAGCACGAAACGCACCGGACGAGGCAGGCACGTCATCACCAGCAGCATCCGCGTCGTATCCAAGCACGGGGCAAGCAGCAGCACCGGACCGTCGGCGGACAAAGCCCGCAGGCCGCTGCAACGCACCCTGTAGCGCAGGTGCAGCAGCAACCAGCCGATGAATCGAAGCGCAAATTCGGGCACGCGGAACATCATCCAGGCGACCACCACGGCATTGAGCAGGGCCACCGCGAGAAACAGTTGCGGCACCGTCAGTCCCGCCCACAGGGCCGCACTCCCGAATGCCGCCGCAAGCACCATGAACAGGGCATTGATGATGTTGGTGGCCGCGATGGTGCGCGAAAGATGCCGCCGGGGCGCACGCTGCTGCACCATGGCGAACAGCGGCACGATGTAGAAACCGGCAAACAGGCCGATCAGCACCAGGTCAACGGCGACATGCACGCCGCCGCTTGCGGACAGCATGTTCCAGGCATCCTGGCCCTGCACCGGCATGGCGCGCGGGCGCGTGAAATACAGGTCGACACCGGTCAGTGTCATGCCCATCGCACCCAGCGGCACCAGTCCCGGTTCGATCCGCCCACCGGACAGCCGTTCGCACAGCAGTGAACCGGCACCGATGCCGATGGAAAACAAGGCCAGTGCCAGCGTCAGCACGCTGGCGTCGCCACCCAGGAAATCGCGGGTGTACAGCGGCAGTTGCACCGTCAGCACGGCGCCGAAGAACCAGAACCAGGATATGCCGAGGATGGCATGGAACACGGTTCGCTCGCGCAGGCTGTCCCGCAGCACCTTGCCGGTCTCGCGCAGGGGATTCCACTCGAAACGCAGGTCCGGGGCGGTGGCCGGGGCCGACGGGATGGCACGGGAGGCGGCATAGCCGGCAAGGGCGACGCCGATAACCGCCGCCGAGGTCAGTTGCGGGCCGTAGTGCGGCACGGCCATCAGGGCATTGCCGGCCATCGATCCGAGCAGGATGGCCAGCGAGGTGCCGCTCTCGACCAGACCGTTGCCCCCGGTCAGTTCGCCGGGACGTAGTACCTGCGGCAGGATCGAATACTTGATCGGACCGAACAGCGTGGACTGCAGGCCCATCAGGAACAGGGCCACCAGCAGCAGGGTCGGGCTGGCACGCTGGAAGGCCACGGCCGCCAGGATCATCACTGCCACCTCCATGGCCTTGACGATGCGTATAAGCCGGGCCTTTTCCATGCGCTCGGCCAGTTGGCCGGCGCTGGCGGAGAAGAGAAAGAACGGCAGGATGAACAGGGCCAGCGCCAGGTTGTTGTAACCACCCAGTTCCGGCGAGGACATGCCGAAACGGAAGGTGGCCATGCCGATCAGCGCGTAGCGAAAGGCGTTGTCGTTGAAGGCGCCGAAGGCCTGGGTGAGGAAAAATGGTCCAAACCGGCGCTGGCCCAGCAATGCGAACTGACTCATCCTCGTCCCCTGCCATGCGAACGAATCCAGCCTAGCGCATATGCAGTGACCGGAAGCACTCCCCGGTGATCAGGACCGTCGCAGGGCGCGATGCCCGATGTCCCGCCGGCAGAAAGCCCCCTCGAAGCGGATCGAGGCCAGGCGTGCATAGGCACGTGCATGGGCAGCGGCCAGGTCATCGCCCAGCGCGCATACGGTCAGCACCCGCCCGCCGGCGGTCACCACCCGCCCTTCCCCGTCGCGACGCGTACCGGCATGGAACACCTTGACGTCCTCGTCGTCGTCCGCATCCAGCCCCTCGATCACGCAACCATTGCGTATCGCACCCGGATAACCGCCCGAAGCGAGCACCACGCCGATGGCCGGACGCGGATCCCAGACGGCATCGGTCTGGTCCAGTCGCCCGTCGAGTGCAGCATCGATCAGCTCGACCAGATCCGAACGCAGGCGCATCATGATCGGCTGCGTCTCCGGATCGCCGAAGCGCACGTTGAATTCCACCACCCTGGGTACACCCTGTGCGTCGATCATCAGGCCGGCATACAGGAAACCGATGAACGGCGCACCTTCGGCCGCCATGCCGCGGAGGGTCGGTTCGATGACTTGTTCGCGAATCCGGCGTTCCACAACCTCGTTGACCACCGGTGCCGGGGTATAGGCTCCCATGCCGCCGGTGTTGGGCCCCAGATCGCCCTCGTCGCGACGCTTGTGGTCCTGGCTCGAAGCCATGGGCAGGTAATGATGGCCGTCGCTGGCCACGATGTAGCTGGCTTCCTCGCCCTCCAGGAACTCCTCGATCACCACCCGCGAGGACGCCTCGCCGAAGGCATGTGCACCGAGCATGTCGCGCACAGCCTGTTCGGCATCACCGATGGTCAGGGCCACGACCACGCCCTTGCCGGCCGCCAGTCCGTCGGCCTTGATCACGATCGGCGCGCCATGCCGGCGCACATGGGCCAGTGCATGGTCGACTTCGGTGAACACCGCGTAGCGTGCGGTCGGAATATTGTGCCGCTGCAGGAAATCCTTGCTGAAGGCCTTGGACCCTTCCAGTTGGGCAGCCACGGCACGCGGACCGAAGCAACGCATGCCCGCTGCGCGGAATCGATCGACAACCCCCGCAACCAGCGGCACTTCGGGGCCGACTACGGTCAGGTCCACGTTTTCCCGCCGCGCCAGGTCCAGCAGCGCTCCTGGATCGCTCGCGGAAACGGCAACATTGCGCATCCCCGGCTCTCCCGCCGTACCGGCATTGCCGGGCGCCACCAGGACTTCCGACACGCGCCGCGACTGGCGGATCTTCCAGGCCAATGCGTGTTCACGACCGCCGCCGCCAATGACCAGGACCTTCATGCAAGGGCTCCACGATGAGTACGATGCTTGCCATGCACATGGTTCCTTGTCGGGAACGATGTGGCGCATGGGCCGCACAGGATACCGAAAACCGCGCGTGCAGCGGTGCGGATCAGTCGCGCAGAGCGTCCAGCAGCGCCTGCAGCGGCAGTTTGCCGGTCTCGTTGCGCGGCAAACGGGCGACCCGGCGCAACGGCCGCGGAAGAAAGGCGGGATCCAGCATCGCGCGCAGCCGCGCCATCACCTGCGCCTCGCTCAACGAGGGCGCAACCACCAGTGCCGCCACCCGCCGCACACCGGTCCGGTCGGGCTGTTGATGCTGGAACACGATGCCATCTTCCACACCCTCGATGGACAGCAGGCGACGGTTGAGGTCGCCCAGGGAGGCGCGCTTGCCGGCGATTTCCAGCAGGTCGGTGTTGCGCCCGCAGAGCCGGAATCGCTGTTCATCGTGCAACTCGACCAGATCGGCCAGGGTAACCGGGGCCTGCAACTGCGGTGCTTCCACGCGCGTGCCGTCCGGCTGCGGATGAAGATGCACGCCCGGAAACATGGTCCACAGCGCTTCGCATGTGGTGCGCCGCGCTGCGAACACGCATGTTTCAGTCGAACCGAACACTTCCAGCACCGGGGCACCCAGAACGCGTTCGGCCGTCTGTGCCAGCTCGACCGGCAAGGGCGCGGTCGCCGACACCACCGCGCCGAGCCCAGGCATGGGCACGTGCTCGGCCAGCAGGGCACGCAGGTGTACCGGGGTGGTTACCAGCAATCGCGGTTCGGGCACCTGTTCCAGCGCCGCCGCGATGTCGGCGGCAAAAAATGGTTTGCCGGCATGTACAGCCGCTCTTCCCAGCACGGGCAGCAGCACCGACATCTCCAGTCCGTACATGTGCTGCGGCGGCACCGTCGCGACGATCTGGAAGATATCGCCGATCCACGGACGCAACACCCTGCGGTTGCCTTCATTGCTGGCCTGCAGAGCGCCCCAGGTCTTGAGGTTGGCCTGGGGCTGACCGGTCGATCCGGAAGTGAAACCAATCACAGCAGGCTGGCTGGCCGCGATACGCGGTACGTCGAATACCCCGTCCAGCACCGCGTGCAGGACAGGCATGCGCATGAACCCCGGCGGCGCATGTTCGGGGACACATTCACCGAGCGCATGGCACCCCGGATGCGCGGCCATGACCTCCTGCACTGCCTGCGGCGCGCGCGAAGGCGGAAGCAGATTGACCTGGCCGCTCAGCACGATGGCGCAAAACGCGACCAGGAAGTCGTAACGGTCCTCGCACAGATTGACCACGCCGTTGCCGGGTACAAGGCAGCGGTGAACCTGCCGCACATGGGCCAGGAACACGTCTGCCCGCACCGGCGTACCGTTGCGCCAGGCCACCACGTGATCGGGCCGCCCGGCACCCAGCAGGGGCAGGGTTTCTGGCCCGATCCACCCACTGATCTGCTGCTGCGATTCGTGTTCGCGGTTCATGTCCCCGGGTCCGTTAGCGGCAACCATTCACGAACACGGCACACGGCACGGCCCGCCCCCGGCCATCGCGACAATGCCGCAGTCCGCGAATACGCATGACCGGCCATGCCCAGCTTGCGCGAAATCCAGCGGCTTCATCCATCCTCTCCCACGGTGCCGGACTTGCGGGTGGCCTTGCGTGATGTCGGAGCGGGGCTGCTCGCCGTTTTTTTCGTGTTCTTTCCTGTGGCCTTTCTGGCCGTTTTCGCAGTGGACTTGCCAGCCGTTTTCCTGGCCTTTTTCGCGGTCGCCTTCCGAGCCGTTTTCGCAGTCGCCTTTTTCGCAGTCGCTTTTTTGGTTGTTTTCGCGGTCGCCTTCTTTCCTGCCTTGGCCGCCACGCCTCGCCGCTTGCGTACCGGAGCTGCTGCCAACAGCTCGCTGCACTCGGCTTCGGTGAGCGAGGCCGGCTCACGGTCCTTGGGTATGCGGGCGTTTTTCTCGCCGTCGGTGATGTAGGGACCGTAACGTCCGTTGAGCACCTGCACGCCGCTGTCGAACTCGCGAATCACGCGATTGGCCAGCATTTCCAGTTTTTCGCGGATCAGTTCCATCGCCCGCTCGAAACTCACGGTATGCGGGTCCTCCTCGCGCGGCAGCGAGGCATAGGTCGAACCCTTTTTCACGAATGGCCCGAAACGACCGATGCCGGCGCTGACCTCCTCGCCGTCGTCGGCCTGGCCGAGCGTGCGTGGCAACTTGAACAGCTCGAGCGCCTCGTCCAGCTCGATGGTGTGCATGCTCTGTCCCGGACGCAGACTGGCGAATTGCGGCTTGTCCTCGTCTTCGCGGGTGCCGATCTGCACATAGGGTCCGTAGCGGCCCAACCGTACCGACACCGGCTTGCCGCTCTTGGGATCGGTGCCCAGCTCGCGCGCGCCGGTGGCCTGGCCGCGATCCACAGTCTCGATCTTCTCCTCGACCTGCTGCTTGAAAGGCGTCCAGAACCGTTGCAACAACGGGACCCAGGCTTCCTCGCCACGACTCACGGCATCCAGCTCGTCTTCCAGCCGCGCGGTGAAATCGTAGTCGACATACTGGGTAAAGTGCTCGGTCAGGAAATTGCTCACTGCCCGGCCCACGTCGGACGGTCGGAAACGTCGGCTGTCGAGCCAGACGTATTCGCGATTCAACAGCACCTGGATGATCGAAGCATAGGTCGACGGCCGGCCGATACCGTATTCCTCGAGGGTCTTGACCAGGCTGGCTTCCGAATAGCGTGGCGGTGGCTCGGTGAAATGCTGGTCAGCCAGGATGTCGGCCAGCGGCACTACGTCGCCTGCGGTGAGCGGCGGCAGACGTTTCCTGTCGTCGTCCTCGGCGGACTTGTTGTCCTGGCCTTCCTCGTACACGGCCAGGAAACCCGGATCGATGATGGTCGTGCCGGTGGCTCGGAACATGGCATCGCCAACCGGAAAATCCACTGCAACGGTATTGAGCCGGGCATGGATCATCTGGCAAGCCACGGTGCGCTTCCAGATCAGTTCATAGAGCTTGCGCTGGTCGTCATTGAGATATTGCACGACATCACCTGGACGTCGCGCTGCCGAGGTCGGACGAATCGCCTCATGCGCTTCCTGGGCATTTTTCGACTTGGCCTTGTAGACCTGGGTCTTCTCGGGCAGGGCCGAGGCGCCAAAATCCTTGCCAATGACCTCTCGCAGCTCGGCCACTGCTTCATCGGAAAGCGCCGTGGCGTCGGTACGCATGTAGGTGATCAGGCCCACATTGCCTTCCGCGCCCAGTGCCACTCCTTCGTACAGGCCCTGCGCGACCCGCATGGTGCGGCTGGTGGAAAAACCCAGCTTGCGCGCGGCCTCCTGCTGCAGGGTGGAGGTGGTGAAGGGTGCCGCCGGTCGACGCTTGCGTTCGCGGCTGCTGACCTCGCCGACCGTGAACCGTCCGCCCGCCGTCTCCAGCAAGGCCTTGCGCACGCTGTGTGCCGCGTCTTCGTTACCCAGGTCGAACTGCTCGAACTTTTTGCCGCCAAGCCGTGTCAGGCGTGCGCGGAAGGCCCCGTCCGGGTGCCGAAGATCGGCCTCGATGGTCCAGTATTCGCGTGGCCGGAAGGCCTCGATCTCCAGCTCGCGCTCGACGATCATCCGCAATGCCGGACTCTGCACCCGACCGGCGGACAGGCCCCGCTGCACCTTGCGCCACAGGACCGGCGACAGATTGAAGCCGACCAGGTAATCGAGCGCGCGTCGCGCCTGCTGTGCATCCACCAGCTCCAGCGATAGCGCCCGCGGATGCTCCACCGCTGTCCTGATCGCGCGCGGCGTGATTTCGCTGAACACGACCCTGTGCACATCCTTGCCGTCGAGCAGTCCCCGTTCACGCAGGATTTCGCTGATGTGCCAGGAGATGGCCTCGCCCTCGCGGTCAAGGTCAGTTGCCAGATAGATGGCCTCGGCCTGCCTGGCTGCCTTCTCGATGGCATGAACGTGTTTCTGGTTGCGGTCGATCACGTCGTACTTCATGGCAAAGTCCCGGTCCGGATCGACTGCCCCCTCCTTCGGGACCAGGTCACGCACATGCCCGTAGGACGCCAGAACCGTGAAGTCCTTGCCGAGGTATTTATTGATCGTCTTGGCCTTGGCAGGTGACTCGACGATGAGCAGATTCTTGGCCATGCATGTCCGCCTGGATTGCAAATTATGGTGAAAGCGCCATGGTGCCCGTGCGCACTCCTATATCTAGTGGGACCACACGTCCTTGCGGGCTGTCAAGCAGCGCGCGATTCACGGATCCTTCCCGAACCGCTGGTAGCGGCCTCCGGGCTGGCTGGCGAGCATGCCGTCAAGTTCCAGCATCAGCAAGCGCGGTGACACCTGCGCCGCCTCCAGGCCGCTGCGCTGGCAGACCTCGTCGAGGGTGACCGGATCGTGGCCGATGGCGTCCAGCAGGCGCCGGCACAGGGCATCGGCCGGTTGCTGCGCTGCTGGCGGCGGGGAAGTCGGTTCCGCCTCCAGGCGTGCCGCCAGTTCGACGCCCTGTGCCCGTGCCAGCGGCGCCAGCAGGGGAAGCAGGTCGTCCACCCCTTCCGCCAGGCTGGCACCATCGCGAATCAGCCGATGACAGCCACGCGCCAGCGGGTTGCGGATGGAGCCGGGCACGGCGAAGACTTCCCGTCCCGCATCGGCGGCCAGTCGCGCGGTGATCAGCGAACCTGAGCGCAGTCCCGCCTCGATCACCAGCGTACCCAGCGACAAGCCGGCAATGATGCGGTTGCGGCGCGGGAAATGTCCCGGCCGTGCACCGGTGCCGGGAGGAAACTCGCTGACCAGCGCACCCTGTTCGACGATCGATCGCGAAAGCCCGGCGTGCTTGCCGGGATAGACCCGGTCCGGGCCGGTCCCGACCACGGCCACGGTTCCGGTCGATGCCGCCAATGCCGCTTCGTGCGCAGCGGCATCGATACCTTCCGCCAGGCCACTGGTCACGATCAGTCCGGCAGCACCCAGGGCACGGGCGAAGCCGGCCGCATGGCGACACCCGTCCGGACTGGCATGGCGCGCGCCGACGATGGCCACCTGGGGTCGCAGCAGGAGAGCGGTGTTTCCGGCAACGAATAACGCTGCCGGCGGATCCGGCATCGCTTCGAGTTGCGGCGGGAAGTCCGCATCCGTGCAACGCAGCAACCGGTGCCCGGAGCGGGAAAGCCAGGCAACATCGGCCTCGATCCGCTTGGGGTCGGGTGCACGCAGCCAATCTGCGGCACGCGGGCCGATACGGCCGGCATCCGTCGCCCGCGCCCGAGCCAGCGCGGCATGGATGTCGCCGGCCTGCCGCAAAAGTTCGCGCAGCCGGGCCGAGCCCAGTCCTGGCGTCCGCAGCAGGATCAGCCAGGCATGCTGATCGTCGTCCCTGTCCATGCCTCGGCAGTCTAGGCCGCCGGCAAGTAAAAACGGCGCGGCCGAAGCCGCGCCGTGGTGTAGTCCAGGGCCGATATGTGACCGGCAGTTCGACCTACTCGGGCATCCTGAGCAGGTCGCCGGCACGCACCGGATGCACGCCGTCCATCACCAGGCCGTAACTTACGTGGTCGAAGGTACGAAACACCATCACGTGGCCGACAAACTCGGGCGGCAGGGTGACTTCCTCGCCGACTCCGCGCCGCAGGCTGCTGCTGGCCACATCGTCGTGAACCGTGGCCCCCGGCTGGAAGATGGCATAGGTCTGGCCGTTGTCGACGCCGTCGCTGCGACCAATCGACAGGGCAACCACGCCGCGCGGACCGACGGAGTAGAGCGCATCGGCCAGTGCCAGCACCCGTGCATCCTTGGGTACGGACCTGGGCGCATGCGGATAATAAGTGGCGTCGTAGGGATGCTTGTCGACCGGCAACAACCGGTCGCCGGGACGGATCTCCCGGGTGCTGGCATCAAGCAGCAGGGTACTGGGATCACTGCCGCGCATGTAGTGTGCATGCCCGATGACTTCGACCTCGATGCCGATCTGCTCGCCCAGACCGAAATGACCGTTTTCACGCGTGTCTTCCTGCCAGGGGCCGCTGATCATGGACACGTTGCTGTCCAGCCTGTCTGCCACCGGCGAGGGCTGGGTTCCGAACTTGCGGAACACCATCGACGGGCGCACCACGGCAAATTCCTGGCCTGGCGTGGCCTTGCCGAGGCCGCGCACGTACAGGAACTGCCCTGGAACGCCGCGCAAGCGGTTCTGCCCGAATGCCAGGACGTATGGCGCACGCTGCAGATCTTCCGAACTCAAGACACGCAGGTCCCGGAGGAACATCTGCAGACGGTCGAGCGGAATCGCCGGGATCGGGTTCTTTTCCACAATGGCCTGCGGCTTGAGCGTCACCGCCGGTCCTTCCCCGCTGACGTAGGAAAGGTTGAGCACATCGCCGGGATAGATAAGGTGCGGATTGCGAACCTGCGGGTTGGCCTGCCATATTTCCGGCCACAACCAGGGCTTGCGCAGGAAACGTGCAGAGATGTCCCACAAGGTGTCGCCCTTCTTCACCACATAGGTGTCAGGATGACCCGGGCGCAACTGGGCACCGGCAGCGAAGACCGCGACGGTCACCAGCAAACCGGCGAGCAGGGCAAGCGATTTCTTAAGCATGACGGGTAATCCCCCGTTCCCCCAAGGTTTTTGCGAGTGTAGCGGAATCGGGTGCCAACGCAAATGCAATCACCCCGATTCGCGACACAGGCCGCATCGACGTACAATGGCCATGCTAGCGCCTCACGAGACTTGGTTTTCGCCGAATTGCCCGCAGATTGTCGCCTGCAAGCGGATTATTACCCATGAGCAAGCTCACCGTCCTCGAATTCCCCGACCCGCGCCTGCGCACCAAGGCTGCGCCCGTGGCGGTGTTCGACGATGCCCTGCGCACACGGGTCTCCGACATGTTCGAGACCATGTACGCCGCGCGCGGCGTCGGGCTGGCGGCGACCCAGGTCGACTGCCACCAGCGCCTGTTCGTGATGGACGTGTCCGAGCATGACAACCAGCCGCACGTGCTGTGCAACCCGCGCATCCTGGAAAGACGTGGCACGCAGATGGAACAGGAAGGTTGCCTGTCCTTCCCGGGTATTTTTGCCGATGTCGAGCGGGCCAGCTGGGTGCAGGTCGAGGCCGAAGACGCCGACGGCAAGACGTTCGTGCTCGAGGCCGAGGGCCTGATGGCGGTCTGCATCCAGCACGAGATGGACCATCTGCAGGGCAAGGTCTTCGTCGACTACCTCTCGCCGCTGAAACGATCCATTCTGCTCAAGAAGCTGGACAAGCAGCGCCGCCAGGCAGGCTGACTGCGTGCCTGACGCACGTCGCCTGCGGCTGGTGTTTGCCGGCACCCCCGATTTCGCCGTCCCGGGCCTGCGCGCCTGCCTCGACAGCCAGGCCGAGCTGGTGGCCGTCTATACCCAGCCCGACCGTCCAGCCGGACGCGGCCGCAAGCTCACGGCGGGGCCCGTCAAGCAACTCGCACTCGCCTCCGGTGTGCCCGTCGAGCAGCCGGTCTCGCTGAAAACCGAGGACGCCCGTTCGCAACTTGCCGCCTACCGGCCGGACCTGATGATCGTCATTGCCTACGGCCTGATCCTGCCGCAAGCGGTGCTCGACCTGCCCCGGCACGGCTGCTGGAATGTGCATGCCAGCCTGCTGCCTCGCTGGCGCGGTGCAGCACCGATCCAGCGTGCCATCGCCGCCGGAGACCGCGAGACCGGGGTGTGTCTGATGCGCATGGAGGCCGGACTGGACACCGGACCCGTGCTGTTGCATGAGCGCACGCCGATCCGCGAGGACGAGACCGGTGGCTCACTTCACGACCGCCTGGCCGCCCTCGGCGCGAAGGTGTTGGCCGAGGGCCTGGCACGGCTTGCGGCAGGCGAGCCCCTGGCTGCCACCGCGCAGGATCCGGCGGACGCCACCTACGCGCACAAGCTTGAAAAGCACGAGGCGCGGCTGGACTTCACGCGTCCAGCACCCGAGCTGGAACGCAAGATACGCGCCTTCAACCCCTGGCCGGTGGCCGAAGCCGAGGTGGCGAGCGAGCGCCTGCGCATCTGGGAGGCGCATGCCCTCGAGCACACGCACACGGCGCCGCCCGGTAGCCTGCTCGCGGCCGGCCCGGAGGGACTGGACCTGGCCTGCGGCGAAGGCGTGTTGCGCCTCGTGCGCGTGCAGCGCGCGGGTGGCCGTCCGGTGTCGGCCACCGACTACCTCAATGCGCGCCCGCAGCTGCGGCGCGCCGGCATCTGAGTCCATGCCACCCCGTACAGCACCCGACGTGCGCGCGCTGGCTGCCGAGGCGCTGGCCGAGATTGCCCTGCGCGGTGCCTCCTCGCGTGGGGTGCTGGCCACCGCTGCACCGCGGCTCGACGATGCGCGCGACCGCGCGCTGCTGCACGCGCTGGTGCAGGCCGGGGCACGCGCCTGGCTGCGCCACGACGCCGCACTGGGACATCTGATGGAACGGCCGCTGCGCCGACGGGAACCGGTGGTACACGCGCTGCTGGTGCTCGGTCTGGTGCAGCTGGAGGACCTCGGGATGCCGCCCTACGCCGCGGTGGCAGCCACCGTCGAGGCGGTGCGCGCACTGCGCAAGCCGCGCCTCGCAGGCCTGGTGAACGCGGTGCTTCGCCGCTGGCAGCGCGAGCGCGCGTCCCTGCTCGTGCTACTCGCGCGCCATCCGGAGACGCGCTGGGCGCAACCGGGCTGGTACATCGAAGCGCTCATGCACGACTGGCCGGAGGCGGCCGAACGCGTGCTCGAGGCGGCCAACTTCGAAGCCCCGATGACCTTGCGCGTGAACCGTCGCCGCATGCGCCGCGAGGCGCTGGCCGCATGCCTGGCCGAGTCGGGCCATCCCGCGCGGCCGCATCCGTTCGCGGAAGACGCGCTGGTGCTCGAGCAAGGCACGGACGTGGCCCGCCTGCCGGGCTTCTCCGACGGCGACTTCTCGGTGCAGGACGGCGCCGCGCAGCTGGCGGCGACGCTGCTCGACCCGCACAACGGGCAGCGCGTGCTGGACGCCTGTGCGGCCCCCGGCGGCAAGGCCTGTCATCTGCTGGAACGCCACGACCTCGAGCTGCTCGCACTCGACCGCGATGCCGCGCGTCTTGCGCGCATCCGCGAGAACCTCACTCGCCTCGGCCTTGCAGCGGGTCTGCTCACCGCCGATGCGGCCGCGCCGGAAACCTGGTGGGACGGACAGCCCTTCGCGCGCATTCTTCTCGATGCGCCCTGCTCGGCCACGGGCGTGATGCGGCGCCATCCGGACGTGCGCCTGCACCGCCGCGCCTCCGACCTGCCCGTCCTCGTGGCGCAGCAACGCGCGCTGCTCGAAAGCCTCTGGTCGCTACTGGCTTCGGGCGGGCGACTGCTCTACATCACCTGCTCGCTGCTGCGTGCGGAGAACGAAGGCGTGGTAACACCGTTCCTGGCCACGCATCCGGACGCCACCGCCTGCCCGATCCGCCTGCCCGCAGGCCACGCGGCAGGCCCCGGCTGGCAGATCCTGCCCGGCGAGGCCGGACTCGACGGCATGTTCTACGCACTGCTGGAAAAACGGGCCGTATAGCCGCACTCGGCTATGCTTCGGGCGATCGTCCGCCACCCATGCGTTGCCGCCCATGAAACGCCCCGTCCCGCTCGCCCACGCCCGTCCGCTGGTCCTCACCAGCGCACGCATCGAGCTGTTCGCCCTGCTGCTGTTCGCGCTGGTGCTGCTGGGCACGGGACTGGGCCTGCGCGATCCCTGGCCCTCGGACGAGCCGCGCTTCGTGCTCGCAGCCCGCAGCATGATCGAACACGGCCAGTGGCTGTTTCCGCATCGCGGCCACGAACTGTATCCCGACAAGCCGCCGCTGTTCATGTGGCTGGAGGCGCTGTTCTTCCTGCTGACCCGCAGCTGGCGGGTGGCCTTCCTGCTGCCTTCGCTGCTGGCGGGTCTGGCCTGCGTGGCTGCGGTCTACGACCTCGGCCGCCGGCTGTGGAACCACCGCAGCGGCCTGCTGGGCGCGGCGGCGATGCTGTTCACGGTGCACTTCGCCTACCAGTTCCGCAACGCGCAGATCGATCCGCTGCTGGTGGCCTTTGTCACCCTGGCCAACTACGGCCTGCTGCGCAACCTGCTGCTGGGCCCGGCGTGGCGCTGGATGGCCGCGGGCTGCCTGTTCGCCGGGCTCGGCGTGATCACCAAGGGCGTGGGTTTTCTTGCGCTGCTGATGCTGCTGCCCTACGCCCTCGCGCGCCGTCAAGGCTGGCGGCACCTGGCACGGCCGCAGGGCACCGCGCGCTGGGCCGCCTCGCTGGCGCTGTTCCTGCTGCCGATCCTGGGCTGGCTGCTGCCGATGGCCTGGACCGCGCTGCACGAGGGCGATGCGGCGCACCTGGCCTATCTGCGCAACATCCTGTTCGGGCAGACCGTGGAACGCTACGCCGCGCCCAGCGGACACCTGCAGCCTCCCTGGTATTTCCTCGGCATCATCGCCACGGACTGGCTGCCGCTGTCGCTGGCCTTGCCGTGGGCGCTGCCCGCCTGGTGGCGGCGACTCAAACGGCGCGATGCGCGCTTCCTGCTGCCGCTGGGCTGGGTGCTGTGGGTCCTGGTGTTCTTCTCGCTGAGCCCGGGCAAGCGCGACGTGTACATCCTGCCCGCCTTGCCGATGACCGCGCTGGCGCTGGCGCCGCTGCTGCCCGGCCTGCTGCGCCGGGCCGGCCCGCTGCGCGCGCTGTTCGGCCTCACCCTAGGCCTTTCCCTGCTGCTGGGCGCGCTCGCCCTGCTCGGGCGCGGCGCGCATCCGCCGCGCGCGCTGGCGCGGCTGACCGAGGGCCTCGACCCGCATCTTTGGACGTTGCTGCTGGCCATGGCCGCGCTGGGCCTGGTGCTCGCGGGGATCTTTCGCGTGCGCCGCGCGGCCGCGGGCTGGGCGCTGTTCCTGACCGGGGTGTTCGTGCTGTACGGCCTGGTCGGCTACCCGATGCTCAACCGCGAGCGCTCGGCGCTGGGGGTGATGCAGCGCGCGCGGGCGCTGGCCGGGCCGGGCGTCAGCCTGGGCCTGGTCGCCTGGAAGGAGCAGAACCTGCTGATGGCCAAGGGACCGGTCACCGAGTTCGGCTTCCTGCGGCCGTGGCCGCAACAGTTCGCCGCCGGGGCGAAGTGGCTGCGTGCCGATCCCGCCGGGCGCAGGCTGTTCGTGCAGGAACCGGCGATGGGAGACTGCGTGCGGCGCGATCGCGCCGTGTTCGTGGGACGCGCCAACCGCCGCGACTGGTGGCTGGTGCCCGCCGCGGCGCTGGTGTCGGGTTGCGGGCCCGACGGGTAGTGATGGTCTGCATTGCAACCCATACGCGCCCAGAGAAATCGGGAATCAGTCTGCAACATCGCGCAGGTCGGCCGGAGGTGATTCGAACTCAGCCAGATGGGCGTCCAGGCCCCGGTCGCAACGGCTCAGGGCATGCGCCACGGTGGCATCGAGAATGTCGTCATTGATGCTGCGTCCGCGATATTTGCGGCTCTGGTGCCAAAGATGCGTGGCCAGCCCGGCAAAGCGCATGTCGATGCGCAACAGACCATGGTTGTATGCACGCACAACCAGTTCTGCATCCTCGCGCCCCCAGCCGGTCATCGCCTCGTTGAAACCATTGATGGCAAGCAGGTCCGCACGCCAGAAGCCCATGTTGCAACTCTTGATACCGCGCCGGCTGAGACGCGGTCGCGCCCACATGCGCGCCAGCCAGGGCAGGCGCAGTGCGTTTCGCCGCCGTTCGAGGCCGCGGCTCAGGCAATGCGGGCGGTAGCGCCCGCGCGCGAGCATGCGGCGGCTGGCGGCCTCGTCGGGCAGCATGCGCGAACCCTGCACGAAACAGCCCGAACGTGCGAAGGCGCGGTGATCGGCGATGAAGTGGCGCTCGGGCACCATGTCGCCATCCACGAGCACGATGTAGTCCCCCCGGGCTGCGGCAATGCCGCGGTTGCGCGCACGACTCATGCGCGCGCCGGCATCGGGCTGCCAGACATGCACCAGACGCACCGGATAATCCTTCGCCATGTCGCGCACAAGCCTGCTGGTCGCCTCGTCCGAGCCGTCGTCGGTGACGATCACCTCGTCGGGCAGCTGGGTCTGTCGCGCGAGTCCTTCAAGCACGGCGTGCAGGGCCTCGGGCCAGTTGTAGGTGATGACGACGACGCTGATCCGCATGCGCGTTCCCGGTGCTGGTCTAATGGAGATCACGGTATTCGCGCGGCGCTTGCCTGCGCCGTTTCCATACGGACCACAGAATGGCCACCACTCGCTCCAGGTTCTTCCACCACATATCGGGGCGCCTTCGCGCCAACATGGCGTAGCGCCTGGCCTCACGCCAGCTCGGTTCCGGCTTGGTCTTGAATTCGAGTTTGGCGTACTCGACGCATGTTTCGTCCAGGCCAATCTGCTGCGCGTAGTACTGAATCAGGCAGCGCGAACGGAAACGGTTGAGAAATTCGTTCGATCGCGTACGGTTGCCCCACCAGCCATTCTTGCCGTGGATGCGGTAAAACACCTCACCGGTCGGCAGGTAGTACTTGCGCCCGCCCAATACACCGGTGCCGTAGACCAGGCAGTTGTCGGCCGAGAGCCGCCACGTGGCGCGAAAGTCCTCGGGCAGGTCCAGCACCTGGCGCGCCATGGGCAGGCGCAGCGACAGGGCCGAGGTCGGCGCACCGTACCAGTGCGCCAGCATGTAGGTGCTGACGACGGTGTAGCCCAGATCCATGGCGCGGTCGGCAAAGCCCATCCAGCTGTTTTCGTCGCCGAAGAGCTGGATGTCGGAAAACACGAAATCGATGTCCCGGCGCGTGTCGTAGATTTCCCCGATGCGCGCCAGGAAGCCGGGGCCCCAGTAATCGTCGGCATCGAGAAAGCACACCACATCGGCGCGACAGGCCGCCAGTCCGCGGTGGAAGGCGGCGAGCTGGCCGCCATTCTCGCCCAGCAGCAAACTCACCCGGGGGTCGTCGCCGTAGCGTTCGCGCAATCGATCGGGCGACCCGTCGGTGGAACCGTCGTCGACCACGATCACCTGCGCCGGCGGGCGCGACTGCGCCAGTGCGCTGTCCACCGCCTTTTCCACGTAATCGCGGTAGTTGTAGTTGGTGACGACCACGGAAAAGGTGGTATCGGCAGACATCCCGGCTCAGGCCTCCAGCAGGTCGCGGAAATAGCGCACGGTCTGCTTCAGGCCGTCGTCCAGTTGCACCTTTGGCTCCCAGTCCAGCTTGTCACGGGCCAGCGTGATGTCCGGCTGGCGCTGGCGCGGGTCGTCCGCGGGCAGGGGCTTGAACACCAGTTTCGAGCGGCCACCGACGATCGCCAGCACCTTTTCGGCCAGCTCCAGCATGCTGAACTCGAACGGATTGCCGATGTTGACCGGTCCGGTAAAACCGGCCTCGCTGTCCATCATCCGCAGCATTGCCTCGACCAGGTCATCGACGTAGCAGAAGCTTCGCGTCTGCGTGCCTTCGCCGTAGATGGTGATGTCCTCGCCCTTGAGCGCCTGCACGATGAAATTGCTGACCACGCGTCCGTCATTGGGATGCATGCGCGGGCCGTAGGTGTTGAAGATGCGCACCACCTTGATGTCCAGGGCGTGCTGGCGGTGGTAATCGAAGAACAGTGTCTCCGCACAGCGCTTGCCTTCGTCATAGCAGGCGCGGATGCCGATCGGATTGACCTTTCCCCAGTAGCATTCCTGTTGCGGGTGTACCTCCGGATCGCCGTAGACCTCGCTGGTGGAGGCCTGCAGGATGCGCGCCTTCACGCGCTTGGCCAGACCCAGCATGTTGATCGCCCCGTGCACGCTGGTCTTGGTGGTCTGTACCGGATCGAACTGGTAGTGCACCGGGGAGGCCGGGCAGGCCAGGTTGAAGATGCGGTCGGTTTCCACGTACAGCGGAAAGGTCACATCGTGACGCATGGCCTCGAAGTAGTGATGATCCATCAGGTGCGCGATGTTGCGCTTGCTGCCGGTGAAGTAGTTGTCCACGCACAGCACGTCGTGGCCGGCCTCGAGCAGGCGTTCACACAGGTGCGAGCCGAGAAAACCGGCTCCTCCGGTAACCAGGGTTCTGTTCATGGCAGTTTTCGCGTTCCGATGGGTATGTGCGAGAGTTCGCGTGGCACACGCTTTTATGTGAACCATTCCATTGTACGTATAAAAACCGCAAGCACCTTCACATCGGATTTATGCATTCGCCGCGTACAATGACAGGCATCCTATGGATTCATCCACAGCGCATGGTGCAGTATGTCCCCCATGGCAATGGCACGCTTAGTCTTGGACTTGAGAGTGTTCCATATCAAACTCGATTCGCTGCCGTTTCAGCGAGATGCAACCTCTCGCTGCCGGTTCAGAATACCTCGCGCAGTTTGCTCCCTCGCCCGTACATCCGGCCTGGGTTCGCATTGAATGCCACAGGAAGGACGACGAACAGTCATGGACAAGACCATACCCAGTCACCAGTCACCCTCTCGTGATTCAGTTCATGTCCCGGCCTGCGTACTGCTTTTCCTCGCCGCAAGCACCGTAAGGCCCCACGGCTGTCGTGCCGATACCGGCGAGGATGTCCATGCCCGATGAACACCGCTCCCGGCTGGCTGTGACCCGCGACGGATTGCTCACCGCAGGCCGCTGGTGCGCCGTGGCCAGCCTGTTCTTTGCCTCGGTGAACAAGCCGGGCACCAACATCGCGGTCTTCCTCAGTCTGGTGTTTTCCCTGCTCGGCAGCCATACGCGCGAACGCTGGACGATGGCGATCCGCCACCCGGTCGCGCGCGGTTTCCTGGTCTGGTGTGGCGTGCTGGTGCTCAGCGCGTTTCATACCTGGTACCTGACCTCCAGCCTTCCTCTGCGCGGAACCTTCGTGTGGGTCTGCCTGTACCCGCTGGTCATGGCCTCGCTACTGCAGACCACGCAATGGCGCCATCGCGCGCTGGCCGGCTTTGCCGTGGCCGTGCTGGTCACACTGGCCCTGTCCTACGGCATGTCGTTCGGACTGATCCCGCAGCGGGCCCGGGTGGAGCACAACCCGTTCATGGTCGACTCGGTGTTCAAGGAATACACCCAGCAGGGCCTGGCGCTGCTGATCTACCTGTCGATGGCCGTGGCTGCCAGCCTGGAAACAAACTCACGGCGCGACAAGCTCCTGCTCCTGGGATCAGTGGTTCTGGGGCTGATCAACATCTTCTTCATGATTGAGAGCCGCACGACCTATCTCACGCTGTTTCCGCTGGCCGCATTCTGGGGCTGGTGGATCTTCCTGCGCGGACGCACCTCATGGCGCTCCGTTGTGCTGTTTTTCAGCCTTGGCGTGGTTCTTCTGTCCTCAACCCTGCTGGTACCGAACATTCGCACCCGTCTGGTCCACTCGCTGGTGTCCGAGACCGATTTGTACCTCAAGCACCACGTCGCCACGCCCACCGGGATCCGCCTGGAACTGTGGCGCAAGACCATTCCGATCGTGGAATCGGCACCCATCTTCGGCCATGGCTTGCACCAGTGGGCGCCTCTGTACAAGCGCTCCATCGAGGGCACGCGCGACATGCACGGTTACGTGATGGGACATCCGCATCAGGAAATGCTGCTGATCCTGGCCGAGCAAGGCACAGTCGGATTGCTCATTTTCCTGGTCCTGCTGTTCCTGCTGGCGCGTTACATCAGCCGCCTGGACCCGCCTGAACAGGGCATCTACGCCAGCATCCTGCTGATCTATCTGGTTGCCGGCCTCGCGAACGGCCTGTGGGCCGACTTCACGCACCGCAACGTATTCGTCCTCCTGCTGGCCTGCATTCCGCTGGCCAGGGCAAGGACACGACCCGAAACCGCACTGCCCGAGTCCGCATGATGTCCGAGAACACCACCAGGGACGTGACGATCGTTTGCGTTACCTACCAGAGCCGCAAACTGGTCGAGTCGCTCTGCGACACGTTGCGGTCGTTCCAGAACATCATCGTGATCGACAATGCGAGCACCGATGGCACCGTTGCTGCCATGCGTGCCTCCCTGCCGCACGCCACGATCATCGAAAATCCTGGCAACGACGGTTACGGCAAGGCCTGCAACACGGCGATGCGCAGGGTGCGCACGCCACTGACCCTGTTTCTCAATCCCGACTGTGACATCGGACCCGATGCCCTGCACAAGCTGATCGAAACCATGCAGCGCTATCCGGGTGCTGCCATTGTCGCGCCGCAAAGCTTCAATCGCCAGCTCAAGCCACGCAAGAGTTACCGCCAGGCGTTCCACATACGCACGAGGAGGACGCCCTACCGTGTCCCCGATGCGACCTGCAGCGCACAATGGGTCCACGGCTGTTGCCAACTCGTGAGGACACATGCCTATCACCTTGTCGAAGGTTTCGACGAGCGTTTTTTCCTGTTTTTCGAAGACGACGACCTGTGTCTGCGCATGCATGAAGCGGGTTTTTCGTGCCTGCTGGAACCTGCCGCCAGCATCGTGCATACCGGCGGCGGCTCGTCGGCACGCAATGCAAGGACCCAGTTCCACCGGTGCTTTCACTACGCACGATCCAAGTATCTGATTACCCGCAAATACCTCGGCAAGGGCGCTGCAGACAGGTACCTGCTCAAGATCACGCTGGCCAGCGTGCCCGTCGTACTGATGTACAGCCTTTTCCTGCGCCGCAAGCACGCCGTGAAATGGCTTGCCTGGGGAGCCGCCGCCCTGGCCTGCGCCTTCGGACAGACGCCGCTTTCAACGCACAGCGGGGCCACGGGAAGGTCTGGAGAAATCGTCCACTGAGACCCGCGGCTGAAACGCGGCAAGTCACCCGGCCAGACCCGGACCGGCCACGGGAACGTGCCACTCCCGGCAAGCCCGTCTAGAATGACCTCATGCAAACCCTGCCCCTGACACTGGTGGTAATCACATTCAACGAGGCCGCCCATATCGCGCGCTGCCTGGACAGCGTGCCGTTCGCGGCCGAGAAGCTGGTGGTCGACAGCGGCAGCACCGACGACACCGTGGCCATCGCCGAGACGCATGGCGCGCGGGTAGTGCACCAGGACTGGCTGGGGTTCGGCCCGCAACGCAACTTCGCCACCACCCAGTGCTCGCACGAGTGGATCCTGACCCTGGATGCCGACGAATACCTCTCGCCGGAACTTGCCGCCGAGATGCAGCAACGGTTGCCCGAGTTGATGGGCTCCACGCTGGCCGCGGTCTATCTACGGCGTACCACGCTGTTCATGGGTGCGCCCATGCGCTGGTACAGACCGATGCTGGGCGAGCGCATGGCCCGGCTCTACCATCGCGACCGCGCCCGCTGGGCGGATGTGCGCGTACATGAATCGCTGCGTTTCGAGGGTGCATCAACCACCCTGCGCAACACCTTCCAGCACCTGCACAACCCGACCCTGGTGCACAAGAGCCTCAAGGTCGTGCGCTATTCGGAACTGAAGGCGCGCGACTGGCACAGCCGTCGACGCAAGCCGCGGATGTGGGACGTGCCACTGGTCTTCCTCAGCGCCTTTCTCAAGGATTACCTCTTCCGCCGCGCCTTCCTCGATGGATGGCGCGGTTTCATCATCGCACAGACCGCAGCCAGCTATGCCGTCTACAAGCGCATGCGCTACTACGAGATGTGCCGCAACCCCGACTCGGTCGAGCTGGCCGCGGACCTCCTCGCCCGACACGGACTGGACCGCTGATTCCATGCCCAGGCATTACCTTCTGTACGGTTCCGAACGCTACGCCCTCGCCATCCTGCGACCGCTGCAGGAAGCGATCCGCGCACGCGGTGACAGCGCCGCCTGGTTTTTCGACGGCCCCGGCGGCGAGGACCTGGTCGCCGGCGAGGTCTGGCTGCGTACCCCGACCGAGGTGCGCGCCTATCAACCGCGAGCGGTGCTCACCCCGTCCAACGCGGTGCCGCATTTCTTCCCCGGCGTGAAAGCGGAAATCTTCCATGGATTCGACGCCGGCAAGCCCCGCCATATCTATATCCGCGGCTTTTTCGACCTGTACTGCACGACCGGCCCGCGCGATACGGCATCCTTTCGCGACATGGCCGAAAAGCTTGGCCATTTCAGCGTTTGCGAAACCGGCTGGCCCAAACTCGACCCGTTTGCCACGCTTTTCCAGCCCGACAAGCTGCCTCCGGTACGCACCCCGCCGGTGATCCTCTACCACTCCACATTTTCGCCATCCTGGAGCGCTGCCGAAACGCTGTACGAGGAGGTCAGGCACCTTTCGCGCGATGGACGCTGGAACTGGATCGTCACCTTCCACCCGAAGATGAACCCCGAGACCGTGGCGCGCTACAAGGCGCTGCAGAACGAGCACCTTCGCTTTGCCGACAACGACAACATCCTGGAACTGTTCCCCGAGGTGGACATGATGTGCTCGGACACCTCCTCGGCGCTCAACGAGTTCCTCCTCACCGGCAAGCCGGTGGTGACCTTCAACAATCGCCGCCCCGGCCCGCAGCTGATCGATATTCATGACGTGACGGCATTCGAGCCGGCGATCGAGCGCGCGCTCTCGCGACCCCCGGAACTGATGACGGCGATACGCGACTACGGCCGGGCCATCCATCCCTACCACGACGGACACTCCAGTGATCGCGTACTCGATGCGGTCGAGGCGTTCATCGCCTCCGGCGCGCGCAACCGCAGGCGCAAGCCGCTCAACCTGTGGCGCAAGCTGAAGATCCGGCGCCGCCTCGGCTACTGGGGCCCCTGAATCCGTCATATGCCTCCAAAATCACTACCCCTTGTCGAATCGCTGCGCGCCACGTGGCCGTGGCTGCCGTTGTGGCTCGCACTCGCCTTGCTGGCCATCTTCGCGCACGGCCCGATGCCGATGTATTCCACCCGCACCCTGGCCGTGGCCTGGGAAATGTGGAGCGGTCATCATTGGATCGTGCCCACGTTCAATGGCGCGCCCTACAGCGACAAGGCACCGCTGCTGTTCTGGCTGATCCACCTTGGCTGGTTTGCATTCGGAGTTGGCGATACGTGGCCACGGGTGCTGGAAGTTGCCTTCGGCGGTGCCGAACTGGTCCTTGCCGCGACACTGGCACGACGCCTGTTCCCCGACCGGCCCTGGGTAGCCCGGCTCACCCCCTGGATGCTCGCCGGACTGGCTTACGGGTTCCTGTTCGGCCAGCAGATCATGTACGAGGTGCTGCTGGCCAACTGCGTGCTGGCCTCCCTGTTGTGCCTGACGCCTACGGCACACCGTGATGCCCCGCGGTGGATCGGTTTCGCCATCTTGATCGGCGCGGGATTGCTGACCAAGGGGCCGGTCATGCTGCTGCACGTGGCCTTCCCCTGGCTGCTGGGGCCGCTGTGGAACGATTACGCACGGCGCGAACGCGCGCGCTGGTATGGCTACGGTGCGCTCGCCATGCTCGGCGGGCTTGCCCTGCTTGCGGCCTGGCTGGTCCCCGCGATCCATATCGGCGGCCCGGCCTACATGCAGCAGGTGCTGTTCAAGCAGACCGGAGGCCGGGTGGTCCATGCATTTGCCCACGCGGAACCCTTCTGGTGGTACCTGCCCTGGCTGCCGGTCCTGCTGTTCCCTTTCGCCGCATGGCCGCGGGCCTGGGCCGCCCTGATCCTGCTACGCAGGCCGCTCGATCCGGGCCTGCGTTTCCTGCTGGCCTGGTTGCTACCGGTGCTGCTGGGCTTTTCGCTGGTCAGCGGCAAGCAGCTGTACTATCTGCTGCCCGAATATGGCGGCATGGTGATGCTGCTCGCTTCCGCCGTGGCCGTGCTGCGCGAGCGCCGCCCGCAGCTTGCCGCGACGCCATGGCTGGGTCCCTGGCCACTGGCAGTGGGCGGCCTGCTCATCGGCGCCTTCCTGCTGGCGCTGCCTTCACTGGCCGGTCACGGCATCCTGGCCAGCCACTGGGCCGTGGACCTGGCTGGCTACAGCCGGTATTTCGCCATCGTCTACCTGCTGCTCGGCGTGCTCATGTTGTTGCGCGGTCGCGGCGAAGTGCGCCGCATGGCCGTCGGCGGACTGGTCGGCGCCTTCGCGTTCAGCGCGTGGTTCACCTTGACGCTGTGGCCGTCCTTCGACCTCAAGCCGACCGCCGACCTGCTTGCCCGTGCCCAGTCGCAAGGTCATGCGGTAGCCAGCGTGGGCTATCCTGAAGGTCAGTTCATGTTCGCTGCGCGCCTGCGCCAGCCGGTCGCGGCCCTGCACAACCGCCACGACATCGAAGCCTTTGCGCGCCGCCATCCGCACGGGCTGATCGTGACCTATCCCGCCAACAAGGCACTGCACGCACCGGATCTGCGCTACGCCCTGCTGGTCCAGCCCTTCCGCAACGACTGGCTGGTGGTGTGGCGCGCCGACACACTGGCCGCGTACCGCGCGGGGCGCACGCCGCCGGAACCGGACACTCCCACCCGGCTCTTGCCCTCGCCCGATTACTGGCGCTATCGCCCGGTACAGGGATGACTGCCCGCATCGACGCCCTGCAGGCTCTGGTCGGCAGTCCACGGGATGGCGCGTTGCTGCGCTTTGCCCTCGGCAGCGCGCTGCTCGAAGCCGGAAGACATGCCGAAGCGGTGTCTGCCCTGCGCGCGGCGGTGACCTTCGATCCCGGCTACTCGGCCGCCTGGAAACTGCTGGGCAAGGCGCACCAGGGCGCGGGAGAACCCGTGCAAGCCGCCGAGGCCTGGCGCGAAGGCATTGCGGCGGCATCTGCACGCGGTGACACCCAGGCGCAGAAGGAGATGCAGGTCTTCCTGCGGCGTCTCGCGCGTGACGCCGCAGGCAATCAATCCTCGTAGGGATTGGACTCGCCCGGTGCCGCCGGAGTGAACCGGCGGTAAGCCCACTGGTATTGCGCGAAGGCGCGTTCGACGCAGACCTCCACGCCGCGGTTGAGCGCCGTGCAGGCGCGGTCCGGGTCGCTATCGTCCAGCCCCTCGGGGGCGGGTATCAGGTGGATGCAATAGCCGGCACCGCGTGGCAGCCGCTCGGCGAAAGCGAACAGCACCGTGGCGCCGGTACGCGCGGCCAGGCGAGGCAGCAGCACCATGGTCAGCGCTCGACGTCCGTAGAACGGCACGAAACGGCCTTCGCCCTGGCGCGGTTTCTGGTCGGGCAGGATACCGACCGTACCGCCCGCCGCCAGGCGCTTGAACAGGGTGCGCACGCCCGCACCCTCGGCGCGAACCTGTTCCGGTGCCAGGTCCCCGCGTACCTTGCGCAGCAACGACTCCAGTGCCTTGAGGTGCGGCGGTCGGTAGAGGATCGCCATCGGGGTGCGACTGCACAGCCAGTAGTTGAGAAGTTCCCAGCAACCCAGGTGCGGCGCGGCGATGATCACGCCGCGACCCTTGGCCAGGGCCGACTTGAAGTGTTCCTCGCCACGTACCTCGCGTACCCTTCGCAGCGCCCGCCGCGCTCCGCCGCCCCACACGCTGGCCATTTCCAGGATCGAGCGCCCCTGTTCGCGCAGGCACGCCGCCGCCAGCCGGCGCTGCCGTTCCACCGGCAAATCCGGCCGCGCAATGGCCATGTTCACGCGCGCTATGTGCCGGGCACGTGTCCCCATGGCATTCATGAGAAAACCCAGGCCGCCGCCTGCGGCATGCAACAGGCGCAGGGGCAGCAATGAAAGCAGCCGGATAAGTCCGTACAGGAGGGTGACGTCTGGACGCATCGGGTCAGTGTAACGAAGTGGCTGGCCTGGGTATGCGTGGATGGGCGTTTGAGGGCTCCGGGGTGTTGGCCGCCCGGACGGGAACCTCGGGTCATTCCCGTGCATTCGTCCCAACATGCCTACTGACTTCGGCATGCTCTATGCTTCCCGGATTCCGACTTCCTATGCACTGCCATCCATGATCGCCCTGATCCAGCGTGTCACCGAAGCCAGCGTCCTCGTCGATGGCGATATCGTTGGCGCCATCGGCCCCGGGCTGCTGGCACTGGTTGCGGTCGAGCCCGGCGATGGTGATCGGCAGGTCCGCCGCATGCTCGAACGTCTGCTCGGCTACCGCGTGTTTGCCGATGCCCGGGGCCGGATGAACCGCTCCCTGCGTGATACCGGGGGCGGACTGCTGCTGGTCAGCCAGTTCACCCTGGCGGCAGACACCAGCCGGGGCATGCGGCCCGGCTTCGAGGGTGCCGCCGCCCCCGAACCAGCCCAGGCTCGCTTCGAGCAACTGGTCGAGCTGGCGCGGGCGGCCCATCCCATGGTGGAAACCGGACGCTTCGGCGCCCATATGCGCATCGCCCTGGTCAACGATGGGCCGGTCACCTTCTGGCTGCAGGCCCGCTGAGACGCTCTTCGTCGCACCGGCGACTGCAACCGCAGATTGCGTGGGTCCGGAGTTGGAACGCGCCCGCAAACCCTTGTCAGGCATGCTTTTTGCTAGACGCCTCGTTGCTCACGGCAGTCTTGAACAGTGGTCAAATTGTCACCATCTGGGTATACTGAACGGTTCCGGGTCCTGCGGTTTCATCCATGGAAAACAACAAGTCGCACCAACAGCAATCCGAGATCAAGCAGCTCATCACGAAGGGTCGTGAGCAGGGCTACCTGACCTATGCCGAAGTCAACGATCACCTGCCCGACGACGTCGTCGATTCGGAGCAGATCGAGGACATCATCTCGATGATCAACGGCATGGGCATCGAGGTGCACGAGTCAGCCCCCGACAGCGACATGATCAACCCCGATGCCGCCACTGGCAACGACGATGACACCGCTGCCGAAGAGGCCGTCGCCCTGTTTTCGGCGGCCAACGCCGAGGTCGGGCGCACCACCGACCCCGTACGCATGTACATGCGCGAGATGGGCACGGTGGAACTGCTCACCCGCGAGGGCGAGATCGCCATTGCCAAACGCATCGAGGAAGGCCTGCTGCAGGTGCAGACCGCGCTGGCCAGCTTTCCGTGGGCGATCCAGCTGCTGATCGAGGAATACGACCTGCACAAGGACGGCAAGAAGCGCCTGTCCGAGATCCTCGCCGGCTTCAACGACGTCGAGGATCCCAACGACGTCATGAGCAAGACCGAGAACGACGAAAAAGACCACGACACCAAGGACAGCGCCAAGGACAGCGACGGTGACGAGGACGACGACGAGGACGACGACGACGACGAGGACGAGGACGAGAAGAAGAACGTCAACAACGGTCCGGACCCGGAAGAGGTCGAGCGCCGCATCGAGGCACTGCGCACGATGTACGGCAAGTTCCAGCGCGCCGCCGACAAGTATCCGATCGAGGACCGCAAGGTCGCGAAGATCCGTGACCAGATGGCCGAAGCCTTCCTGGCCCTGAAGCTGCCTTCGGTGTTGATCGACGGCTTCGTGCGCAAGATGCGCGAAGTGGTCAACACCATTCGCCGCCACGAGCGCACCCTGATGCACATCCTGGTCAAGCAGTGCCGGATGCCGCGCAGCGAGTTCCTCAAGATATTTCCGGAAAACGAGGGGCGCGTCGAATGGGGTGCCGAACTCGCGCGCAAGCGGCAGAAGTGGGTGCCCGCGGTCAAGAAGCACCGCGAGGAGATCGATACCGAACAGCAGCGCCTTGCGGACATTGCCGCGGCGCTGTACCTGCCGCTGGCCGACATCAAGGAAATCAACCGCGCCATGTCCATCGGCGAGGCCAAGGCCCGCCGCGCCAAGAAGGAGATGGTCGAGGCCAACCTGCGCCTGGTGATCTCCATCGCCAAGAAGTACACCAACCGCGGCCTGCAGTTCCTGGATTTGATCCAGGAGGGCAACATCGGCCTGATGAAGGCAGTGGACAAATTCGAATACCGTCGTGGCTACAAGTTCTCGACCTACGCCACATGGTGGATCCGCCAGGCCATCACGCGTTCGATCGCCGACCAGGCGCGTACCATCCGCATCCCGGTGCACATGATCGAGACCATCAACAAACTCAACCGCATCAGCCGCCAGATGCTGCAGCAGTTCGGCCGCGAGCCGACGCCGGAAGAGCTGGCCAAGGTCATGGAGATGCCCGAAGACAAGGTGCGCAAGGTGCTCAAGATCGCCAAGGAACCGATTTCCATGGAGACGCCGATCGGCGACGACGAGGATTCGCACCTGGGCGACTTCATCGAGGACGTCAATGTCGACCTGCCGGTCGATGCGGCGACCGCAACCGGCCTGATCGAGAACGTGCGCGACATCCTCGCCGGCCTGACCCCGCGCGAGGCCAAGGTGCTGCGCATGCGCTTTGGCATCGACATGAACACCGACCACACCCTGGAAGAGGTGGGCAAGCAGTTCGACGTCACCCGCGAGCGGATTCGCCAGATCGAGGCCAAGGCCCTGCGCAAGCTGCGTCACCCGAGCCGTTCGGAGCAGTTGCGCTCGTTCCTCGACCACGACTGATCCGGCACGCGCTACCGGTGACTCGCATCCGGCTTGCGCCCCATGTCCTGGAAACGCCCGCCCCGCGGGCGTTTTCCATTTCCAGCCCCTTGGCCGGATCTGGCCAGTCCCGCGTCATTGCCGCGAGCTACACTCGAAATGCCCGACCGTCATTCCTGCGAAAGCACGAACCCCGGACCCTGATGCCGCGGCAGGGCACTGGATTCCGGCTGAAGCCGGGATGAAGGTCAAGCGACGCGCCCACACCTCCGCAACCCCACGAGTCCCCAACCATGTCCGATACCCACACCGAAGCTGCCCGACGCCGTGGCGGCCTGCTCTTCGCCTTCGGTTGCTATGGCATCTGGGGCGTGCTGCCGCTGTATTTCCAGCGCATTGCCTTTGCCTCGGACCTCGAAATCGTCGCCAACCGCACCTTGTGGACGTTGTTGATCTGCGCCGGGATCCTGCTGTTCACCGGGGCGCTGGGCCATGTGCTGGAAACGCTTCGCAATCCTCGCCGTTTCGGCTTCCTGGCCCTGGCCGCGGCACTGATCGCCACCAACTGGCTGATCTACGTCTATGCGGCCAATCATCGTGAAGTGTTGCAGGCATCGCTGGGCTATTTCACCAACCCTTTGCTCACCGTGGTGCTGGGTGTGGTGGTTCTGCGCGAGCGCCTGCGGCCACTGCAGTGGCTGGCCATGGGCGTGGGCCTGGTCGCGGTCACGGTGATCGCGATTGGCGACGGCGAGCTGCCCTGGATCGCGCTCAGCCTGGCCGGCAGCTTCGGACTGTACGGGCTGGTGAAAAACTACGCGGGCCGGCACACCGGGGCAGTCACCAGCCTGGGCATCGAGACCCTGCTTCTCGCGCCACTGGCCATCGGCGCCCTGGCCTGGCTGGACAGCCGCGGGCAGACCCATTTCACCAGCGAAGGCCTCGACAGCATGCTGTGGCTGGCCTCCACGGGGGTGGTCACCGCCGCACCGCTGACCTTCTTTGCCGCCGCCGCACGTCGCCTGCCGCTCAGCGTGCTCGGCATGATGCAGTACCTGGCACCGACGCTGCAGTTCATCGTCGCGGTCGCGATCAACCACGAACCCATGCCGCCCAGCCACTGGCTCGGCTTCGCCATCATCTGGCTGGCCCTGGCCCTGCTCACCACCGATGCCCTGCGCCACAACCGCCGCCGCCTCGCCCGATCCGCGTAGGAGGCCCGGAAGGGCCGACCGGGATGTACGCGATGCGCGAATCGGTTGCGCCTTGACGCAACGCCTGCCACGGTTTCTACCGCACTCGGGGAGCAATGCACACTGCACGTTGACTATGCGGTCGGGTACACTTGCGCGAATGGGCCTATAGCTCAACGGTTAGAGCAGGGGACTCATCGAAAGGTGCCGCCACGCAGGAATGCGTGGACGGGAACGGGATGAATTCAGGGAAACCTCAGCGGTTCGGCCGGTGGCAACCCTGAGCCAAGCCGGCGGTGCACCGCCGGAAGGTGCAGAGACTACCTGAGGGCTTGAGCGCCCTTGATCACAGGCTCGAGCGTCCCGCACCCCATCCGCCTCGTCGAAGGGTGAAGAGATAGTCCGCGCCGAAGGGAAACCTCCGGGTCACGCGAATCCCTTGGTTCCAGGTTCGAATCCTGGTGGGCCCACCAAACTTGTCTGCCCGGCGTACGGAATTTCAACACTGCCCTCAGGATGGCACATACGCTCACTCCGTATCGATGTCCAGCATGATGCCGCCACGCAAGCGTGCCCAGCCATTGTAGATCGGCGCTCCCAGACAGCCTGCTGCAAAACCCGCCGCTGCGAACAGTGCCGGCATGCCGGCCAGGGCCAGGAAAGCAAGCGCGGTGCCTGCATTGAGGGACCGAGTGACGATCAGGTCGTGGAGCAGGCCGCCAAAAGCGTACAAGCAGCCTGCAGCCAGTCCATAGCCAGCCATGACCAGGGACAGTAGCCGTGCGAAAAAAAGTGGTCCGATGCGTTTGAGTCTGAGCGGCATGCTGTTTGCCTCGTGCGGGTGATGGCCGGGGCAGCCGCATCTTGCGGCGTCCACGACTTCAGGTTCGTCGGGTCTGCACAACGCGTACCTGCGAGGGTATCCCGAAGGGCGTAACGGTATTGCGGTAGCACTCTTGCCACTGTGCCGGGTCGATGTAGGTCTCCAGCTCGATCGGCCGGCAACCGCCGACCAGGGCAGGCGCCAGACGGAAGACCCCCGACCACAACATCGACACCATGCTCGACAGCAGCCCCGCGCCGTGGCCGAGGCTGGCCACGCACACCATCCCGCCCGGAGCGAGCACGCGATGGGCCTCAGCGAAATAATGGCGAATGTCCTCGCCGGACATCAGGTCCAGTACATAGCACGACACCACCCGGTCGATCGTGCCGTCCTCGAACGGGAACCGGACCTCGCCCTCGGTCTGCACGATGCGGGCCCGTGCTGCATACGGTTCGATGCGGCCTTGGGCGATCCGGGTCATGACCGGGCTGAGGTCGCAACCCAGGTAGCGGGCCGAGTCCGGAAGGTGCTGGTCCAGCAGGCGGCGCGCCAGTTTGCCGGTACCGCAGCCGAACTCGTATACCTGCTGAGCGTGCTCGAAATCGGCGTGCGCGATCAATGCATCGATCGCAGGCTCCTCGTAGAAACCCTGGCTGTCCTGTTTCGCTCCGAAACGGTCGTAGTAGGCGCGCACTGCGGCACGGCTCAAAACGGTACGAGACCTGGTCTGCATCATTCATCAGCTTCCGTGGCAAGCCGGTTCAGGAGCATGCCATGCGCGGGTTTCGCGACCGAGGGGCATGCAGGCGTTGTTGCACTACATCGAGCACCCCGACCGAGTGAGAACCGCGCAGGGCGTGTCATGGGGCCGGCACTGCAGGAGGCGGGTGAACAATGCCGGCTATCCATGCGATGCCCTCCGGGGGTCGGGAGGGCGGCGATGCGCCCACGGATGGGCCAGTTCCAGTTGCGCGGCCAGTTGCAGCAAGGTGTTTTCCGCACCGAAACGTGCCACGAATTGCACGCCGAACGGCAGGCTCGGCCCGTCCTTCTCCACTGCGTGCCACAGCATCGGAACCGACATGGCCGGGGTTCCCGTGAGGTTGGCCAGCTGGGTGAACGGCACCCGGGACAGACTCTTTTCCACCAGTTCATCGACCATGCCGCTGATCATCAGCAGGCGACCGGCACCACACGCCAGCACCGCCCGCGCAAGAAGTCGCTGCATAGGCGGGGTGTCCAGTTCGCCCAGGTGGTGGGGCGGCTGTGCCGTGGTCGGCGTCAGGTACAGGTCGTAGCCCTCAAAGAAGGCGCCAAGCGCCCGCGCGCAGGTATTCCACTCCAGGTGCCGGGACACGTATTCGCCGGCGCTGATCGTGCGGCCAAGCAGGGCGAGAACGCGTGTTTCCAGTTCGAATGCCGATTCCCGCGCGCCGCTCAGGCGTTGCGCCCGTTCCACTGCAGCCGCCACCTGCCCGAAATACATGGTGATGTAACTGCGCGCCAGCGCGTGGCCGTCGATAGACGGCTCGGCCGGCTCCACCGCATGACCGAGGGATTCCAGCAGGTTGGCGGCCTCTTCCACCGCCGCGACACAGGACGGATGCACCGGCGTGCCCAGCGGCGAGCGCGTGCAAAAGCCGATCCGCAAGCGTCCCGGCGGTCGATGCAAGGCATGCACATAGCTGCTTGACGGCGGTGCGATCACGAATGGATCACCCACATGCGAGCCGGCCAACACATCCAGCAGGCGCGCCGAGTCGCGCACGCTGCGGCTGATCACATGCTGGCTGGTGGCGCCTTCCCAGTGCTCGCCGGCATGCGGTCCGATGGGCGTGCGTCCTCGCGAAGGACGCAGACCGAACAGGCCGCACCAGGCACTGGGGATGCGGATGGAGCCGCCACCGTCCGAAGCGCCTGCGACCGGAACGATACCGGCCGCCACGGCTGCCGCCGCACCACCGGAAGAGCCGCCCGGTGTGCGCGACAGGTCCCAGGGATTGCGCGTGGGATGTTCCCAGATCGCCGGTGCGGTTTCGGCCTTGAGCGCAAATTCCGGTGTCGCCGTCCTGCCGAACACCACAAGCCCGGCGTCCAGCACCCGCTCGACGAAATGATCATGACGTTCGGGAATCCAATGACGCAGCGCCCGGCAGCCCTGGGTCGATGGCACGCCGGCATAGTCCTGGCCCATGTCCTTGAGCAGGAACGGCACGCCGGCAAAGGATCCTTGCAGCGGCTGCTGCACGCGCTGGCGGGCAATGGCCTCCATCGGCAGGCACACCGCACCCAGGTCTGGATCGAGCGCGGCCATGCGCGCCAAGGCGGCCTCCAGCAGCTCGGCCGGGTTCACCTCCCCGCGCGCAACCAGCGATGCCAGGCCGGTGGCATCGTACTGGATGTATTCGTGAAACATCCGCCCCTCCCAGCCCGCTGCACCGGTTCATCCTAGGTGTCTGGGCCGTGGATGCCAAGTAAGCGCGACAAGCCGGTTCGGGCCGGGCATCCGGACCATTCAGGCAATTGGCCCTGGCTATTTCACGAAAATGAGAAGAAAAGCCGGCATGCCCGGGAAGCGCGGCTGCTTGCGTATGTGCGACCCCTACTCCTGGAAGCTCACGGGCCGACCTCCGCCTCCGGATCGTCCTGCGGCGGATATACTTTCGCGCAGGCTCGACCCTGTATCTGGCTGGCATGGCTGCATTCTCGAATCCCTGGCATCTGGCGATCACCGTGCTTGCTGTGCACGGCATCGCACCGCTGCTGTCGGCCCTGCACCTGACCGGCATGACCGATTCGCCCGTGGCGATTGCCACGGCGCTGATGATCAGCGCGGCCGAAGTGGCCTGCATCGTGCTCGTCTTCCGCCCCATGGAAGGCTGGATCCCGCGCGAACACTGGACGAACCGTCGCTACGCGCGCATCGACCGTTTCTACACGTTGCTGAAATACTTCGGCGTGATGCCGATCTTCACCTACCTGATGCTGCAACCGTTCGTGTACTGGATCGGCACGCTGACCGACGGCAGTCATGGCAACGGCCCGGATGCGCTGGTCACCCTGGCTCAGCTGGCACCGGTGCTGCGCGACCACGACATCGTCCAGTTCCTGATCTATTTCGCCATCTTCGACCTGGTCTACTACCTGATCCACCGCCTGCAGCACGCTGTGCCCTGGTGGTGGGCGCTGCACAGCCTGCACCACAGCCAGCGCCAGCTCAATTGCTGGTCCAACGATCGCGACCATTACCTGGACGACCTGTTCGAGATCCTCATCATCACCGGCGTCGCGTTCCTGATCGGCGTGCAACCGGTCGACTATGCACTGCTGATCGTGCTCGGTGACCTGGTACAGATTTTCTCGCATGCCAATGTGCGCGTGCGCTTCGGTCCGGTGCTGGACAAGCTGCTGGTCGATCCGGCCTACCATCGGCTGCATCACATGCGCATCGACCCCGAACGACCGCACCTGCACAACTGCAATTTCGCGCTGGTGTTCCCGATCTGGGACATCCTGTTCGGTACCGCGCTGTATGGTGAGAAAGCACACCCTTGCGGCGTCGATGATCCGGCCATCGATGCCGACAACGAGAAAGGCTTCTTCGGACAGCAGTGGGCCGGACTGCAGCGCTTTGCCCGTGCTCTTGCGGGTCGATCTGCAGCCAGCTGAATCCCTTGTGCCTGACCGCTGCCCTTGTCGTGGCACCTGCACATGCAGAACCGGAGCGTCTCGGCGTGGCGGAGATAGCGGCCTGAAATCCATGCCCCGGCGTTGCGCGGACATGCAGATCGGCGTAGCGTGAATTCCGGCTTCCCGATATGTGCGGGAAGCTTCAAGCACGCGCCGGCGCGACCCCGCCCGGATGGCACGTGGACGGACACTGGCAACGCGCCCTGCGCGACTCCATCCGGAGGTCATGCCATGAACATCCGTTGCTACATCGCCTTCACCCCCCTCGTTCTGGCCGTCACGGCGCTGCCTGTCGGCGCAGCCACACCCGTCGATGCCATGCCGGCCAAACTTTCCGTATCGCCCACGGTCGGGAACATGCCCGGCGCGAAAATCGTAAGCACGGAACGCAAGGTCTACTTCTTCAGCCAGCTTGACCGCGACCACAACGGCGTGTTGAGCCGGGCCGAGATTCCCCGGGACATGAAAGACCTGCGCCTGCATTTCACTGACGCGGACCTGGATGGCAGCGGTCAGCTTTCGCGCCAGGAACTGCTCTACTACGAGCGCGGCATCGCACCGCAGACTTACGGTCCATACAACGTCTACATCTTCGTCTTCGGCAACCCGAACCCGCGCACCCGGGTCACCCTGGTGCCCTGAACGCAGAGTGAGGCGGGATCACGTTACCCGCCTCGGGTCCTGCAAAGGCCGGCGTTGCGGCAGCATGCCGCTGCCAATCATCTGCTCGAACATGTCCTGCATGGACTGCTCAAGCGGCCGGTAGGCAAGGCCAAGCTCACGGATCGCCTTGCTGTTGTCCGCCCGCCACGGGACATCAACGTTGCGGGTGACAAATCTGCGCGTGATAGTGCGGTCCAGCAGGGGGCCGAACAGCCATGTCTTCCACTTGGGCATGGCGCGCCGCGGTATCGGATAAGCCTTGCCGAAGCGCGGCAGCAGGGTCCTGGCCATGGCCAGCAGGTCGGTTTCATGGGCGGACACGATGTTGCGCCCCGAAGCATGCGGCAGGAAGGCCGCAGCCAGGTGCGCATCGGCGAGATCGCGCACGTCGACCGCACCGAAGCCGACCCGCGGCGCACCCATGCGCAGGGTGCCATCACCCATCGACTGCACGATGCGGAAGCTCTCCGAAGTCGGCCGCGCCTGCAGTGCAGGCCCGACCACCAGCGAGGGATTGAGCACCACCAGTTGCCAGCGCGATTGCGCACGCGCAATGTCCCAGGCGCTGCGCTCGGCCGCGGTCTTGGAATACGAATACGGCTGGTAATCGAGCGAGGCGGTGGTGTTCCAGACCGTCTCGTCCAGCCGGCCCCCGGGCGCACGTGCACAGTCGATGGCGTCGCAGTAGATCGCCGCACAGGAACTGGTCAGCACCACGCGCCGTACGCTGTCGCTGCGCTTGGCCTCGTCGAGCACGTTGCGCGTACCCTGCACGGCCGGGTCAACCAGATCCTTCTGCGGATCGGCGAACTGCGAAGTGAAGGGCGAGGCGGTGTGGAAAACGATGCCGCATCCGGCCATGGCCGCGGCATACGACCCATCCTGCAGCAGGTCGGCAGCGAACAGGTGCAACTTGCCCGGTGCATCGGCGGCCAGCGCCTTGAGATGCGCGACCTTGTCCTCGCGCCGGGGCTCGCGTACCGCAGCATGCACCGTGACACCGGCATCGAGCAGCCGCTTGACGATCCAGCCGGCCACGTAGCCGGTCGCGCCGGTGACAAGGACCGGTTGAAGTTTGTCGATGGGAATAACCTTCATGCGCTCGCCCATGTGTGGCCGACCGCGCGTCGCGCCGACGGCAGCGTTGGCTCACCCCCTGATGGGACCCGGATCGAACGGTTCCAGTCGCATCTGACCCGGAGCCACCACGCGCCGAAGATCCGGCTTGTGACGATACATGTCGTGGTCGGCAAAAGCATACAGGCGAACTTCGTCGGTCGCATCCTCGGGGCAGACGGCCATCCCGATGCTGACCTCCATCCTCAGTTGCAGGTCACCGAACACAAACGGTTCCTGCAGACAGGCATGCAACTTCTCCACGACCCGTTGCGCAGTGGCACGATCCGGCACACACGGCAGTATGGCGGCAAATTCGTCCCCGCCGAGACGGGCCAGGGTGTCGACCTTGCGCAGCCTGCCACGGAACCGTTGCGCGATGCCGCGCAGCAACGCATCGCCGATCACGTGGCCATGCGTGTCATTGACACGTTTGAAATCGTCAAGATCGATCACCAGCAGGGCCAGCACCCCAGGCTGCGCCTTCATGCGGTTACCCGCGCGCACGGCTTCGCGCAGGCTCAACATGAATTGACGGCGGTTGGGCAGCCCGGTCAGGTCGTCATGCAATGCCGCGTATTCGGACTGGGCCATCTGTTCCTCGAGCAGGGTGAAGATCAGGCCCGTGGCCACCAGGAACTTGGGAAGGTTCCATACTTCATTGTCCACGTGCGCATGTGGCCACATCATGTCCATGATGACGCTGACCGGGAATACCAGCGCCCAGGCGACAAAGCTCCAGGTCGTGAAGCGCACGCCGACCCCCTTGTGGTCCGAGGACATGCGGAAATACAGCGCGGCCACCAGGTAATGCCAGAACAGCGACCAGTTGATCGCATAATCGCCCTTGCCCCTGGCCAACAGCACGGCCTGGACACCGTATGCGCCGATCAGGGCGGCAGCCTGCAGACCGCGCTTGCGTCGCTCGTCGTGCCGCCTTCCATCGCGGTACCAGATCAGCGCCGTCACCAGGCCCGCGATCGTCAGCGCGGCATATATCCACACCTGCGCCATGGCGTAGATCACCGCCGCGTACATCAGGGCGTCGGGGGTCACGGTGAGCATGGCCTGGAGCAGGCCATGCCAGCGAAGCTGCCGGCGGCTGTCCTGGCTGGCCCAGATGAAGGCTGCACAGGCGTAGAGCAACATGGCCACGGCCAGGGTGAGGGCGATGGTCGATACCGGATCGTCGGTGTTCTGGCTGATGAACTGTCCCAGGATGTGCACCAGCAACAGCACCCAACCCACGAGCCAGTACTGCAGCCGGGTCTGCCGCGCACGCCGCAGCAAGGCGGCAAAGGCAAGGACCAGGCCGCCGATGGCGAGAAAGTCGGGCAGTGCGGTGAAATTCATGGACAGCGCCTGTCACCTCTCGGCAGGATTCTTCGAGCCAGATCCGGGTTCGTTGCACAAGACCGCTGCGTCCCAGTATAGATACCCTCCGCCGCGGCATGGTAGGCATTTCTGCGCACAGGCTCATGCTGCGCGGCATGCGCGGACCCTCGGTGTATGCTTGGGCGGCGCATCTGCGCCTTGCCTGCCGTCTCCTGCCCCGGGTTCCGTCATGCGCACCGATCGCCTGTTCGTTCTCTTTCTCCTGCTTCTGTTGCCTGCGCAAGCCTGCGCCCTCGGCAAGGCACCGATCATTCCGTCTCGGCACGGGGATTTCGGCCACTACACCTTTGCGCTGACCTGGCAGCCGGGTTTCTGCCGTGTCGAACACTGCCTGCCGGACCAGCCCGAAGGTGCTCTGATCGGGCTGCACGGACTGTGGCCTTCGCGTCCGATGTCCCTCGTGCGGCGTAACATTCCCGCCCCGGCATGGTGGCGCAAGGGTTGCGCCTTCTATCCGCGCGACACGCATCCGCTGGATCTTGTACCCGGCACACGCCGGACGCTGGACGAGCTGATGCCGCATCTTCCGTTCAGCCTGCTGCGACACGAATACGAGAAGCATGCACAATGCTTCGGCTATGACGCGGAGGCGTTCTTCCGCACCGCGCTGCACATGCGCCAGGCGGTGGTGGACAGCGCCTTTGGGCGCTACCTCGAACGCCGTGCACGCGGGCATGAGGTGCGTCGTGCACAGGTCGTCGCCGTCTTCCGGAAGACCTTTCATGCCCGCGCGCCGCGTGCACTGCAGCTGCGCTGCGGCAAGGGCCGGCACGGCCGTGTACTGCTCGCCCAGCTCTGGATCACCGTGCCGCGCAAGGCGCTCGGTCGCTTCCCGCAGGGCGATGCGCTGATGAACGCGCCGATTCCGCAGGACAACTGCCCCGCGCGCTTTGTCGTGCCGGACTGGACCTGGCGCGGCAGGACGCCCGTCGTCTCGAAGCCTGCGACGGCAGGGCCGTAGAATGGCTTCGGTGAGCCCCACCGACCGCACTTTCGTTCCCGAAGACTTCCATCCGGCCGTCGCCGCCTGGTTCCGGTCACGATTCGATGCGCCCACCGCGGCGCAGACCGCGGCCTGGCCCTCGATCCGGGACGGCCGCCCGACCCTGGTCGCGGCACCCACCGGCTCGGGCAAGACACTCACCGCCTTCCTGGCCGCCATCGATGCGCTGGTACGCCAGGCCCTGGCCCACGGTGGCACGCTGCCCGATACCACCCAGGTGGTCTATGTCTCGCCGCTGAAAGCGTTGTCCAACGACATCCACGTCAACCTCGAGGAACCGCTCGAGGGTATCCGCGCCGAACTGGCGGCACGCGGATTTCCGGATGTGGCCATCCGCACGGCCGTACGCACCGGCGATACCCAGCCGCGCGCACGAGCGGCCATGCGCCGGCTGCCACCCCACATCCTGGTGACCACGCCCGAATCGCTGTACGTGTTGCTGGGTTCGGCATCGGGCCGCAGCGTACTCGGCAGCACGCGCACGGTGATCGTCGACGAGATCCATGCCGTGGCCGGCTCCAAGCGCGGCGCCCATCTGGCGCTGAGCCTGGAACGGCTCGCGTCGCTGTGCCAGCGACCGTTGTTGCGCATCGGGCTGTCGGCGACGCAACACCCGATCGAGCGGGTGGCGCGTTTCCTGGTCGGGTCGGGGGCTACCCCGGCCCTCGCGCCACTCGGCGATGCCTGCGGACCACTTTCGGCCGTCAATGACGGGGCGTCGCAGCGCAACGCATCAGCGGCAGGCAACCCGGCGCACACCGGCTGCACGATCGTTGACCTGGGCTACACCCGCGCACGCGACCTGGCACTGGAGCTGCCACCGGTGCCTCTTGAGGCGGTGCTCTCGGGCGATGCCTGGGGGCTGGTCTACGACCGCATTGCCGTGCTGGTCGGCGAGCACCGCACCACGCTGGTATTCGTCAATACCCGGCGCATGGCCGAGCACTTGGCGCGCGCGCTGGGCGAACGCCTGGGCGAGGACGCGGTGACCGCACACCACGGCAGCCTGTCACGGGAACACCGGCTGGACGCCGAGCGTCGCCTCAAGCACGGCGAACTGCGCGTCCTGGTGGCCACCGCCTCGCTTGAGCTGGGCATCGACATCGGCGACATCGAACTGGTTTGCCAGGTCGGCTCGCCGCGTTCCATCGCCGCCTTCCTGCAACGCGTGGGACGCTCCGGACACAGCCTGGGTGGTACCCCGCGCGGGCGCCTGTTCCCCGTATCGCGCGACGATCTCGTGGAATGTGCGGCGCTGCTCGACTGCGTGCGCCGCGGCGAACTGGACGCGTTGCGCCTGCCGCAGGCGCCGCTCGACGTGCTGGCGCAGCAGATCGTGGCCGAAGTCGCCTGCCGGGACTGGGACGAGGCGGCGTTGTTCGACCTGGTACGCCACGCACAGCCCTACGCCCTTCTTGCGCGCGAAGCCTTTGACGCCGTGCTGCGCATGCTCTCCGAGGGCTTCACCACCCGTCGCGGCGCACGTGCGGCTCTGGTGCACCGCGATGCCGTGCACCAGCGGCTATCCGCTCGGCGTGGCTCGCGCCTCACTGCGCTGACCTCGGGCGGTACCATCCCCGACACTGCCGACTACTGGGTGGAACTGGAACCGGAAGGCAGCCTGATCGGCACCGTCAACGAGGATTTCGCCATCGAGAGCATGGCCGGCGACATCTTCCAGCTCGGCAATCACAGCTACCGCGTGCTGCGTGTCGAACGCGACCGGCTGCGCGTGGAGGACGCACAGGGCCAGCGCCCCAGCATCCCGTTCTGGATCGGCGAGGCGCCCGGCCGCAGCGACGAACTGTCCGCGGGCGTGGCACGCCTGCGCGCCAGCCTGGAATCACAGTTCGCCGATGGCGGCCATGATGCCGCCCGGCAATGGCTTGCGGACACTCTCGACCTGCCCGAGGGTGCTGCCGCGCAGATCGCCGATTACCTGGGCGGCGCGCGCGCCGTGCTGGGCGCGCTGCCGACGCACGACACCCTGGTCATGGAACGCTTTTTCGACGAGTCCGGCGGCATGCAGCTGGTGATCCATTCACCCTATGGCAGTCGCATCAATCGCGCCTGGGGGCTGGCCCTGCGCAAGCGCTTCTGCCGCAATTTCAACTTCGAGCTGCAGGCCGCAGCCAGCGAGGATGCCATCGTGCTCTCGCTGTCGACCAGCCACAGCTTCCCGCTGGCGGAGGTGGCCCGCTACCTGCACTCGGGCAGCGCCGAACATGTGCTGACCCAGGCCCTGCTCGACGCGCCGCTGTTCCCCGTGCGCTGGCGCTGGAACGCCACCACCGCGCTGGCGCTGCCGCGCATGCAGGGCGGCCGCAAGGTGCCCGCGCCGATCCAGCGCATGCGCAGCGAGGATCTGCTGGCCAGCGTGTTTCCCGACCAGGTCGCGTGTCTGGAGAATATCGTCGGCGAGCGCGAAATCCCCGACCATCCGCTGGTGGCACAGACCCTGCACGACTGCCTGCGCGAGGCCATGGACGTGGACGGATTCCTGGCCCTGCTGCGGCGCCTCGAATCCGGCGCGATCCGCATGCTGGCACGCGACCTGCCGGCACCTTCGCCACTGGCCGCAGGCGTGCTCAATGCCGCGCCGTACGCGTTCCTCGACGATGCGCCGCTGGAAGAGCGCCGCACCCGCGCGGTGCAGAACCGACGCTGGCTGGACCCTGACAGCCCCGACGACCTGGCCGCACTGGACCCCGAGGCCATCGCCGCGGTACGCGCCGAAGTCTGGCCCGAAGTACGCGATGCCAACGAGATGCACGATGCACTGATGGCGCTGGGCACAGTCACCGCAGGTGATCTCGAACGCGAACCCGGCTGGACGCACCGTCTCGAAGCGCTGGCCGCCGATGCGCGAGCCACGCGCTTGCACCTGAACGATGGCTGCGCGCTGTGGGTTGCCGCCGAGCGCCTGCCGGCATGGCAGGCCGTGCATCCCGGGGCAGGGCTTTGCCCGCCCATCGTCGCGCCCGCCGCATGCGCCGCCGTATCCTGGGACCATGCCGACGCCTGCGTGGAGCTGGTACGTGCACGGCTCGGCGGGCTGGGTCCGGCCTGTGTCGCCACGCTGGCCACCGATCTGGGTGTTCTGCCCGAGGCGATCACGGCCGCGCTGGGGGCACTGGAGCGCGAGGGCACGGTGATGCGCGGGCACTTCACGCCAGGTGCCTCGGACGAGGAATGGTGCGAACGCCATCTGCTGGCGCGCATCCACCGCTACACGCTCTCGCGCCTGCGCCGTGCCATTGCGCCGGTCAAGCGCCGTGACTTCATGCGCTTTTTGTTCGAGTGGCAGCATGTCGCACCGGATGCGCGCCTGCGCGGTCCCGATGCACTGGACGCGGTGCTGGCGCAACTGGAAGGTTACGAGGCCGCGGCAGGGGCCTGGGAGTCGGCCCTGCTGCCCGCGCGCATCCGCGACTACGAACCGGCCTGGCTGGACGCGCAATGCCGTGCAGGGCGCTGCGTCTGGATGCGTCTGCGTGATGCGCCAGGTGAACGACCCGCACGCGGTCCACTGCAGGCCACCCCGATCGTGCTGCTCTCGCGCCGCACGCGTGCACTGTGGATGCACGCGGCGAGCGAGGACACAACGCGCCACGCCACGCGGATTTCCTCGCGCGCCCAGGCGGTGGACGAGGCGCTGGAGACGCGCGGCGCGCTGTTCTTCGACGAACTGGCCGAGCACACCCGGCTGCTCGAGGTGGAACTGGAAAACGCCCTGGCCGAGCTGGTCGCCAGCGGTCGCGTCACCGCCGACAGCTTCGCGGGACTGCGCGCCCTGCTGGTGCCGGACAGCCGTCGGCAGCGCCACCGTCGTGTGCGCCGCCGCCTGCTCGCGGGCATCGCCGACGCCGGCCGCTGGTCGCGCGTGGAAGCACCCACCGACGAGGACCTGGACCGCGCCCCGCAGGCCCTGGAGCATATTGCCCGCACCCTGTTGCGCCGCTACGGCGTGGTGGCCTGGAAGCTGCTCGAACGCGAGGCCGCGTGGCTGCCGCCCTGGCGGCGGCTGGTACCGATCTTCCGGCGCATGGAAGCGCGCGGCGAACTGCGCGGCGGGCGTTTCGTGGAAGGCCTCACCGGTGAGCAGTTCGCCCTGCCCGAGGCCGTGGACCTGCTGCGCCAGTTGCGTCGGCGCGAACCCGCAGGCACGCTGGTGTGCCTGCGCGGCACCGACCCCCTGAACCTCGTGGGCACCGTCCTGACCGGCGATAAAGTTCCCGCCGTCAACGGTGCACGCATCCTCTACCGCGACGGCATCGCCATCGCCACCCGCGTCGCCGGCACGATCCATTTCCACGGCGAAACCGACCCCGGCAACCGCAACCGCATCGAAGCCCTTCTTACCCGCGATGCCCCCGTCAGGGTGGAGGGGGCAACGAGACAGTGATCGATCCCGTGGTCGGCCCTTCCGGGCCTCCTGCAAAAGCGGGGCGCGGCTCGCTGTTGTGGGAACGGTGGAAGCCGTGACTGGTCCGCCACGCCGGGCATCCCAATCGGCCCTTCCGGGCCTCCTGCAAAAGCGCGGCGCGGCTTCGCTGTTGTGGGAACGGCGGAAGCCGTGACTGGTCGGCACACCGGGCATCCCGATCGGCCCTTCCGGGCCTCCTGCAAAAGCGGGGTCGCGGCTTCGCTCTTGTGGGAACGGCGGAAGCCGTGACTGGTCGGCACACCGGGCATTCCGATCGGCCCTTCCGGGCCTCCTACAAAAGCGGAGCGCGGCTTCGCTGTTGTGGGAACGGCGGAAGCCGTGACTGGTCGGCCACGCCGGGCATCCCGATCGGCCCTTCCGGGCCTCCTACAAAAGCGGAGCGCGGCTTCGCTGTTGTGGGAACGGCGGGAGCCGTGACCGGGTCCGACACACAGAGCAAACGCAATCGGTCCACCCGCGCATCCTGTCGTATAATCACGCCAGGTCCTGAGGCCCGTCGATCCAGCGGCTGTTCCAGTACGGCCACTGCCACGGGTCCTCCACCAGTCCCGCTCGCATCGGATTGGCGATAATGTAGCGGGCAACCCGTTCGCGGCTTTCGTCGGTGCGCAAGGCATGGTCATGGAAACCGCCTTGCCAGAAGGGGCCGCTGCGATGCAGCACGCGGTTCGCCTCCCGGGCCGTCACCGCCTTGAGACGTGCCACAACAGTCGGCAGGGCCTCGTCGGTCTCCAGTGCGAACAATACATGTGCGTGGTCTGGCATCAGTACCCAGGCATCGACGCAGTTGCCGCGCCATACATCGGGTGCATTGAAGAGGTGCGCCACGATATGCGCAGGTGCAGGATCCTCGAACCAGCGCCGCCGCTTGCAGGTGACGAAAGTGAGCAGATACACACGACCCCGTTCGGATTGTCGACCCTTGCGCAAGGCCTGGTATCCGGATCGAGATGTGCTCATGCCCATGCGGCTAGCATGCGCTCAACTCGGCAGATGCATAAGTCCTCGGCACCGCATGGGTTTGTAAGCGATGCCCACTGCCTGCAGTCGGCCAAAACCGCATGACCGCCGTCCTGCATGAACGCGGCACTGTTCCTGTGGGAACGGCGGAAGCCGTGACTGGTCGGCACACCGGGCATTCCGATCGGCCCTTCCGGGCCTCCTGCAAAAGCGGAGCGCGGCTTCGCTGTTGTGGGAACGGCGGAAGCCGTGACTGGTCGGCACACCGGGCATCCCGATCGGCCCTTCCGGGCCTCCTGCAAAAGCGGAGCGCGGCTTCGCTGTTGTGGGAACGGCGGAAGCCGTGACTGGTCGGCACACCGGGCATTCCGATCGGCCCTTCCGGGCCTCCTGCAAAAGCGGGGCGCGGCTTCGCTCTTGTGGGAACGGCGGGAGCCGTGACTGGTTGGCACACCGGGCATTCTGATCGGCCCTTCCGGGCCTCCTACAAAAGCGGGGCGCGGCTTCGCTGTTGTGGGAACGGCGGAAGCCGTGACTGGTCGGCCACGCCGGGCATCACGATCGGCCCTTCCGGGCCTCCTACAAAAGCGGGGCGCGGCTTCGAACGGCGGGAGCCGTGACTGGGCGGGATCGTGCGCGGGATGTCACGCCGCACACGATCCCGGAACGGGCAGCAAGCGCCTGGATCAGCCGCCGTGGTCGGTGGCATGAATGAACTTGACGACGTTGTCGTGCAGTTTTTTCAGCGACGGCAGGTGCGCGTAGACCATGTGCCCGGAACGGTACAGGTGCATCGAGATGTTCTTGTGCAGGCGCTGCTGGATCGGCAGGTGACTGAGTTCATACTCGGCCGCAAAGAACGGCGTGGCGAGATCGAAGTAGCCACCGTTGACCATCACCTTGAGGTTCGGGTCGGCCTTCATCGCATCGGCCAGATCGGGCATCACGTTCAAGGAACGCTGGCTGCCGTTGTGCGAAAAGTCCCAGTGGTTGAAGCCGGCGAACAGGCGATAGCGCATGTTCTGGCCGAATTTCAGGTTCTTGCGCACGTAGTCGTTGAAGGTGGAGACGTAGGCTGAACTGATTGCCGAGCCCTGCGGATCGTACTGCGCGTTCTTGCTCATCGGGTCCATGCTCGGGCCCATGAAGCGGGTGTCCAGACGGCCCGTGGTGTCGTTGCTGGCGCCGAGCAGTTCATGTTCGAACATCGGGCCGCTGACGCGCAGGTCGGCTTTCGCCCAGTAGGCAGTGGGCAGCCCGGTGAACTGATGAAGTTGCTCGGCGATGGCCTGCTTGCGCGCGGCATCGAGGTTGGCGCCGGCGCGCAGGGCCTCGGCATACGGACCCAGGGCAAACTGCTCGACTTTGGCGATGAATGCCTTGAAGTCTGCCGGTTGCGTCGGCAGCTTGTGGTGATACCACGCCGTCGCGGCATAGGTCGGCAGGGCCAGGAAATACGCCTGGTCGACGCCGGGGTTGCGCTGCGGGCCGTCCGGGCTGTTGTCGAAACTCAGGATCTGCGATAGCAGCATCACACCGTTGAGGTCGACCGAATCATCATTCTCCAGGATGTTGGCAAGCACCGCCGAACGCGTGGTGCCGTAGCTTTCGCCGAACAGGTATTTGGGCGAGTTCCAGCGTCCGTACCTTGAAAGAAATCGCGTGATGAACTGGGCGAAAGCCTGGCCGTCGCCGTCCACACTGAAGAATTTCTTGCCGCGTTTCTTCAGCAGCTCGGCGCGCTTGGCCGGGTCCTTGGCCTGCGCGATGAGGCGCGAGAATCCGGTGGCAGGCGCATCGATGAATACCAGGTCACTGGCATCGAGCAGACTGTAGTCGTTGTTGACCAGCCGGTAGGGCGCGGGCGGGGTATGCGTGTGGTCGGCGGTAACCACGCGGCGCGGACCGAAGGCGCCCATGTGCAGCCATACCGAGGCCGAACCGGGACCGCCGTTGTAGAGAAAGGTAATCGGTCGTTTCGATGCCGCCGCACCTTTCTTGAAATAGGCCACGTAGAACATGCTGACAGTGGGCGTATGTTCGTGATCGCCCTTGCCGTACAGGACGATGGTGCCGGCCACGGCCTTGTAGTCGATGCGCTGGCCTTCAACGGTGACGCTGCCGTTGGTGACCGATTGCTGATCCTTGACCCTGGAAGCTGCGGACGTGGCTGCGGACGATGCCGCCGAATCGTTTTTGGCCAACGCGCTAGCGGGTACGGCGGCAAGGCACAGGGCGGTGACGACCGCCAAGGAAGCCAGTGTTCGCATGGGTATGCTCCAGGTCATGTTGGGGAAGGGAAGGACACCTGTGCCAATGTGGCATTGTCCGAGCGTACTGCGGAGCGAATCCCCTGCGCATGGGTGAAAGGTCACAGCCTGAGGATGCCATCATCGATGGCTTGCATTGCCAGCCATCTGGACGCATAAGCATTGCATGCCCGAACTGCCCGAAGTCGAAACCACCCGTCGCGGTATTGCGCCGCATCTGCTGGGTCGACGCGTTGAAACCGTCCGCCTGCGCCGACCGGACCTGCGCTGGCCGATACCCGAGACCATCCGCTCGTCCCTGCCGGGACAGCGCATCGACGCCGTCTCGCGGCGCGCCAAGTATCTGCTGATCGGTACCGGCGCCGGCAGCGCATTGCTGCACCTGGGCATGTCCGGCGTGCTGCGCGTGCTCGATGCCGATGTGCCAGCCGGTCCGCACGACCATGTCGACCTGCTGCTCGATTCCGGACGCATGCTGCGCTTTACCGATCCCCGCCGGTTCGGCTGCCTTTTGTGGCAGGCGCCCGGAACCGTGCACCCCCTGCTGGGCGGGTTGGGACCCGAACCGCTGTCCGGTGCCTTCGATGGCGACCTGCTATGGCAGCGTTCACGCTCCAGGCGCGGCGCGGTGAAATCGTTCATCATGGATCAGGGGGTGGTTGTCGGTGTCGGCAACATCTACGCCAGCGAGGCCCTGTTCGCCGCCGGCATTCACCCGGCACGCGCCGCAGACCGCATCTCGCGCACGCGTTACGTGGTGCTGGCCAACCAGATCAAGCGCATCCTCGCCCGCGCCATCGAACGCGGCGGAACCACGCTGCGCGACTTCATCGCGCCGGATGGCGTACCGGGCTATTTCGAACAGGAGCTGACGGTCTATGGCCGCGATGGCGCACCCTGCCGCACCTGTGGCACGCCGATCAGCAGCCGCATGATCGGCCAGCGCAACACCTTCTGGTGTCGGTCCTGCCAGCACTGAGCGGCAGTCCACGCTGACCATTCCGTCGGCCCGGCACATGCGGGACTCTTCAGTGAAGCTCCTGCGTCAGCTCGCTGCCCGTGCACGCCTGCGAGGCCGACTCGTGCGCGCACATGGGTGGGCGATGCACGGGCTGGAAAATCGACACGGAACGCAAATCCGGTCAACCCTGCGTCCGCTCGTCAAGCGGCAACACGGACTGCTGCAACTCGACCTGGCCATCGCCGGACATGATCTTCTTGAACTCGCCGCGGCTCACCGACACGTAACGGTCATTGCCACCGATTTCCACCTGCGGTCCGTCGCGCACCGCGCGGCCTTGCTCGTCCACTCGCACCACCATGTTCGCCTTGCGGCCACTGTGGCAGATGGTCTTGATTTCCTCGAGGTTGTCCGCCCAGGCCAGAAGGTGCTGGCTGCCTTCGAACAGTTCGCCTCGAAAATCCGTGCGCAGGCCGTAGGCCAGCACCGGTATGCCCAGCACATCGACCACGTCACTCAACTGCCAGACCTGCGCACGGTTCAGAAACTGCGCCTCGTCCACCAGAACGCAGTGCAAAGGACCGCATTCGGCGACGTTTTCGCGCACGATCTGAAGCAGATCGGCGTCGGCGGCGAAACGCCGTGCATGGGCCTTCAATCCGATGCGCGAGGCCACCACGCCCTCGCCGTAACGGTCATCCAGCGCCGGGATCAGGATCAGCGTGCGCATCCCGCGCTCGTGATAGTTGTAGGCGCTTTGCAGCAACGTGGTGGTCTTGCCGGCGTTCATCGTCGAAAAATAGAAATACAGCTTGGCCATCGGAGTGCGGTGGGTGTCATCTGTACAGGTCAGGGTCGCAGCAGTGTAGCGTGCACACGTCGCATGCGCTGTGCGCCTGGTCCGCGCTAGGCTCTGGTATCCTCCCGGCGCCCTGCCGCCTTGCTGCCCGCGACGACTGCATGCTCAACCTGCCCCAACGCGAAGCCGTCGAATCCTGTGATGCACCGCTGCTGGTGCTGGCCGGCGCCGGCTCCGGCAAGACCCGCGTCATCACCGAGAAAATCGCCTACCTGATCGCGCGCCGGCACATGCCACCGGGCAAGATCGCCGCCATCACCTTCACCAACAAGGCCGCGCGCGAAATGCGCGAACGCGTGGCGAAAATGGTCCCCACCGAGTCCGCGCAGGCGCTCACGGTCTGCACCTTCCATGCACTGGGCCTGAAATTCCTGCACATCGAACACGAACGCGCGCAGCTGCGGCGCAACTTCTCGGTGCTCGACGCCGACGACAGCGGCGCCCTGGTCAAGGAACTGGCGCCGGCCGGCATCAAGCCCGATGCGCTATGGGCGTTGAAGAACCTGATCTCGCAGGCCAAGAACGCCGGGCGGACGCCGGAAGAGGCGATGGCGGCTGCGCGGGGTGCGCGCGAGCTTGAAGCCGCAGGTATTTATGAACGCTACCAGCAACGATTGGCCGCCTATAACGCGGTGGACTTCGACGACCTGATCCGCCTGCCGCTTGGCGTGCTGGAATCCGACGAAGACGCATGCGCCGCCTGGAGAGAGCGCCTGCGTTACCTGCTGGTGGACGAATACCAGGACACCAACGACGCCCAGTACCGCCTGCTCAAGGCACTAGCCGGGCCGCGTGGCGCCTTCACCTGCGTGGGCGATGACGACCAGTCGATCTATGCCTGGCGCGGCGCCAACCCCGGCAACATCGAGCAGCTCGGGCAGGACTGGCCGGCTCTGCGGGTCATCAAGCTGGAACAGAATTACCGCTGTACGCGTCGCATCCTGCATGCGGCCAACACATTGATCGCGCACAACCCGCATGTGCACGTGAAGAAACTGTGGAGCGAACTGCCCGAAGGTCCTGGCATCCGCGTGCTCGAATGCCAGGACCCTGCGCACGAGGCCGAACGCATCGCCGCCATCGTCGCCCACCTGGCGCAAAAACATCGCGCGCGCTGGCACGAGTTCGCCATCCTGTATCGCGGCAACCACCAGGCCCGGGCGCTGGAAAAGGCGCTGCGGCTGGCCCGCGTGCCCTATCACCTGTCCGGCGCACTGTCCTTCCTCGATCGCGCCGAGGTCAAGGACGTGCTGGCCTACCTGCGCCTGCTCGCCAATCCTTCCGACGATGCGGCCTTCCTGCGCGTGGTCAATTGCCCACGCCGTGAGATCGGCGCCACCACGCTGGAGAAACTCGGTCAGCTGGCGCAGTCCCGGCACCAGTCGATGCTCGATGCCGCCCGCAGCGATGCGGTGCTGAAAGGGCTCGCTTCGCGTCCAGCGGCCGCACTGGCCGGATTCGTGCAACTGATCGACTCGCTGCACGCGTCAGCAAGCCAGGCCAATGCCGTCAGCCTGGTCGAGGAAGTACTTGCGCGTACCCGTTATGCCGAACACCTGGCCACGCAAACTCCGGACCCTGCCACCCGCGAACGCCGCATGGGCAACCTGCGCGAGCTGGTGGACTGGTTCCGCGCCATGGGCCGCGACGGCGCACGCAGCGGCGATCTTGCCGCGCAGCTGGCCCTGTTGAGCCACGCCGACCGCGACGACCCCGGCAATGCCCTGCGCATGATGACCCTGCACGCGGCCAAGGGCCTGGAATTCCGCTTCGTGTTCATCGCCGGCTGCGAGGACGGCACCCTGCCGCACGAAGGCGCGCTGGAGGAAGGCCGCGAAGAGGAAGAGCGGCGCCTGATGTACGTGGGTCTGACCCGCGCCAGAGAGCTGCTGACACTGAGCTTCAGTGCCCGCACGCGCCGCTTCGGCGAATGGCTCGCCAACCGGCCCAGCCGCTTCCTCACGGAATTGCCCGAATCCGACCTGCACTGGCAGGGCCGCGACCCCGAAGCCGACGCCGAAGTCGCCCGCGAAACCGCAGCCTCGCACATCGCGAGGCTGTCAGCTCTGCTCGGCGATTGAGCCGCAAAGAACCTTTCCCGCGCGGCACCCACAAAAAAACAGGCGGCCTTGAGGCCGCCTGGAAAAGTGCATCTGGGGATTGCACGTTTAGATCTTGTAATTGAACCGCAGGAAGTAAGTGCGGCCGAACCAGTCGTACTGGGATGCCACCAAAGGCACATTACCCTTGCGCGTAGCCACACCCGATGACACCAGGTCAGGCTTCTTGTCAAACACGTTGCGGATGCCGAAGAGCACGCCCCAGGAGTCCTGGTCATAACGCACTGACACACTATGACGGAACTGCCAGCCGGCCTTGATGTCCCGCGTGGCGGGCACCCCGTAGTAGGTGAACTTGTTGCTGATGTCCTTGTTGCGCGTAGATCCGACGAACGTCCCCTGCCAGGTATAGGTCCAGTCGCCTCGCTTCAGGCGGATATCTGCAACACCAGTGGTCTTGGGACGTCCGATGTAACCGACAAAGTTGGTCGTCGAGAAACCGCTTGCCTGCGCCGTGCTGAACAACTGCTGGCTGTCTTCCAGCGTATAGGTGACCTGGGCGCTGGCACTCAGACGCCCAAAGGAGAAGTCCTTGAAGTAGTTGGCCTGCCAATCGTAACCCCGTGTACGTTCGTTGTTGATGTTGACGTAAGTTGCGCGTATCTGGGTGATCGCATAGGGGTCCGAAACATTCGGCCCGTTACGGGTCAGCCGGTTACAGAAAGCATTCGGGTACACCGGACGACCATAGCAGCCGAATACAATGTCACCGGCAGTGAGGGTGGTTATCTCGCCCTGGATCTTGACGTCAAAATAGTCAAGCGCCATGCCGAAGTTGTCGCTCGGTGACCATACGATACCTGCGGTCTTGGCGCGCGAAGTTTCCGGCTTCAGGAAACCTTTACCACCACCCTGCAACACGGTTGCGGAAATCGAGCCTCCCGCATAGGTGCTCGGAATACCTGCCGCGGCACAATTCTGGCGCAAAAAGGTGTTGGTACTGGTGCCCCACTGGATGCAAGGGTCGATGCTGAGCTGACCCACGAATGATGACTGATTCCCAAGGTACAGCTCGTACAGTGCTGGGGCACGATAGGCCGTACCCAACGTACCGCGTACGCGCCAGTGATCACTAACGGCCCAGTTCAGGCCAAATTTCCATACATGATCGAACTTGCCCACGCTCTGGTATTTGAAGCCACGTGCGGACACATCGAGGTTCAGTGACTTCACACCGGGCAGATCGCTGAGCACAGGAACACCCACCTCTCCAAACACCTCGGTGACGTGATCGGAGCCCTTGGTGGTTTGTGCAGAGGTGGAGCCCCAAAGCCAGCCATTCTTGGAGGCCTGTGAAGGTTCGTCGTCGATCTTGATATGGCGGTATTCCACACCTGCAGCCGCCGAAACCACGCCAGCGGGCAGGCTGAACAGGTCGCCGTTGAACACTGCATTGAGCGTGCTTTGGTCGTAAGTGGTGCGCCCCTTGGAATAGATTCCCACGGCATTGACCAGCTGGCCCATTTTCTGACCATTGAGGATGCCCGGGTCGAAGTAATCGATGGGAAGGGTGGTTGCAGTATTCGCAGGATCGGTCAGATCGGCGCTCTTGCGCGCATCGATACCTGTTGTGGCATAAGTGCCGTTGTTGTGGCTGTGCGTGGCATTGACCTTCCATGACCAGCTCGAATCACCAAACCAACCGTCCAGTTGGGTACGGAAGTAGTACCAGTCCACCACGACTTCGTTGTTTGACGGATAGGGCATCACTGGCAGGTAATAACCGCCATATTGCGAGGAATAGACGATTGGGAAAAACTGGCGGAAGCCGCGTGTGTTGGTCTGCCGGTGGTTGTACAGGAACTGGTTGGTCCAGCCGATGTCATTGCTGAACAGGAAGCGGCTGCTGGCGTAGAAGCTGGAGTTGCGATTGCGGTTGAGCACCCACTCGTCCAGGGCAAACGGGAAGTTCAGCTGATCCTCGTAATACGCCCCATTGGGGTTGTTGGTATAGGTCGGTGTCGGCACCGGTCGCGGATGGTAGCCGGCGAAGGGACCCACTGTGCTGCCATCGCGCGAGGGGACGTATCTCTGGCTGAAGTTGAAAGCGTTGATGATGGTGTTCGCGTACAGATTGCTGCAGCCGCCCAGCGGCGTGCCACCGGTGACCGAGAAGTCCTTGCGGTCAATCCGCTGCCCGTTCTGGCCCCAGACACGATCCTGCGGGCAGCTCAGGTAGCTGCGGCCACCGTTGGCCAGCGGGAACTGCTCCTGGAACTGGGCGGCCAGCACAATGTGGCCATTCTTGAAATTGAATCCTGTGCCAATGGATGCACTCGTCTGTTGTGCACCACCGTGCGCCGGAACACCGAAGGAAGTGCGAATCTGCGTGCCTTCCATCTTGTCCTTGGTGATTAGATTAACCACACCGGCGATGGCATCGGAACCGTAGATCGAGGACGAGCTGTCCTTGACGATGTCGATGGTCTTGAGGATTACCGACGGCACCACATTGAGATCAAAGCCTGCGCCCGTCTGACCGCGCGTACCTGCGGGTCCGGGTCGCTGGCCGTCCAGCAACACGAGCGTGCGGCCCGGGCCCAGGCCGCGCAGATCGATGGTCTGAATGCCGGTACCGCCTTCCACGATGAAGCCGCTGAACTGGTTGTTGATCTGGGTCGAACCCAGGGCGATGGAAGTGGTCTGGATCATGTCCGCCGTGGTGAAATTGCCGGCAGCAGCTGCCGTTTCCACATTGATCGACTGCACCGGGACCATCGACTGGTATTCGGGACTTTGCAGCAGGGTGCCTGTGACCGACACGGTCTGGAGCTTCTTGGCTTTTTCCTCGCTGGGCTTCTTGTTGCCCTTCTCGTTCTTGTTGTCGGACTTGGTCTTCGAATCCTGCGCGTCAGCGCCTGCTGCCTGTGCGGCAAGCAGAACCGGTTTGCCGGCAGCCGCCGGTTGAGCGGCCTGTGCAGCGAAGGTGATGCTGGCTGCGATCCCGGCAAGGATGGCAGCCGCTAATGGCGCTTTTCTCATGATTTCCCCCAGATGGGCTTGCAATGTTGATGAAAGCGAAATGCACGCACAGGCGCTCTCCCGGTGTGCATTTCGTGTACCGCACGGCAAAATCGATGCGTGTGATTCATCCCCTTCACACACGTCACTGTCACCCCACGGCAGTCTTAACAATGACTGAACCTCATTGTTACAGCTTCGTTAACATTTCGGGCAATAGGCCAAAAGGTATAGTAACGGCCCAAATGGCTCATAAACATCTGGTTTGCGGTGATATTTCCTGTCGCAGGAGGGACGCCAATCAACCATGCTGTTTGATCTCCGCCCCCGGGATGACGGAAACCGTGACCGGTGACACATGAACTTGCGCCCTGGTCGGCCCTGCCGGGCCGCCTGCAGAAGCGTGGTTCCGCTGTTGTGGGAACGGCGGCAGCCGTGACCTATGCGCATGAACCCGCATCGCGGTCGGCCCTTCCGGGCCTCCTTGTACGTTGGCAATCACCCGCTTCCGGGTTTATACCGATCACGTTCCCGGGGAAGCCGTTCGCTCCTTGAGGCAGGTATTTCACTGACCTCGTCTGTAGAGCGG